>NZ_BAAGUV010000017.1:0-196320 GCF_054781215.1 Nocardioides pakistanensis | reverse complement strand
GCAGCGCACCCGGCCGTCCCCAACTTTCCAGGACACGAATCTCTGCCACTTACTTGACGCGAGACACCCGAGACCCAGTTCGAGGTGGTCGCGGAGGGACGTCGGGCCCGAACGGATCTGCGACTCGGTCGGCACCTCTTCGAGTTCGACGGCAAGGTGAAGTACCTCGGCCGGGAGAGCGGTGGCGTCGCCGACGAGCCTCCGGAGCAGGTGGTGTGGCGGGAGAAACAGCGCGAGGACTGGCTGCGTCGCGTCGACGGCGGCTACGGAGTGTCCCGGGTGACCTGGCGCGAGCTCTTCGAGCCCCAACGCAGGGCGACGCTACGTCGACTGCGGTCGGAGGTGGACGACACCGTCCGGCGTTTCGGCGAGGCGATGTGGTGTTAGGCCGTGGCGACTCTCAGCGGGGCTCCTTGGCCGCCGTACTCCCTCAGTGTTCTGGACGCAGTGCCAGCGTCCTGCCGCGTGTGAAGCGTCCATAACCCCGCGTTACACGGGGAGGGGAGACATGGGCGGAGCGCCGGAATCGTCCCCTGCTGCGATTCCGGCGCTCCGACTTGGGAGAGAGGGGCCGAGGCTCTCGTCCCCCGAAGCCTCGGCCGTCTCTGAAGGAGAGCATCGCAGCCCGAACGCACTTTCGCGTGACCGCTTCATGCCACTGGCACTATCCTGCAACCGTGCCGCAGAAATCGCAGCCCGTCTCGCCGCTGACGATGGCCGGCCTGCGCCCGGGTGAGGAGCTGCTGTACCGGCGCATCCTGCGCTCCTCCGGCGCGAGCCGGCAGCGGCTCACCGAGATCACCGGGCTCTCCCTGGCCGAGCTCGACGAGGTCGTGACCAGGCTCGCCGACGCCGGCCTGGTCCGGCTGAGCGCCGACACGGTCACCGCCGAACCCCCCGTCGAGGCGCTCGGGCGAGTGCTCGAGCAGCAGACCCGCCGGCTGGCCCGGGACGCCGAGCAGGTCGACGCGCTGCGCAACCTGGTGCCGAGCCTGGCCGCCGAGCACCTGACCTCGCTGGGTGCCGACGGCGCCGCTGCCTCCCACGTCGGCGTGCAGGCGGTCCTGCGGGACGACGTGGCCGGACTGCTCCGTGAGCTCGTGACCGAGTCGGCCGGTGACGTGCTCTGGTTCCGTCCCGACCAATGGCGGCTGCCCGTCGGTCGTGAGGGCGACGCGTTGGTGCGGGACCTGGTCGAGGCCGGACGGACCTCCCGGGCCCTCTACCCCGCGCGCGTGCTCGAAGAGGCACCGGACGTGCTCCGCACTCGCGCCGGGGCCGGCGAGCTGATCCGCGTCGTGGCCGTCGTGCCCAGCCGGATGGTCGTGCTCGGCAGGGAGGCGGCGCTGGTCCCGGACCGCTGGGGCGGGGACACCGGCCGGCGGCTCGTGATCCGCGAGCAGTCGCTCGTGGCCGCGCTCGCCGACCTCTTCGAGAGCCACTGGGAGCACGCGATGAGCGTTCCGGGGCTCGGCGGCTCGGTCTCCGACCACACCGGGGACCGGCAGCTGCTGCTGCAGCAGCTGACTCGGGGAGCGCGCGACGAGCAGATCGCGCGCGCGCTCGGGATCAGCCTGCGCACCGTGCGCCGCAGGGTCGCAGAGCTGATGGCCGAGCTCGGCGTGGAGTCTCGGTTCCAGGCCGGGGTGGAGGCCGTACGTCGCGGGTGGGTCTGACCTGCGACAGTCAGGCCGCCATGTCAGCCGGGCAGCACCATCCGGTAGGCCCCGCGCTCGACGTGCCAGGTGCGGTGCTGTTCCGGGCCGTAGACCTCGCCGTCGGCGCTGCAGTAGAAGTCCTGGCCGGTCACCGAGACGGTGGAGCCGCGGAGGTACTTCACGTCACCGCGCTCGTGGTGCTCACCCTTGCGGAAGCGCAACGCGTAGCCGATCCGGGCGAGCGGGCCGATCGCGAAGGAGATCATCACGTCCATCTTCCCGTCCTCCGGGTTGGCCTCCGGCGCGATCTCCGCACCGCCGCCGACCGTGGGGCCGTTGCCGACGGCGACCATCAGGACCGGGTGGGCGACGTCGGCGACCTCCTCGCCGTCGACCTCGATCCGCAGCCGGACGAAGGGCGGGTTGACCGCGGCGAGCAGCGCCCCGATCGGGTAGCCGACGCGACCCAGCCGCTGCTTCCACTTGTGGGCCTTGCGGCTGGCCTGCGCGCCCGCGCCGAGGTGCACGTTGTTGACCACGATACTGCCGGCGCAGTCGACGATGAGGTCCACCGGGCGTACGTCGCCCTTGACCACGAGCCGCGCGGCCTCCTCGGGGTCGAGCGGGATCCCCGAGCCGCGGGCGAAGTCGTTGCCGGTCCCGAGCGGGATCAGGCCGACCACGGTGTCGGCGAGCTCCTGCCGACGGTGCAGCGCCGCGATCACCGCGTGCAGGCTGCCGTCACCGCCGACGACGACCACGCGCCGGCTGCCGCGCCGGTGCAGGACCCCGTCGAGCTCGCCGGGGTTGGAGGTGGCGCAGACCTCGACGTCCCCCGCGCCACGGAGGACGGTGAGCGCCTTCTCGATGCTCTCGGCGTCGGTCGTGCCGGCGTCGGCGTTGGTGATCAGCAGGAGGGGGTCCACCACGTGGACACTACATCGGCCCTCGGACGCTCTGTTATCGTTTGGCCGCAAGAGCCCCGGTGCTGTTGCACAGCCGGGGCTTCTTCGTTGCCAGGCCGCGAAGCCTCCGGCGCAAGGGCCCGAGGTCATCCGCAGCCACGGTCCGGACCGTCCCGCCAGAGGCCGCCGAGAGGGGTAACTCCATGCCCGCGATTGTCCTAGTCGGAGCCCAGTGGGGCGACGAGGGGAAAGGCAAGGCGACCGACCAGCTCGGCTCGTCCATCGATTATTGCGTCCGCTATCAAGGCGGAAACAACGCCGGGCACACCATCGTCATCGACGGCGAGAAGTTCGCGCTCCACCTGCTCCCGTCCGGCATCCTCACCCCCGGGGTCACCCCGGTGCTCGGCAACGGCGTGGTCGTCGACGTCGCGGTGCTCCTCGACGAGATCGACGCGCTCAACGCCCGCGGTGTGGACACCTCGCGGCTGGTGGTGTCGAGCAACGCGCACCTGATCACGTCGTACCACACCACCTTGGACAAGGTCACCGAGCGCTTCCTGGGCAAGAACCAGATCGGTACGACGGGCCGCGGCATCGGTCCGGCCTACGCCGACAAGATCAACCGGATGGGCATCCGGGCCGCCGACGTCTTCGACGAGAAGATCCTGCGGCAGAAGATCGAGGCCTCCCTGGAGCAGAAGAACCACCTGCTCGTGAAGGTCTACAACCGGCGGGCGATCGAGGCCGAGCAGATCCTCGAGGAGATCGCCGCGTACGCCGAGCGGCTCAAGCCGATGGTCGCCGACACCTCCCGGGTCATCAACGACGCGCTCGACGGTGGCAAGACGGTGCTGTTCGAGGGCGCGCAGGGCACCCTGCTCGACGTCGACCACGGCACCTACCCGTTCGTCACCTCCAGCAACGCCGGCTCCGGCGGGGTGTGCTCGGGCGCCGGCATCGGCCCCACCCGCATCGACCGGGTGATCGGCGTGATCAAGGCGTACACCACGCGGGTCGGCTCCGGGCCGTTCCCGACCGAGCTGCTCGACGAGGACGGCGAGCGGCTGCGCCAGATCGGCGGCGAGTTCGGCGTGACCACCGGGCGCAACCGCCGCTGCGGCTGGTACGACGCCGTCATCGCCCGCTACGCCGCCCGCGTCAACGGGCTCACCGAGTTCGTCCTGACCAAGCTCGACATCCTCGGCGCCTGGGAGCGGATCCCGGTCTGCGTCGGCTACGAGATCGACGGCGTGCGCCACGACGAGATGCCGATGACCCAGTCGGAGTTCTTCCACGCCAAGCCGATCTACGAGTTCTTCGAGGGCTGGAACGAGGACATCTCGCACTGCCGCACCTTCGAGGAGCTGCCCAAGAACGCCCAGGTCTACGTCAAGGCGCTCGAGGAGATGTCCGGCGCGCCGTTCTGGGCGATCGGGGTCGGTCCCGGCCGCGAGCAGACCATCATCCTGCGCGAGAGCTGAGGAGCCGCCGCATGAAGGTCCTGGTGATCGGCTCCGGCGGCCGCGAGCACGCACTCGCGCTCGCGCTGTCGCGCGACCCGGACGTGACCGAGGTGCACGCCGCCCCCGGCAACCCCGGGATCGCGGCGGTGGCGGAGCTGCACGAGGTCAAGCCCACCGACGGTACGGCGGTCGCCGACCTCGCCGAGCGGCTCGGCATCGACCTCGTGGTGGTCGGTCCGGAGGCGCCGCTCGTCGCGGGCGTCGCCGACGCGGTGCGGGAGCGGGGCATCGACTGCTTCGGGCCGACCGCGGAAGCGGCGCGGCTCGAGGGCTCCAAGGCGTTCGCCAAGGAGGTCATGGCAGCCGCCGAGGTGCCGACCGCGATGGCGCACGTGTGCACCACACCGGCCGAGGTCGAGGCGGCGTTGGACGCGTTCGGCGCCCCCTACGTGGTCAAGGACGACGGCCTCGCCGCCGGCAAGGGCGTGGTGGTCACCGACTCCCGCGACGAGGCGCTGGCCCATGCCGCTGCCTGCGAGCGGGTCGTCGTCGAGGAGTTCCTCGACGGCCCCGAGGTGTCGCTGTTCGCGATCACGGACGGGCGGACCGTCGTACCCCTCCAGCCGGCGCAGGACTTCAAGCGCGCCGGCGACGGGGACACCGGCCCCAACACCGGCGGGATGGGCGCCTACACGCCGCTGCCGTGGGCACCGGACGGCCTGGTCGCCGAGGTCACCGAGCGGGTGCTGCAGCCCACGGTCGACGAGATGGCCCGACGCGGCACACCGTTCAGCGGGCTGCTCTACGCCGGCCTGGCGCTGACCGGGCGGGGCGTGCGGGTGATCGAGTTCAACGCCCGGTTCGGGGACCCGGAGACCCAGCCGCTGATGGCGCTGCTGGACTCGCCGCTCGGGGTGCTCCTCCGCGCCGCGGCGCAGGGGCGGCTCGACGAGGTCGCCGCTCCGCGCTGGAAGACCGGCGCCGCGGTCGCCGTGGTCGTGGCCTCCAAGGACTACCCGGCGACGCCGCGCACCGGGGACGTGATCCACGGCCTGATGGACGCCGAGCGGGTGGAGGGGGTCGACGTGATCCACGCCGGCACCGCGCGAGGTGAGGACGGCACGCTGGTGACCGCCGGCGGGCGGGTGCTCGCGGTGACCGCGGTCGGATCGAGCGTGGCCGACGCCCGTGCTCGCGCCTACGAGGCGGTCGGGAAGATCCGGATCGACGGCAGCCACCACCGCACCGACATCGCCGCCGGCATCTGAGCGAGCCGGGCGGCGGGGCCGAACGGACGTGCACTTGCCGAGGTCAGCCGCGTCGCCCGCGCCGTGACGCCGCGGCCGCGCGCGGCGAGTGCACGTCGAAGTGGCCCTCCGGGGATCGAGCCTCAGACGGCAGCGAGCACGGCCGCCAGCGGCGGAGGTGTCTGCGACAGCTCGAGCGCCTCGGCGAGCAGGCGGGCGTACCGCGGCTTGCGACCGGAGCCGCAGGCGATGAAGCGCCGCAGCTGGTCCTCGGCCCGCCGGCCGCGCTGAGCGGGCTGGCGCTGCATGCGGCGGAAGGAAGCGAGCTCGCCCTCGCCGTCCAGCACCGCCTCCGCCGTGGCGAGACCGGCGGCACGGATCAGCTCGTCCTCCAGGTCGGCCCGGCAGACCTGGAAGCCCAGCGCCGGAAGGTCGGCCACGGTCACCGTGGCGCGGTAGCCGGTCCGCTCGAGAGCGCCCGCGAGGTACGCCGCCTCGGCCGCGTCGCACAGACCGGCCACCGTCACGTCGAGCCCGTCGGGGCCGAAGGTGCCGAGGAAGCGTCGCACGCTCGTCGCACCGCCCATCGGAACGACCGCGACCCCCTCGGCGTCGAGGTCCCGGCCGATCCGCCGGGCCAGTGTCTCCACGGCGGCACGGTCGCTGGGACCCTCGACGAGGATCACCGCGCGTGGCGTCGTGCCTGCCATGTCGTCGAGTATCTGCCCCGACGCAGCCCCTGGCGAGGCAGTTTGTGAGCAGGCTGCTCTCCGGGCGCGTGTCGGTCAGGGGTGCTGCCGCCCGGGACCGCCGCGGGAGTGACCCTGGTCGGAGGGGGTAACAATGAGGTCATGAGCGAGTCAGCGGACGAAGAGCGGGTCGAGCGACGGGCCGAGCTGCTGCCCGAGGAGCAGGCCGCCGGCAGCGACGCTCCCGAGGAACAGGCCCGGGCGATCCTCGAGGAGTCCGACGAGCGCACCGACGACCCCGAGGGCACCCGGCACGAGTCGCACCAGACGCCCGGCTGACCCGGCCCAGGTCTGGAGGTCCGACAGGGGCGCCCCCGGCGCGCGCCCCGCGGCTCGATGCGAGAATCGACGGCGTGAGCATCCCCAACGTCCTCGCCACCAGGTACGCCGGAGCCGACCTCGCGCAGCTGTGGTCCCCCGAGCACAAGATCGTCCTCGAGCGGCAGCTGTGGATCGCCGTGCTGAAGGCCCAGAAGGACCTCGGGATCGAGGTGCCCGAAGGAGTGATCGAGGCCTACGAGGCCGTGGTCGACCGGGTCGACCTCGACTCGATCGCGGCGCGCGAGCGGGTCACCCGCCACGACGTGAAGGCGCGGATCGAGGAGTTCTGCGCGCTCGCCGGTCACGAGCACATCCACAAGGGGATGACCTCGCGTGACCTGACCGAGAACGTCGAGCAGCTCCAGATCAAGGCCTCGCTCGAGCTGGTCCGCGACCGGGTCGTCGCGGCGCTGGCACGGCTGGCCCGGCTGGCCTCCGAGCACGAGACCCTCGTGATGGCGGGGCGCTCCCACAACGTCGCCGCGCAGGCGACCACCCTGGGCAAGCGGTTCGCGACCGTGGCCGACGAGATGCTGGTCGCGCTGGACCGGCTCGAGGAGCTGATCGCCCGCTACCCGCTTCGCGGGATCAAGGGCCCGGTCGGCACCGCCCAGGACATGCTCGACCTGCTCGGCGGTGACGACGCGCTGCTGGCCACCCTCGAGGAGCGGGTCGCCGCGCACCTCGGCTTCGACAACGTGCTCACCAGCGTCGGGCAGGTCTACCCGCGCTCGCTGGACTTCGACGTCGTGTCCGCGCTCGTCCAGGTCGTCGCCGGGCCGTCGAACCTCGCCACGACGATCCGGCTCATGGCCGGCATCGAGCTGGTCACCGAGGGGTTCAAGGAGGGCCAGGTCGGCTCCTCGGCGATGCCGCACAAGATGAACACGCGCTCGTGCGAGCGGGTGAACGGGCTCGCGGTCGTGCTCCGCGGCTACCTCTCCATGGTCGGCGAGCTCGCCGGGGACCAGTGGAACGAGGGCGACGTGTCCTGCTCCGTCGTACGCCGGGTCGCGCTGCCCGACGCGTTCTTCGCCGCCGACGGGCTGTTCCAGACCTTCCTCACCGTGCTCGACGAGTTCGGTGCCTTCCCGGCCGTCATCCAGCGCGAGCTCGACCGCTACCTGCCGTTCCTGGCCACCACCAAGGTGCTGATGGCCGCGGTGCGCAACGGCGTCGGCCGCGAGACCGCACACGAGGCGATCAAGGAGGCAGCCGTCGGGGTCGCACTGGAGATGCGGCAGGGGCGCACCGAGAACGACGTGTTCGCGCGGCTCGCCGCCGACGAGCGGCTCGGCCTGAGCAAGGAGCAGCTCGAGTCGCTGGTGGCCGAGCCGATCACGTTCACCGGTGCTGCGGTCACGCAGGTGCAGGCCGTCGTACGCCGGGTGGCGGAGGTCACCGGACGGCACCCGCGGGCGGCCGCCTACTCGCCGGGCGCGATCCTCTAGCCTGCGCGGGCGCCGGTCAGACCAGCGCCCTGCCGTCGTGCGTGGCCAGCTTCCGGGCCACCTCGTGCACGTCGCTGCGCCAGACGTCCTCCGGCACCGGGGGCAGGATCTCGTTCCACTCCACCGCCATCGAGCCGAGGATGCCGGGCATCCGAGCGGTGCGCGCGATGAACCACACGTGCATGTGCGAACCACCGTCGCCCCACTTGCACACGTGCACCCGCCCGATGTTCGGCAGCCCCGCCATGATCCGGTGCAGCCAGTTCGTGACCCGGCCGAACTCCGCGGCGAGGTCGTCGTCCATGTCGGAGAAGTCCAGGTGCTCGCGGGGCTGCAGGAACAGCATCAGCGGCAGCCCGCCGGGCTTGTCGGGCGCGGTGACCACCCAGCGCTCGTTCTGCCAGATCGCGTTCTCGTGCTCGCCGTTCTGGCACGAGCACGGCTTGTCGCCCTCGCCCCAGCGCGGCTCCTCGGCCTCCACAGGCGGACGGACGACCTTGACCTGCATGTCGCCCTCCCACGGGAAGATCTCCCACTCGTGCACCGGGGGCATGGGCAGACGGCCGTCCTCACCGACGGCGGCGACGACGCGGGCGTAGACCTCTTCGGCTGACTCGGGCATGCGCCCAGGTTGCCATGCCCCGGCCGGGGCCGCAGACCCGTCAGTAGGATCAGGCCATGAGCGGCCCCAGCGCGTCCGACCTCGGCATCCCGGAGGCACCGCAGATCCCCGGTGCGACCCACCTCCACTCCGGCAAGGTGCGCGACCTGTACCGCCTGGAGGACGGTCGGCTGCTGATGGTCGCCAGCGACCGGATCTCCGCCTACGACTTCGTGCTCGACACCCCGATCCCCGACAAGGGCGCGATCCTCACGCAGATGTCGCTGTGGTGGTTCGAGCAGCTCGCCGACCTCGTGCCCAACCACATCGTGTCGACCGACGTACCCGAATCCGTCCGGGGCAGGGCGGTCGTGTGCGAGGAGCTCGCGATGTTCCCCGTCGAGTGCGTGGCGCGGGGCTACCTCACCGGCTCGGGGCTTGCGGACTACCGCGCCACCGGGGAGGTGTGCGGCATCGCGCTGCCCGACGGGCTGGTCGACGGCAGCCGGCTGCCCGAGGCGATCTTCACCCCGGCCACCAAGGCGGCGCTCGGGGACCACGACGAGAACGTGTCGTACGACGCCGTGGCCGGTGTCATCGGCGAGGAGCGCGCGGCCGAGCTGCGCGACCTGACCCTGGCCGTCTACGCGCGCGCCGAGACGATCGCCCGGGAGCGCGGGATCATCCTCGCCGACACCAAGCTCGAGTTCGGAGCTCGGCCCGACGGCACCGCGGTGCTCGCCGACGAGGTGCTCACCCCCGACTCGTCACGGTTCTGGCCCGCCGACGAGTGGACGCCGGGCCGCACCCAGCCGTCGTACGACAAGCAGATCGTGCGCAACTGGCTCACCTCGCCCGAGAGCGGCTGGGACCGGGACTCCGGCGAGAAGCCGCCGGCGTTGCCGGCCGAGGTGGTCGAGCGCACCCGCTCCAGGTACATCGAGGCCTACGAACGCCTCACCGGCCAGCAGTTCACCAGCCCGTCCAGCACCTGACGCCGGACCGCCGACGTCAGCTCGTCCCACACCGAAGGAGTCCACCCCGTGCTCAACCTCTCCGTCTTCCTCGAGGACAGTGCACGCAAGTACCCCACCCGTGACGCGCTGGTGCTCGGGGACCTGCGCCTGAACTACGAGACGGTCAACACGCTGGCCAACCAGGTCGCGAACCTGCTCGTCTCGCGCGGCATCAAGCCCGGCGACAAGGTCGCGATCTCCTGCCCGAACCTCCCGCACTTCCCGGTCGTCTACTACGGCATCCTCAAGGCCGGTGCCGTGGTCGTCCCGCTCAACGTGCTCCTGAAGGCCCGCGAGATCGCCTACCACCTCGAGGACTCCGACGCGAAGGCGTACTTCTGCTTCGAGGGCACCCCCGACCTGCCGATGGGGCAGATGGGCCACGACGGCTACCAGCAGGCCGAGCGCTGCGAGAGCTTCTTCATGATCACCGCGGACCTGATGGGCGACTCGCCGATCGAGGGCACCGAGAGCCTGATGCAGGTCGCCGGCCAGCAGCCCGGCACGTTCGACTCCGTCGTCACCGAGGCGACCGACACCGCGGTGATCCTCTACACCTCCGGCACCACCGGCCAGCCCAAGGGCGCTGAGCTCTCGCACTCCAACATGGTGCTCAACGCGCTGACCAGCAACCGGCTCTTCGGCACCCGCCCCGAGGACCACGACGTCCACCTGCTCACGCTGCCGTTGTTCCACTCCTTCGGGCAGACCGTGAACATGAACGCCGGCTTCTCCGTCGGCGCGACCCTGGTGCTGCTGCCGCGCTTCGACGCCCAGCAGGCGATCGGCCTGATGCAGAGGGAGAACATCACCGTCTTCGCGGGCGTGCCCACCATGTGGTGGGGCCTGCTCGGCGCGCTCGACGAGTCGGTCGACGTGAAGAAGATCGCCGACAACCTCCGGCTCGCCGTGTCCGGCGGCTCCGCCCTGCCGGTGGAGATCCTCAACCAGGTCAAGGAGAAGTTCGGCGTGCAGATCCTCGAGGGCTACGGCCTCTCGGAGACCTCGCCGGTCGCCACCTTCTCCGACCCCGAGCGCGACCCGCGGCCCGGCTCGATCGGTGTCCCGATCTGGGGCGTGGAGGTCAAGCTCGTCGATGCCGAGTGGAACACCGTCGAGGGAGCCGACCAGGTCGGCGAGATCGCGATCCGCGGGCACAACATCATGAAGGGCTACTACAAGCGCGCCGAGGCCACCGCCGAGGTGATGAACAACGGCTGGTTCAAGACCGGCGACCTCGCCCGCCGCGACGAGGACGGCTTCTACTACATCGTCGACCGGGCCAAGGACATGATCATCCGGGGCGGCTACAACGTGTACCCCCGCGAGATCGAGGAGGTCCTGATGACCCACGAGGCGGTCTCGCTCGCCGCGGTCGTCGGGGTCCCGGACGAGAGCCACGGCGAGGAGATCAAGGCGTTCGTGATCCTCAACGAGGGCGCCACGATCACCGAGGACGAGCTCCGCGACTGGTGCAAGGAGCAGATGGCCAACTACAAGTACCCCCGCCACATCGAGTTCGCGCCGTCCCTCCCGATGACCTCGACGGGCAAGATCCTCAAGCGCGAGCTGTCCTAGCTGGCTCCGGCACGGTGGTACGGCGGTCGCGTGACCGCCGTACCGCTCCCCGCCGGAGGTGGTCGACGGGTGCGGCGCGTGGGGGCGGCTCGCACTTGCAACGAAACGCACCACTTCCTGCTCTGGAATGGTGCAGAACGTTGCAAGTCAGCGCGGGCCCGGCCCGGACCGCGTCGGGAAGCCTGCGAACCCCCGACTAGACTGAGGCCCGCCGGTTCTCTCTTCTCCTCCTAGGAGCACCCCAGTGGCACGAGTCGTCGTCGACGTCATGCTCAAGCCCGAGATCCTCGACCCGCAGGGCAAGGCCGTGCACGGCGCTCTCCCGCGGCTCGGGGTCACCGGGGTCAGCGACGTTCGGCAGGGCAAGCGGTTCGAGCTCGAGGTCGACGAGCTCACCGACGAGCGGCTGGCGCAGATCCACGACATCGCCGAGAAGCTGCTGTCCAACCCGGTGATCGAGGACTACGCGGTGCACGTCGAGGAGCAGCAGTGAAGATCGGCGTCGTCACCTTCCCCGGCTCGCTCGACGACGTCGACGCGCAGCGCGCGGTCGGCTTCGCCGGCGGCGAGGCGGTCAAGCTCTGGCATGACGAGCACGACCTGCGCGGGGTCGACGCGGTGGTCCTGCCCGGTGGGTTCTCCTACGGCGACTACCTGCGCTGCGGCGCGATCTCCCGGTTCTCCCCGATCATGACCGAGGTGATCGAGGCAGCCGGCAAGGGGATGCCCGTGCTGGGCATCTGCAACGGCTTCCAGATCCTCTGCGAGTCCCACCTGCTGCCCGGCGCGCTGCTGCGCAACGACGCGCGGAAGTTCGTCTGCCTCGACCAGCGGATCCGGATCGAGAACACCCGCACCCCGTGGACCTCGGACTACGACGAGGGCGCGGAGATCACCGTCGTGCTCAAGAACGGCGAGGGCAAGTACGTCGCCGACGAGGACACGCTCGACCGGCTCGAGGGCGAGGGTCGCGTCGTGGCGCGTTACCTGGGCAAGAACCCCAACGGCTCGCTGCGCGACATCGCCGGGATCGCCAACGAGGCGGGCAACGTCGTCGGCCTCATGCCGCACCCCGAGCACGCGGTCGAGGACCTGTGCGGCCCGGGCACCGACGGGCTCGCGTTCTTCACCTCCGCGGTCTCGCAGCTACTGCGCGCCTGACCCCGTTCTGCGCCGCGGCCACGACGGTCTCCAGCGGCCCCCGGCTGCCGGCCGCGCGGAACGCCGCGCCCACGAGCAGCACCAGCCCGACCTGGGCGAGGAACGTCCCCCTGTCGTCGCCGTCCCACCAGCCGGGGTGGCGCGAGACCACGTGCGCGGAGTACAGCGTCAGCGTCATCGCGCCGGCGCCGAACAGCACCGCAAGCGTCCGCGGCGCCAGCCGGCCGACCGCGAGGCAGAAGCCGATCACCAGCAGCGAGGTGCCGATGGTGTGCGCCAGGTCGAACGGCGTCGCGGAGTGCGGCGCGTGTACGGCCAGCCACCACCAGCTGCCGGTCGGCGTGGTGCCGTAGAGCCCGCGGTCCAGGGTCAGCGACAGGCTGTTGCCCGTGACCGGGCCGACGAAGGTCTCGCCGAGGGTGCGGCGGACCCCGGGCACCGAGACGAGCGCCTCCGAGACCAGCCACGACACCGCCGCTGCCCCGACGCCCAGCACGGCCAGCCTGGCCGCCGTACGGCCCGACGCGAGTGACAGCCGGCCCACCGCCATCCCGGCGAGCAGGTAGGCGACCCACGGCACCGCGGGGTAGTACCCGGTGAAGGTCAGCTCGGTGAGCAGCTGCCACGGCTCGGTCAGGCTGTCGAGCGACGGGCTGCGGTACGACGGAGCGGGCAGCTCCGGTCGCACCAGGTGGGACACCACCGGCGCGACGACGAGCCACATCGCGCTGAGCACCGCCAGGGCACGAGCCCCCAGACCCAGGAACGGGATCGCCAGCACGAAGAGCACGCCGTAGTAGGTGAGGATCACCGCGATCCCGGAGTCGGCCTCGGCGAGCAGCAGGCCGATCCCGGCGATGATCAGCGCGCGCACCGCGAGTCCCGCGGCGGTGGCCGTGCGCTCGCGTCCGCGCTGCGGCGTGGTCCGCCCCGACATCAGCGCGATGCTGACGCCGGCGAGCACCGCGAACAGCGCCGACGCGCGGCCGCTCGCGATCTGGTGGGAGAGCGACAGCTCCGCGCCGTCGAGAGCGAGCAGGATGTGCGTGGCCATCATCCCGACCAGCGCGAGGGCCCGGGCGACGTCGAGTCCCACCACGCGACGTGCGTCGATGACCGGCCTCACCTCGCCGATCCTGCCAGCCCGGAGGCCGGGACGGTCACAGGCGCAGCCGGATCACCCGGTCGTCGTTGCGGTGCGGGCTGTCGGATCGCCCGTCGTGGTTGCTGGTGGTGATCCACAGCGACCCGTCGGGGGCCTTCTGCGCGGTGCGGATCCGGCCGAACCGCTCGTGGAAGGACCGGCGCCGGCGGCCGCGGCCCGGGCCGGTGACCTTCACCGCCCACAACGCCTGCCCGCGCAGCGCGCCGAGGAACGCCCAGTCGCCGGCGACCGCGACCCCGCTCGGTGAGCAGTCCGCCGGTGACCAACGTGCGAACGGGTCGCGGTTGCCGCCCCGGCCGTCGCCGCCCTCGCTGCGCGGCCAGCCGTAGTTGCCGCCCCGGACGATCCGGTTGAGCTCGTCCCAGGTGTCCTGGCCGAACTCGCTGGCCCACAGCCGCCCGCGGGAGTCCCAGGCGATGCCCTCGACGTTGCGGTGCCCCCATGACCAGGTGTAGTTGCCGAACGGGTTGCCCTGCGGCACCCGGCCGTCGGGGGTCATCCGCAGGATCTTGCCGGCCAGCGAGCCGCGGTCCTGCGACAGCGAGCTGTTGCCGGCGTCGCCGGTGCTGGCGTAGAGCAGCCCGCCGTGGAAGGCGAGCCGCCCGCCGTTGTGGTGGCCGGCCATCGGGATCCCGGCGAGCACGACCCGGCGCGGACCGAGCCGACCGTCGCGGTAGCGCATCCGCACGATCCGGTTGTCCGACGACGTCGAGACGTAGGCGTACACCCAGCGGTCGCGACGGAACCGCGGCGACAGCGCCAGCCCGAGCACGCCGCCCTCGCCGCCGGCGGCGTGCATGGCGCCGATCGGGATCGTGCCCACCCGCCGGCGGCCCCCGCGCCGGGACACCCGGAACACCGCGCCCGTGTCGCGCTCGCCGACGAGAGCGTCGCCGTTGGGCAGGAAGGCGATCCCCCACGGGACCGCCAGGTTCTTGGCCAGGGTGCGCTGCACCCGGGGTGCTGCCTCGGATCCCTCGACGAGCCCGTCTGCGGCGGGCACGAGCAGCCCGCCTGCGGTGGTGGCCAGACCGGCCTTGAGGAGCGTGCGTCGGTCCACGGTGACCTCCGTCGTGAGTCCGGGAGCGAGGGCGGTCGTCCTACCTTGCCACGGGGCGACGAGACCGCGACAGAGCTTGTTCCGGGAAACCGGGCTGGCTCAGGAGCGCGGCGTCACGGGCGGTAGATTGGGCACCGGCCACATCCCCTGATCGACCGATCCGAAAGTCAACATCGGTGACTGAACAGCGTCCAGAGCAGCCCTCCCAGCCGACGCACGCATCCCGGCTCGACACCGTCGAGGTCGCAGCCAAGGATCCCGACCGCGAGCAGCCCTGGGCCGACCTCGGTCTCAAGGCCGACGAGTACGACCGGATCCGCGAGATCCTCGGCCGCCGCCCCAGCTCCTCGGAGCTGGCGATGTACTCGGTGATGTGGAGCGAGCACTGCTCCTACAAGTCGAGCAAGGTGCACCTGCGCCAGTTCGGCGAGAAGGTCACCGACGAGATGCGCGAGAAGCTGATGGTCGGCATCGGCGAGAACGCCGGCGTGGTCGACGTGGGTGACGGCTACGCCGTGACGTTCAAGGTCGAGTCCCACAACCACCCGTCCTACGTCGAGCCCTACCAGGGCGCGGCGACCGGCGTCGGCGGCATCGTCCGCGACATCCTCGCCATGGGCGCGCGGCCGGTCGCGGTGATGGACCCGCTGCGCTTCGGCCCGCTCGACGCCGACGACACCCATCGCGTGCTGCCCGGGATCGTCGCCGGCGTCGGCGGCTACGGCAACTGCCTGGGCCTGCCCAACATCGGCGGCGAGGCGGTGTTCGACGAGTCCTACCTCGGCAACCCGCTGGTCAACGCGCTGTGCGTCGGCGTGATGCGTCACGACGAGCTCCAGGTCTCCGCGGCCAGCGGGGTGGGCAACAAGGTGATCCTGTACGGCGCCCGCACCGGTGGCGACGGGATCGGCGGTGTCTCGGTGCTCGCCTCGGAGACCTTCGACGCCGGTGCTGACGGGAAGGGGGGTCCCGCCAAGCGACCCAGCGTCCAGGTCGGCGACCCGTTCATGGAGAAGCTCCTGATCGAGTGCTCGCTCGAGCTGTTCGCCGAGGACCTCGTCGTCGGCATCCAGGACCTCGGCGGCGCCGGCCTGTCGTGCTCGACCTCGGAGATGGCCTCGGCCGGCACCGGCGGCATGCACGTGCACCTCGACCGGGTGCCGCTGCGCGACTCCACGCTCTCGCCGGAGGAGATCCTGATGAGCGAGTCCCAGGAGCGCATGCAGGCAGTCGTCGAGCCGGGCAAGGTCGACCGGTTCATGGAGATCTGTGCGAAGTGGGGCGTCGAGGCCACGGTGATCGGCGAGGTCACCGACACCGGGCGGCTCGTCGTCGACTGGCACGGCGAGACCGTGGTCGACGTACCCCCGAAGACGGTGGCCGACGAGGGACCGGTCTACAACCGGCCCTACGCGCGGCCGTCGTGGCAGGACGACCTCCAGGCCGACGCCGCCGAGCGGCTCCCGCGGCCCGGAACCTCGGCGGAGCTGCGCGAGACGCTGCTGCGGATGGTCGCCAGCCCGAACCTGTGCGACAACTCCTGGATCACCGACCAGTACGACCGCTACGTCCAGGGCAACACCGTGCTCGCCCAGCCCGAGGACAGCGGCATGGTGCGCATCGACGAGGAGTCCAACCTCGGCGTCGCCGTGTCGACCGACGGCAACGGGCGGTTCGCCAAGCTCGACCCGTACGTCGGTGCGCAGCTCAACCTGGCCGAGGCCTACCGCAACGTCGCGGCCACCGGTGCCCGCCCGCTCGCGGTCAGCGACTGCCTGAACTTCGGCTCGCCCGAGGACCCCGACGTGATGTGGCAGTTCGCCGAGGCCACCCGCGGCCTGGCCGACGGCTGCCGCGACCTCGCCGTCCCGGTGACCGGCGGCAACGTCAGTCTCTACAACCAGACCGGCGACACCCCGATCCTGCCCACCCCGGTCGTGGCGGTGCTCGGCGTGATCGACGACGTCACCCGCCGTACGCCGTCCGGGTTCGTCGCCGAGGGCCAGCAGATCTACCTGCTCGGCGCCACGCGCGAGGAGCTGTCCGGCTCCGAGTGGGCTCACGTCGTGCACGGGCATCTCGGGGGCCGGCCCCCCGCGGTCGACCTGGCCGCGGAGAAGGAGCTCGCCGACATCCTGGTCAACGCCTCGCGTGACGGGCTGATCGACGCCGCGCACGACCTCGCCGACGGCGGACTGGCCCAGGCGCTCGTCGAGTCGTGCCTCCTCGGCGGCCGCCGCAGTGGGATCGGCGCCCGGGTGTGGCTGCCCGACGACCTCGACCCGTTCGTGGCGCTGTTCAGTGAGTCCGCGGGCCGGGCGATCGTCGCGGTGCCGCGCAGCGAGGAGGTCCGGTTCACCGACATGTGTGCGGCCCGCGGCTTCCCGCACGCCCGGATCGGGGTCACCGACGGGACCGGGCCCGAGGCGCTGCTCGACATCCAGGACCAGTTCTCGGTGCCGCTGACCGAGCTCCGTGAGGCCTGGTCGGGCACGCTGCCGCAGGCCCTGGCGGACTGACCCGCCACTGACGACACAACCCCCTCGTGCGGACCCGAGACCCGCGCGAGGGGGTTGTGCGTTCGGCCGGCCCGGTGACCGGCCGGCGGCGGCCGGCGAACCGGCCGGGCTCAGAAGACGCTGACGTCGAGCAGCCGCTCCTTGGTGCTGTCGAGGTCGTCGCTGTTGTCCCAGTCCAGCGAGCCGGCGTTCTGCAGGGCCGCCTTCACCTGGGCCGGAGTGGCGTCGGGGTTCTTCGCGGCGTACAGCGCCGCACCGCCGGCCACGTGCGGGCTGGCCATCGAGGTGCCGGAGATCGTGTTGTACGTCCCGTCGTTCCAGGTCGAGGTGATGCAGACACCGGGGGCGATGATGTCGACGTCGCTGCCGTAGTTCGAGAAGCTCGCGAAGGTGTCGTCGACGTCGTCGCGGCAGGTCGCGGCCGCGCCGCCGCCGGGCAGGCCGTTGAAGTCGGCGAGTGCGCTGACGGTGATCACCTCGTCGTACGCGGCGGGCGTGAAGCTCGCGGCGTCGGCGGCGTCGTTGCCGGCGGCCACCACGAAGGTCACCCCGGCCGACACGGCCTCGCAGATCGCGGCGTGCATCGCGTCGCCGCTGGTGGCGCCGCAGCTGCCGCCGTCGGTGCCGCTGCCGCCGAGGCTCATGTTCGCCACCTCGATCGAGGCGGCGTTGGCCGCGACGTAGTCGATCCCGCAGATCACGTCGGAGTTGAACCCGGTGCCGAGGTCGCTGAGCACCTTCACCGGCCAGATCCGGGCGCCCGGTGCCATGCCGACCACGCCGGCGCCGTTGTCGAGGGCGCCGATCGTGCCGGCGACGTGGGTGCCGTGGCCGTTGCCGTCGTTGGCGCTGAGGGACAGCAGCGAGCAGTTCCTGGCGCCGGCCCGGTTGACGTTGAGGTCGGTGTGGTCGAGGTCGACGCCGGTGTCGATCACCGCGACGTCGACGTCCACGCGCTCGTCCGAGCCGTTGATCGCGGCGGTCGGGCTGGCGTCGGCGTTGGCGCGGTCGATCCCGCTCGGGGTGGACTGGGCGGTCGTGGAGACGGCGCCGTCGCGCTGCACCCAGGCCACCGTCGGCAGCTTCTCCAGCACGGTGGCCACCGAGGAGGGCATCGTCGCCGAGTAGCCCTTGAGCGCCGAGGTGTACACATGGCCGAGGTCGAGGCCGAACCGCTCGGTGTGCGCCGCTGCGACGGCGCGGGCGGCCACGCCGTCCTCGAGGACGACGATGTAGCGGCCGGAGCCGAGGTCGTCAGCGGCGGGGGCTGCGGTGGCGGTGCTGGTGAGGGCGGTGCCGGCGACCGCCAGGGTGCATGCGACGGTCGCCGCGAGCGAGATCTTGCGCAAGGTCGTGTCCTATCCGAGACGAGCCGCCGGGTCGGCGGCCGAACGGACGGACCAACGACAGGTGCAGCCTCGGGTCACGCGCGGTGGCGTGCAGGTTTGCGCACGTTCACGTCCGTGCACTCCCGGGCCACTCGCCGGTCCGGCACCGCAGCCTGACAGGTTCGGTGCCGGGCCGGCCGGGTGTCAGAGCCGGCCGGTGTGGAACATCGCCCAGGTGTCCGGGGCGACCACGCCGGTGCGGCGCAGGCCGACCTCGCGCTGGTAGCGACGCACGGCGTTGGTGGTCGCCGGACCGAAGATGCCGTCCACGGCCAGGCCGGCGTGGATGGTCGCGTTCAGCGCCCGCTGCACCCGACGCACGCCGTTGCCGCCCGAGCCGATCTTGAGCACCGGGGTGTTGCCCTCCGACAGCAGCACGGTCCAGTGGCTGCGCAGCATCCGGCCGTGCGGGCGGAACCCGCGGGCCTCCTGGAACCGGCGCACGCCCCGCTCGGTGCCGGGGGTGAAGACGCCGTTGACCCTGCCGCCGTAGAGCTTCTTGCGCTTCAGCAGGCACTGCAGTGCAGCCACCTGGGCGTTCTGGTTGCCGCGGACCAGCCGCCGGTAGCGCGGGAAGTCCAGCCGGGTGTCGCCGCACAGCCGCGGCGCCCGCCCCGGCAGCGTGCCGCGGCCGAGGTCGAGGTAGTTGGTGTCGATGTTGACCGTGGCGCCGCCCCAGGTCTCGTCGTGCCCACCGCGGTACTGCCGCATCCGGCCGCCCGGGAGCCACCCGTCGTCACGGACGTACTGCGACATCAAGGTCGGCGGGTAGACCCGCGGCGGGGTCCGGTAGTCCTCGGGCTTGACCCACTCGGCGATCCACACCTGGTCGGGCATGACGAACCGCTCGGGCTCCAGCACCCGTGCGTCGTCGAGGGCGTTGATCCCCCGCGCGGCACTGGAGTACACCCCCGAGACGTAGCCGAGGCTGTGCAGGGTGCGGGTCCAGGCGGACAGGAAGTGCAGCGCCGAGTCCCGGCACCGCACGTTGTCGGTGTCGTAGGCCTCGAGGTCGTACCACAGCGTGCTCCGCGGGCGGATGCCCAGCGCCTGCGCCCGCTGCACCGTGTCCTCGGCCTCGAACCGGCCCTGAAGCCGGGCGGCCGCGTAGTCGTCGGTCGGGTCCGGGGTGATGCGGACCTTCTTCGAAGGGTTGCGGTAGCAGGACGCCTGCGGGCCGACCGTGATCGGCAGCACCTTCCAGCCGTTGCGCAGCTGGGTGGCGACCCACTCCGAGGTGAGGTTGACCTGCTTGTCGTCACCGCAGTAGCGGTTGTCGCCGGCGATGTAGACGCCGACGGCCCAGTACGGCGAAGAGGTCAGCCAGGCGTCCATCACCTCCTGCGACTGGGTGATGCACTGGTCGAAGCCGTAGCCGGTGAAGTTGCCCGGCGTGACCCGGTTGGCCGCCTGGGCGGGCGGCGCGGTGACGACGGCCAACCCGGCGACGGCGGTCAGCGAGACGGTGAGGAGCACGACGGCACGGTGCAGGCCGCGCCGGAGGACCGAGATGTTCAAAGCGATGTCTTTCCCCGTGGACGAACAGGCCGCAAGCCTACGACGAGTAAAGGGATCGTCGTGGCCGATCGTCCGAACCGGCCGTTCAGCGGTGGCCCGCCTCCAGCTCGGCCCAGGTCGCGCGGGTGACCACGCCTGTCGCCGGAAGCCCGCGGGCCCGCTGGTAGCGCAGCACCGCGCCCGTCGTGGCCGCGTCGAACACTCCGCTGACCCGGAGCCGCCGGTCGAGCGCCGCGGTCAGCCCGCGCTGGAGCCGCCGGACCGGATCGCCCACCGACCCACGCTTGACCACGGGGTTGGATCCCTCGGCCAGCAGCACCGTCCAGGTCGCCGGGGTCGTGGTGCCGGTGCGCCGCAGCTCGCGCCGCTGCTGGAAGGTGCGGACCGCGCGCGCCGTCGCGCCGTCGTACCGCCCGTGCACACGGCCGCGGTAGAGCCGCTTCTTCTTCAGCAGGCACTGAGCCGCCTTGACCTGAGCGCCGGTGCTGCCCCTGCGCAGCGGCTTGTAGTCGGCGAAGTCGACCCGGACGCCGCAGGTGGGAAGTGCGCGCGGCGCGACGGAGCCGCGGCCGACGTCCATGAAGTTGCGGTCGATGAGCATCGAGACGCCGCCGTACTCGGCGACGGTGTCCAAGGCGTACTGGTGCACCCGGGCATGCGGGGTCCAGTTGTCACCGCGCACCCAACGCCGGTCGACCCGCGTGTCGGCGCGGCCGTTGTCCCAGGCGTACCAGAGCTGGTCGGGCAGGGCGTAGGAGCCGGGGGAGACGGTGTCGGCGTAGTCGAGCGCGTCGACGGCCGCGGCCACGTTGCTGTAGACGCCGGAGACCCAGCCGCGCCGGTGGAGCTGCTTGCTCCACGCGGACAGGAAGGTCAGGGTCGAGCGACGGCAGTCCTGGTCGTCGAGCGCGAAGTCCTCCACGTCGTACCAGAGCGTGCTGCCGGCGGCGATGCCGACGGCCTTCGCGGCGCGGACCGCCGCGTCGGCGTTGGCGCGTCCCTGGGCCGCCGCGGCGGCGTAGGACCCGGCGGGGGCCGGGGAGATGTCGGCGGCGTAGTCGACCGTGGAGCAGGCGGCCTGTGGGCCCACCCAGATCGGGAGGATCCGCCATCCCAGCCGGGACTGGCGCTGCACCCAGGCGCTGGTGAGCAGGCTGTTGTCGCAGGTCGTGGCCTCCCCGCCGAGGTAGACCCCGACCCCCCAGAACGGCGAGTCGGTCCGCCACACGTCCATCGTCGCCGAGTCGGGGGTGACACAGGTGTCGAAGGCGAAGCCGGTGAAGCTGCCGGGGGTGACCCGGGTGGCGGCCTGCGCCGGTGCGCCGGACCACGCCAGGCTCGCGAGCAGCAGCGTGACGGCGGTCGCCGCCCTGCGAAGCAGATCGATCATCAGGTTCCCCCGTCCGTGTGGTGGCCCCGAACCTAGCGGCTGGGACCGACAACCGGCGACCACGACCCGGCCGGAGATACTGGGCGTCATGCCCGTTTTCCTCCGACCCGCCGACCCCACGCTCGTGCAGGCCGCCCTCGCGCGGTTCCACGAGGGCACCGCCGCGAGCGAGGACCTGCGCCTGCTCACCAAGCACCTGCTGGCGCTGCTCGTCGGGAAGGCGCCCGGTGGCGCGGTCGAGGTCAGGGTCCCGCCGTACGCCGTGGCCCAGTGCATCGAGGGCACCCGGCACACCCGCGGCACACCGCCCGCCGTGGTGGAGACCGACCCGGCGACCTGGATCGCGCTGGCCGTCGGCGACCTGACCTGGGAGGATGCGACCGGTGCCGGGCGGGTAAGTGCCTCCGGCGAACGCTCCGACCTCAGCCCGCTGCTCCCCCTCCTGGAGGCACGATGACGTACCGGCCGACCGTCTCCGCGGAGGAGGCGGCCCGCATGCAGGCCTGGCACGACGAGCACTACGAGTACCTGAAGAAGGTCTCCGAGGAGGGCGAGGTTTTCGAGTACCTCGGGCTGACCCTCGTGGTGCCGCCGCACGTGCAGGTCATCGAGAGCACCTCCGACGTGCTCGGCCGGGTGGTCCTCGACGAGGTGAAGCCCGACGAGCGGGTGCTCGACATGGGCACCGGCAGCGGCGTGAACGCGATCCTGGCCGCCACGCGCGGCGCCGACGTGGTGGCCCTGGACATCAACCCGCACGCGGTGGAGGCGGCGAAGGCCAACGCCGAGCGCAACGGCGTCGCGGACCGGATCGACATCCGCCGCAGCGACCTGTTCGCGGAGGCCGACGGACGCTTCGACCTGGTCGTCTTCGACCCGCCGTTCCGGTGGATGAAGCCGCGTGACTGGGCCGAGGTCTCGATCACCGACGAGGACTACCAGACGCTGACCGCCTTCTTCGCCACCGTGCGCGAGCACCTCGCCGACAACGGCCGGATCCTGGTGTTCTTCGGCACCACCGCCGACATCGGCTACCTCGAGCAGCTGATCGAGAGCAACGGGCTCGCCTTCCAGGTCGTGTCGCGGCGTGAGATGGACAAGGACGGTCACCCGGTGGAGTACCGCACCTACCGGATCGAGGTCGCCGACCTCGCCCTGCCGGGGACCGTCGCCGGAGCCTGACCGCCCGGTCATAGGGTGGGCGGCATGACCAGCTCCGACCCGGCCACCTCCGTCCTCCGCGACGCCGTGCAGCGCGTGCTTCCCTCGGTGCGCGCCGACCTCGAGCGGCTCGTCCGGATCCCCTCGATCAGCGCCGATCCCGCGCTCAAGGACGAGGTACGACGCTCCGCCGAGACGACCGCCGAGCTGTTCACGGCCGAGGGCTTCGACGTGGAGATCCTGTCGAGCGGGGACGGTGCGCCCGCGGTCGTCGCGCGCAAGCCTGCTCCCGCGGGGGCGCCCACGGTGCTGCTCTACGCGCACCACGACGTCCAGCCCGTGGGCGACCGTGCGCTGTGGGAGAGCGAGCCGTTCGAGCCGACCGAGCGCGGCGACCGGCTCTACGGTCGCGGTGCGGCCGACGACAAGGCCGGGATCGCGGCGCACCTCGCCGCGATCCGGGCTCTCGGCGACGACCTGCCGGTCGGGGTGACGGTGTTCGTCGAGGGTGAGGAGGAGGTCGGCTCCCCGACGCTGGAGGCGTTCCTCGCCGAGCACCAGGAGCGCCTCGCCGCCGACGTGATCGTGATCGCCGACTCCACGAACTGGGACATCGGCCTGCCCGCGCTCACCACGACGCTGCGCGGCAACGTGGACGTGTTCGTCGGCGTCAGCACGCTCGACCACGCTGTGCACTCGGGCATGTGGGGCGGGCTCGTGCCCGACGCGATGATGGCGATGGTGCGGCTGCTCGCGACCCTGCACGACGACGACGGCAACGTCGCGGTCGAGGGCCTGGTGAGCGGACCGGCCAGCGACGTGGACTACCCGGAAGACCGGATCCGGGCGGAGTCCTCGGTGCTCGACGGCGTCTCGCTGATCGGCTCGGGCTCCGCCGTCGAGCGGCTGTGGACCAAGCCGTCGATCTCGATCATCGGGCTGGACACCACCCGGACCGCCGAGGCGAGCAACACCCTGATCCCCTCGGTGCGGGCGAAGGTCTCGCTGCGCGTGGCCCCCGGCGACGAGGCCACCGCGGCCCTGGAGAAGCTCACCCGGCACCTCGAGACCCATGCTCCCTGGGGCGCGAAGGTCACCGTCACCCCGGGCCGCGAGAGCGGGCAGCCGGGCGTGATCGAGGCGCAGGGGCCGGTCTACGACGTGGCCCGGGCCGCGTTCCGCGAGGCGTGGGACGGGGTGGAGCCGGTCGACATCGGGGTGGGCGGGTCGATCCCGTTCATCGCCTCCTTCCAGAAGGCGTTCCCCGAGGCCGCCGTACTCGTCACCGGGGTCGAGGACCCCGACACCCGCGCGCACGGAGCCAACGAGGGCCTGCACCTCGCCGAGTTCGAGCGGGTCTGCCTCGCCGAGACGCTCCTGCTGCACAACCTCGCTCGCCGCTGAGCCCACGATCGTCACACCCGTTCAGCTGAACGGTTGTGACGGCCGATCCGTCTGAACGGCTGTCACAACAGCTCAGCTGAACGATTCCGGCGCGGCTCGCCGTCTCGGGACCACCCGCTTGGGCGATTTTACATTTCGTGACATTCTGTCCAGCGGGAGAGGGAGCACGACCAGCCCCGGTGAGCCGGGGGACCCGCGGAGAGGACCCGCGCATGACCGAGCGCCCTGCCCTGCCCGAGAACGGCTTCGCCAGCCCCGACCCCGGTACGCCGCACCAGGTCGGCCGCCGACGCTTCATGGGCTACCTGATCGGCGCCGCGACCCTCGTCGCGGCAGCCGACCTGGCCCTCACCGAGCCCGCCACGGCCGCCGTGCCGTCGGCGCCGCAGCCACCTGAGCTCTACGACCTCAACGACATGCTCACCGACGCGACGAGGCCGACGGCGAACCTGATCACGGTCACGGTCAACGAGGACGGCACCGCGTCGTTCGCGCTGCCGCGCGCCGAGGTCGGCCAGGGGATCACCACGTCGACGGCGATGCTGATCGCCGAGGAGCTCGACCTGCCGCTGGAGAAGGTCGAGGTGACGCTGGCCGACGCGCGCCCCGAGCTCCTCTTCAACCAGCTCACCGGCGGCTCGAACACCACGATCTCGACGTTCACCCCGATCCGGGTCGCGGCCGCGATCGCCAAGGGCGCGCTGCTCGAGGCCGCCGCGACCGTGCTCGGCGACACCGTCGAGAGCCTGAAGGCCAAGGGCGGCGTCATCTCCGCCCCCGACGGCCGCAGCGTGACGTACGGCGAGCTCGCCGGCCGGGCGGCCGCCACGACCACGCGCAGGGTGGCCGTCGAGCTCAAGCCCGCCTCCGAGTTCACGGTGGTCGGCACGCCTCGCAACCGGGTCGACGCGCTCGCCGCGGTGACCGGCCGCAAGGAGTTCGCCACCGACCTCGACGTCCGGGGCGCGCTGCCCACGATGGTGTGCCGGCCGCCGACGCTGAACGGCTCCCCGAAGCGGGTCCGCAACCGCCGCGAGGTGCTGGGCATGCCCGGGGTCACCCACGTCGCGATGGTGCCGACCGGGGTGGCGGTGCGCGCCCGCACGCACGGCCAGTGCATCGACGCGATCCGGGCGCTGAAGGTCGACTGGAACCCCGGCTCGGTCGAGGGCGAGTCCGACGAGACGATCCTCGAGGGGCTGAAGAAGGCCGAGCTGCCGCTCGCCGTACCCGCGGTGCCCGCGCTCGCGAAGACGGTCGAGGCCGACTTCACGTTCTACTTCCGCAGCAACTCCTCGCTGGAGCCCAACTCCGCCGTCGCCGACGTGCGCGAGGACCGTGCGGAGATCTGGGCCAGCCTGAAGTCGCCGATCGTCGCCCAGCAGGAGATCGCCGCGACCCTCGGCCTGCCGCAGGACAAGGTCACCGTGCACGTCGTGCAGGGCGGCGGTTCCTTCGGCCGCAAGCTGTTCTTCGACGCCGCGCTCGAGGCCGCGCAGATCTCCAAGGCGATGGGCAAGCCGGTGAAGCTGATGTGGCACCGCGCCGACGAGCCCCGGCAGGGCCGGGCGCACCCGATGTGCACCAGCCGGATCCGGGCCACGGTGCTGGGCAAGGAGGTGCTCACCTTCGAGCAGCGGCACACCTCGGTCTCCACCGACTTCACGCACGGCCTCGGCGAGATCATCAGCGCGATGGCCGCCAAGCTGCCGGTGGGAGGGAACCTGTCGTTCGCCGAGACGATCTTCGCGCTGACCCAGGAGATGCCCTACGACTTCGGCGTGGTCGACCAGACGCTGACCGAGACCGACGACCGGTTCAACACCGGCAGCATGCGCAACATCTACTCGCCGGACGTGCGCTGTGCCTCGGAGCTGATGGTCGACCGGCTCGCCGAGGAGGTCGGCCAGGACCCCTACGAGTTCCGCCGCGCGTTCCTGAAGAACGACCGGGCCCGCGACGCGCTCGACAAGGTCGCGCAGGTCGGCCGCTGGGGCCGCCGGATGCCGAAGGGCATGGCGCAGGGGATCGCGATCCACAAGGAGTACAAGGGCGTCACTGCCTGCCTGGTGGAGATCGACTGCCGGCCGGAGACGGTCAACCGCAGGGTCCGCAACGCGGTCACCGGTCCGCGGGTGACCAAGGTGGTCTTCGCCGTGGACGCCGGCCTGGTGGTCAACCCGCGTGGCCTCGAGGCGCAGATGATGGGCGGGGTCTCCGACGGCATCGCGCTCGCGCTGACCTCGAGCATGCACCTGAAGGACGGTCGCTTCCTCGAGGCGAGCTGGGACAACTACTTCTACACCCGGCAGTGGAACGTGCCGCCCGAGCTCGAGGTCGTGGTCATGCCCTCCGACAGCGGCCAGCCCGGCGGCGCCGGCGAGGCCGGCGTGGCGGCGACGTTCGCGGCCGTGGCCTGCGCCTACGGCCGTGCCACCGGGACGATGCCGACCCACTTCCCGATCAACCACAACGACCCGCTGGCGTTCACGCCGAAGTCGTTCGTCCCGCCCGTCCCGCAGTCGCCCACCAACGGGCTGAAGCTCACCTACTAGGAGTCGTCGTGGCCAGACATACCTTCAAGCTCAACGGCAAGGTCGTCACCGTCGACGTGCACCCCGACGTCCGCCTGCTGTGGGTGTTGCGCGACGTGATCGGTCTCAAGGGCCCGAAGTACGGCTGCGGGATCAACGTCTGCAAGGCGTGCACCTCCCACGTCAACGGCAAGGCGTTCAACCCGTGCGCCGTACGCGTCGGGGACCTCAAGCGCAGTGACGAGATCACCACGATCGAGGGGTTGCCGGACACCGTCGGCAAGGACCTGCACCCGATGCAGGAGGCCTGGCTCGAGCAGGACGTGGTCCAGTGCGGCTACTGCCAGCCGGGCCAGATCATGGCCGCGGTCGCGAAGGTCAAGCAGGTACGACGGGAGGGCCGCTCGATCACCGACGCCGACCTCGACGAGATCCGCAACATCTGCCGGTGCGGCACCTACAACCGGATCCGCGACGCGATCAAGGCGGGCGCCGAGCGGATGTGAGACCGGCGTCCACGTTCTAGACGGATGTCCGCGGGATTCGGCCTGCCCACCGGCATGCCCGTAGACTTCCGGTGTGCCTGGGAATGCCCGCCGCGGTGACGGCCGACTGAACCACGACCTCGACCCCCACGAGCGCGGACCGCAGGACGCGTGCGGGGTCTTCGGCGTCTGGGCCCCTGGCGAGGACGTCGCCAAGCTCACCTACTACGGCCTCTACGCGCTGCAGCACCGCGGCCAGGAGTCCGCGGGCATCGCGGTGAGCAACGGCCGGCAGATCCTGGTGTTCAAGGACATGGGCCTGGTCTCCCAGGTCTTCGACGAGACCACGCTGGCCTCGCTCCAGGGCCACGTCGCCGTGGGGCACGCGAGGTACTCCACGACCGGCGCCAGCACCTGGCACAACGCGCAGCCGACGTTCCGGCCCACCGCGACCGGGTCGATCGCGCTGGCCCACAACGGGAACCTCACCAACACCCGCGAGCTCGCCGAGCGGGTCGCGGACCTGCCGAACCTCAACGGCGAGCTCGACATCCCCGCCCGCGGCCTGGAGTCCACCAACGACACCAGCCTGGTCACCGCGCTGTTCGCCCACCACCCCGACAAGAGCCTGGAGGAGAACGCCGTCGAGGTGCTCCCCTCCGTGAAGGGCGCCTTCTCCTTCGTGTGGATGGACGAGAACACGCTCTACGCCGCGCGCGACCCGCAGGGCATCCGCCCGCTGGTGCTGGGCCGCCTCGAACGCGGCTGGGTCGTCGCCAGCGAGACCGCGGCGCTCGACATCGTCGGCGCCTCCTACATCCGCGAGATCGAGCCCGGCGAGCTGGTCGCCGTCGACGAGGACGGCCTGCGCAGCCGGCACTTCGCCGAGCCGGCGCCGAAGCACTGCCTCTTCGAGTTCGTCTACCTCGCCCGGCCCGACACCTTGATGAACGACCAGCGGGTGCACAGCGTCCGCGTCGACATCGGCCGCCGGCTGGCCCGCGAGTACCCCGTCGAGGCGGACCTGGTCATGCCGGTGCCGGAGTCCGGCACCCCCGCCGCGATCGGGTACGCCGAGGAGAGCGGGATCCCCTACGGCACCGGGCTGGTGAAGAACTCCTACGTCGGCCGCACGTTCATCCAGCCCTCGCAGACCATCCGCCAGCTCGGCATCCGGCTGAAGCTGAACCCGCTGCGCGACGTCATCGAGGGCAAGCGGCTGGTCGTGGTCGACGACTCGATCGTGCGCGGGAACACCCAGCGCGCCCTGGTGCGGATGCTCCGGGAGGCCGGCGCCCGCGAGGTGCACGTGCGGATCTCCAGCCCGCCGGTGAAGTGGCCCTGCTTCTACGGCATCGACTTCGCGACGCGCGCGGAGCTGATCGCCAACGGCCTCACCCCCGACGAGATCGCACGCTCCATCGACGCGGACTCGCTCGGGTACGTCTCGCTCGACGAGCTCGTCGAGGCGACCACGGTGCCGAAGGAGAGCCTCTGCCGGGCCTGCTTCGACGGGGTCTACCCCGTCGCGCTTCCCGAGCCGGAGCACCTCGGCAAGCACCTGCTCGAGCTCACCGACATCACCGACGCCGACGGGGTCTCCACCTCGGTCGGCGGAGGTGGCGCCTCCGACGCGCTCGACCGGCCCTGAGCGCCGTCCCGAGTCCCGACCGACCCGTCCCGTGACCGAAGAGGACCGCATGCCCGACCAGCACCAGCCCAGCCCGGGCAGCACCTACGAGGCCGCGGGGGTCTCGATCGAGGCCGGCGACAAGGCCGTCGAGCTGATGAAGACCTGGATCGACAAGGCCCGCCGCCCGGAGATGGTCGGCGGGATCGGCGGCTTCGCGGGGCTGTTCGACGCCTGCGCGCTGAAGAAGTACGACCACCCGCTGCTCGCCAGCTCCGCCGACGGCGTGGGCACCAAGGTCGCCATCGCGCAGGCCATGGACGTGCACCACACGATCGGCTTCGACCTGGTCGGGATGCTCGTCGACGACCTGGTCGTCGTGGGTGCCGAGCCGCTGTTCGTCACCGACTACATCGCCACCGGCCGGGTCGTCCCGGAGCGGATCGCGGCGATCGTGCAGGGCATCGCCGAGGCGTGCGTGCAGGCCGGCGCGGCGCTGATCGGCGGGGAGACCGCCGAGCATCCCGGGCTGCTCGGCCCCGACGAGTACGACGTCGCCGGATCCACCACCGGGGTGGTCGAGGCAGCCGGACTGCTCGGACCGGGCCGGGTCCAGGCCGGTGACGTAGTGCTGGCGATGGCCTCCTCGGGGCTGCACTCCAACGGCTACTCCCTGGTGCGGCACGTCCTGCTGGAGAAGGCCGGCTGGTCCCTGGACCGCCACGTCGACGAGCTCGGCCGGACCCTGGGCGAGGAGCTCCTGGAGCCGACCCGGATCTACGCCAAGGCCTGCCTCGACCTGGCCCGCAACACCGGCACCCATGCGATGTCCCACGTCACCGGCGGCGGCCTCGCCGCCAACCTCGAGCGGGTCATGCCCGACAGCCTGGTCGCCACCATCGACCGGGCCTCCTGGACGCCCCAGCCGGTCTTCGACCTGGTCCGTCAGGTCGGCGCGATGGAGCTGGCCGACCTGGAGAAGACCCTGAACTGCGGGGTCGGCATGGTCGCCCTGGTCGCGCCCGAGGACGTCGAGCGCGCGATCACGATCCTCGACGGCTACGGGATCCGGTCCTGGGCCGCCGGCGAGGTCAGCGCCCCCGACCCGGCCGGTGCCCGCGGCGGCTCGGTCACCCTCACCGGGCAGTACGCCGGCTGGTGACCCACTCGGTCCGTCCGGGTTCCCGGACGGATGTGCGAGTTCACCAGGGGCCAGGTAGCCTTGCCTCAGGACGAATACGAACGAGAGACCGGACGCGCGGGCTCTTCGTCGGCTACGGGCCTCCCGCCCCGCGCCGTTCGAGGCCGCTCGTGACTCCGGCCGAGTGTGCGAGGGGGTCGACCCTATGGGGCGCGGCCGAGCGAAGGCTAAGCAGACCAAGGTTGCCCGCGACCTGAAGTACCGCTCTCACGAGACGGACCTCAGCGCGCTGGCCCGGGAGCTGCACGGCGAGTCGGGCAAGGCGTCGGACGACGCCGGCGAGCCCGACGAGTACGACGAGTGGGCGGACTACTCCGAGCCCAGCCGTCGCGACTGACCTCGCTGATCAGCCACTGACACGCGACAGCCCGCGGTCCTCGCCTTCTCGACGAAGGTGACGGCCCGCGGGTTTCGCATGCGCGGTTGGCGCCGGTCCGCGCGCCGGCGGCCGCCTCCGGTCCCCGGCAGGGGAGGGGCGGCCGCCGTACGACGGGCAGCTCAGTCGGCGAGCCAGATGCCCCGGAGGCGACCCACCTCGGCCATCCGGCGCTCGGCGAGCCGGTCGGCGGCGACGGCCGGGGGGACACCCTCCTCGGCGGCGAGCGCGAACACCCGGGCCGTGGTGTCGTAGATCTTCTCCGCGCGCTGCTTGGCGCGGTCGAAGGAGAACCCCTCGAGCTCGTCGGCGACCTGGATCAGGCCACCGGCGTTGACCATGTAGTCGGGGGCGTAGAGGATCCCGCGGTCCTGCAGCTGCTTCTCGATGCCCTCGTGGGCGAGCTGGTTGTTCGCCGCGCCGCACACCACGCGGGCGCTGAGCACCGCGACGGTCTCGTCGTCGAGTGCGCCGCCGAGCGCGCAGGGCGCGTAGATGTCGAGCTGCTCGCGGACCAGGGCCGCGGTGTCCTCGACGGCGCGGACACCGGGGTGCTGCGCCTGGACCCGGGCCACCGCCTCGGGGTCCACGTCGGTGACGACCACCTCGGCGCCGTCGTCGACCAGGTGGGTGACGAGGTGGTGGCCGACCTTGCCGACCCCGGCCACCCCCACGGTGCGCCCGTGCAGGGTCGGGGCGCCCCAGGTCACCTCGGCCGCGGCGCGCATGCCCTGGAAGACGCCGTAGGCGGTGAGCACCGACGAGTCGCCGGCGCCGCCGTGCGGCTCGGTGCGCCCGGTGACGTAGGAGCACTCGCGGGCGATGTCGTCCATGTCCTCGGGGAAGGTCCCGACGTCGCAGGCGGTGTAGTAGCGGCCGCCCAGCGACTCCACGAACCGGCCGTAGGCGCGCAGCAGCGCCTCGGTCTTGAGCTTCGTCGGGTCGCCGATGATGACGGCCTTGCCGCCGCCGAGGTCCAGGCCCGCCAGGGCGGCCTTGTAGGCCATCCCCTTGGACAGGTTCAGGACGTCCTCGAGGGCGTCGGCCTCGCTGGGGTAGGGGTAGAACCGGGTGCCGCCGAGGGCAGGGCCCAGGGCGGTGGAGTAGATGGCGATGATCGCCTTGAGACCGGTCGGGGCGTCGTGGCAGAAGACGACCTGCTCATGACCGGTGCCGCGCTCGAACACGAGGCCGGACTGCTCTGATGCGGTCACGGTGGTGACCCTTCCTCATCGGGCCCGCGGGGGTGGTGCGGGCGACTGGGTGGGTGACGAGCGCGAGGGGTGGTGCGTCCGTCACGGCCTAGACTACGAACAACGCGGGCCGGGTGCGACCTCGGTCACACTTTCGGGTGTCCGGGTCTGGGCAGTCCAGACCACTAAGTGGTCCATAGAGACCATTGTCCGAATTTTGGCCCCTGCCTACTCTCATAAGTGACACCATTGAGGTGTGCATGACCAGGGTCTCCTCCCTGGTCTGGGTGGGTACCGACAGTGAGGGAGGTTCGCATGAACGTGCGACCGCCTGAGTCCGAGGCGCTGCTCACGCCTGCTGAGGTCGCGGCCATGTTCCGCGTTGACCCGAAGACGGTCACGCGGTGGGCCAAGGCCGGCAAGCTGAGCTCGATCAGGACTCTCGGAGGACATCGCCGTTATCGCGAGTCCGAAGTGCGCGAACTGCTGACCGGGATGGTTCCCGAGCAGCGTCGCGGGGATGAGAGCTGAGCTCGACCGAATCATCCCGGGGGGACGTTGAGGCTTTGGAAGGGGCGCCGGGGGGCAGCCAGGACCTCAGTTCAGACGTTCAGGGACCTAGCACCGCAAGGTGCTAGGTCCTTTTTCGTGCGCCCCGGATCCGTCGCTGTCACCCGAACGGGGCGTGGACCGGCCGGTCGGGGGACGGCGCGGTCCCCCGACCGACTGCGCGATGCTCAGCGAAGTCCGCGCACGTAGCCCGCGACCGCCCGGGCGTCGCGCACCCGGCGTTCCCAGGTGATGCCCATGGTCACCAGCAGCGCGCCCGCGGCACCGATCAGCGCCCAGCGCGGAACCGCCTCGGCGAGCGGGGTGGCCAGCCTGAGCACCAGCACCGCCCCGACGACACCGCCGTGCAGCACCGGCCCGGCCCAGTGCAGCAGCACGCCGGCCACGACCAGCCCCAGGCAGGCCAGCCCGAGCAGGGCCGCCCGCAGGGCGATCGGCTCGGCGAGCACCCAGACCAGGCTGGGCAGCAGGGCCAGCGCCAGGCCGGGGCCGAGTGCCACGAACGTGTTCGCGCGGGGCGCCCGCCGCAGGTGGTGCAGACCGACCAGGAGCAGTGCCGCCGCCGACGGCAGCGTGTAGGCCTCGGGCGCGTCGACGCCGATGTCGGCCAGCCGGACCCAGCTCGCCGCCGCCAGCAGGAAGCCGCCCAGCCAGCCGACGAGGCGACGGTCGGCCCGGAGCAGGGCCATCGCCGAGGCGGCTGCGCCCACGAGGGTGAGGTAGCCCGCGGTCCAGGCCGGTTCGTCGGCGATCGCGACGGACCACACGCCGGCCACCGACACGACACCGGCCCCGACCAGGGCGCCGGCCTCGGTCCCGAGCCGGGCGTACGTCGCCGGGCCGGCCACACGCAGCCGCTGGTCGACGTACGGCGTCGCCAGCACCAGCGCGGTGAGCACCAGCACGGCCGCCACCGCGCGCCACTCGCCGTGCACGGCGGCCAGGGAACCGACGGTCCACACCACGGCGGTGAGCGCCCCGGCGACCAGCGCGCCGGCGCCGACGCTGACCTCGAGTCGCGGGTGACGCAGGTGCACCGCGCCCGCGGCGAGCAGCACGACCACCAGCGCCGCCAGGGTCAGACCGGTGGCGTGGAGGGAGACCAGGAGGCCGAGGCCGAGGAAGGGTGCGGCCAGGGTCAGCGGCACCGGACCGCCCCGGCGCAGGGCCCGGCCGGTCAACGCAGCGCCGGCGAGCAGGAGCACGGCCAGCTCGAGCCAGATCGGTGCGGCGTACAACGCGATGGTGAGCGCACCGGTGGCCAGGGCAGCTCCGAGCAGGCCGTCGGAGTCGGTCAGCCGACCGACCGAGCGGTCGGCCCACGGGAACGACCGGGCCAGGCCGAGCAGGCCCAGCGCGACGGCGGCCACGGCCAGCGGCAGCAGCCAGCCTGCCGGGTCCGAGCCCGTCACCGTGCGGGCGGGCAGGGAGGCGCTGGCGGCGCCGCTCCACAGCGCCGTGCCGGCCTCCCCGAGGCGCTCGAGCGCGATCGAGGTCAGCCCGACGGCGAGGGCGACCATCCACAGCAGTCCGAAGCCGATCGGCACGCCGAGCCCGCGGCGCCACGGCTGCGGGACGACCCCGGCGAGCGCGCCGACCACGAGGACCAGCACGGCACCCGCAGCCGCCTGGGCGGTGAGCGTCTCGTCGGCGAACGGGGCCAGCACCCCGGCAGCCAGCACCAGGGTCGCCGCGGAGACGCCGGCCAACCGGGCGACCTGCGGCAGCCGGGTGAGCGCGAGCGCGCCGGCCAGGGCGGCGCTCGCCAGCAGCGGCCAGATCTCGAGGTCCGCCCACAGCTGCGTCAGGGAGGGGTGGGAGACCGCGCGGTCCCAAGAAGCGATCGCGAGCACCACCCAGGTCGCCAGCGTCAGCAGCGCCGCACCCGCGGTCAGCGCGGTCAGCCGCAGACGCGTTGCGGCGAGCGTCGCACCACCCAGGAGTACGACGGTCAGGGTCAGTGTCGCCGACCAGGCGACCCACTCCCCGGCCGACCCGCCGACGGCGGCGACGAGCAGGCCGAGGGTGGCCACCACCTCCCCGCCGACCAGGGCGCCGGCCGGCGTCCGACGCGCCGCCAGCCCCGCGCCGGCGCCGGTCACCGCAAGCACCACGCCGAGGACGACGAAGAACCCGGCGGTGCTGATGTCGCCGAGCCAGCCCGCGTCGCGGGCGCCGAACAGGTCGAACGCGAGCAGGCCCAGGGCCACGACGCCGAGGGACTCGGTCGCAGCCCGCAGGTCCCGTCGGGCGGTCCAGGCGGCCAGCCCTGCTGTGACCGCGGTGAACCCGACGAGGGTCGCGGTGCGTCCGGCCACGCCCATCGCAGACCAGGCGACCGCGAGGAAGACCAGTGCCGCCACCAGCAGGCACAGCGCCCCGAGCGCCAGCAGGATCTTCGGCACCGAGGCGCCCCGGACCCGCTCGGGCCGGAACGGCGGCGTCGGCACGGGGGGCACCGGTGCTCCGCTCGGGCCGGGGAACCGGACTCCGGGCGGCGTCGGTGTCGGCGTGCCGGGCCGGACGCCCGACGGGGCGGATGTCGTCGCGCCCACCGGGGCGCCCACCGGGACGGCGGGGTGCGCCGAAGCGGTCCGGAGCCGGACGAGCAGGTCGTCGGCGGTGCTCAACGTGGTGAACAGCTGCGCGGCGAGCGGGCCCTGCAGCGACAGTCCGCAAGACGGGCAGCGTGGCGAGCCGAACGGCATCGCGGTCCCGCAGTCAGGGCACCGCTCGGGGTCGGCGTATCTGGTCATACCGCCATTGACCCATCCCGCGCATCCGCCCGGGCAGGGCCGATGGGCTCAACTGCGGCTGAGTACCTGCACCTAGACACCGGCGAGCCACTCGTCGAAGGTGACCGACCCGCGCGGGCCCGGCCCGGTCGGCAAGAGGCCGCCGCCGGCCATCGCGCGGCCGACCGCTCCGGGGAGCCGGGCGGGGACGACCAGCCGCCGGTCGCCGTTGTGCCGGACCTGGCGGCGCACCAGGTCCACCATGTCGTGCACCTCGGGCCCTGCCAGCTCGGGTGCGTCGCCGAGGGCGGGGCCGGTGGTCAGCCGGACGAGCTCGTCGGCGACCTCCGACGCGGCAACCGGCTGGGAGCGCATCCGGGGCACCACGGCGACCGGCCCCGGCATCCGGTCCAGGAGCTGCTGGCCGAACTCGTGGAACTGGGTGGCTCGCAGGATCGTGTGCGGCACGGAGCCGGCGCGCACCAGCTCCTCCTGGCGGCGCTTGCCCTCGTAGTAGCCGAAGTCGACCCGGTCGATCCCGACGATCGAGAGCACCACGAGGTGTTGCACCCCCGCGCGGGTCGCCTGGTCGAGGAGGTTCGCGGTCGCGCGGGCGAAGAACTCCACCGAGCCCCGGCGGCTGGTCGTGGTGACGTTGCTGGTGTCGACCACTGCGGTCACGCCCTCCAGGGCCGGTCCCAGGCCCCGCCCGCTGACCAGGTCCACGCCCTGGGAGCGGGCGATCACGACCGGGGTGTGGCCCTCACGCTCCAGCGCGGCGACGACCATCCTCCCGACGAGTCCGGTCCCTCCGGCGACGGCGACGCGCACGGTTCCTCCTCTGCTTCCCCGTGATCGGTGCCAGGGTTCCGGCACCGCGGGTCCGGTCCAGGCTAGTGCCGCGGGTCCGGCCGCCGCCGCGGACCTCGGTAGAATCCCCGGGTGCGCGCCGGGCCGGCGCCGACCACCGTGGGGACCAGCTGATGACCGGAACGACCCGGGCGACGCCCGCGCTGCTCTGGGCGCGTGCCGCGCTGCTCGCAACGGTCGTGCTGACCGCGTCGGTCGTCGGCCACGTCAGCGCCGACGGACTGCTGCCCGGGCCGCTCGCGATGGCAGGGTTGCTCGCGGCCGCGACGGTGGCCTCCGCGGCGTTCCTGACCCACCAGGCGTCGCCGCTGCGGCTCGTGTCGCTGCTGGTCGCCGGACAGGCCGCGCTCCACGGCGTGCTCACGCTGCTCGCCGGGCACGATGCCGCGGCCGGGCACGGTGCCGCGGCCGGGAGCGGTGCCTCGGCCGGTGTCGCAGCCGCGACCGGCCCCCTCGGGACTGCGGCGCCCACACCCGCGGTGCCCGCCACGGTGGCCGAGCGCACCGGGAGCTACTTCGACCAGGTCGCCGCGATGCATGCCGCGACGCTCGAGCAGCTCACGGCCTCGGCGGCGTCCGGAGCGGCGGCGGAACACCTCGCCGGTCACGCTGCGGGCCACGCCGCTTCCCAGTCCGGCACCCCCTCCGCCGCTCACGCCGGCTGGTCGCACCTCGTCGACCACCTCGCCGGCCAGTCGCCGGCGATGTTGCTCGCCCACCTCGTCGTGGTCGCCGGCCTCGGCGTCTGGCTCGCGGTCGGCGAGCGCGCGCTGTGGACCGTGCTCGTGCTCTCCACCACGCGCCTGCACGACCTCGCCGAGCACGCCCTGCTGCTCGTGCTCGGGCACTGGGCGGCCGCGCTGCACGAGCGGGTGCACGGCTCCCCGGTGGTCGTGGCCAGCCGGCGGGACGTCGTACCCCTCCCACACCTGCTCCACCACGTCGTCGCCCACCGCGGGCCACCGGCTCTCCTCGCAGCCTGAACCGCCCCTGCCGCCCTACCGCGCGGCCCCGGCGTGCCGCCGACCGGCGTGCGCCGGCACCCCACTTCGCTCGAGGAGAGCACTCATGACCGTACGCAAGCTCCGTTCCACCCCGCACGTGCCGACGACCGCCCGTTCCCGCCTCGCCGGGGCCGCCGCCCTGGGCGCAGCGCTGCTCCTGGCCGCCACCGGCTGCGGCACCGGCCCCGACGAGGCCGCCGCAACCGCGGCCGAGGACTCCGGCTCGTCGGTGGTCGTCTCCGACGCCTGGGTCCGCGCCACCACCCAGGCCGACGACCCGTCGATGACCGGCGCGTTCATGGCCATCGACAACGAGGGCGCCGACGACATCACCCTCACCGGCGCCAGCTCACCGGTGGCCAAGATGACCGAGATCCACGAGATGGCGATGGTCGACGGCTCGATGGTGATGCGCAAGATCGAGGGCGGCCTCGACATCGCGGCCGGCTTCGGACAGGTGCTCATGCCCGGCGGCAACCACGTGATGCTGATGGGCCTCACCGAGGAGCTCGCCCCCGGCGACGAGGTCGAGCTCGTGCTGGAGTTCTCCGACGGCAGCACCGAGGAGCTGACCGTGCCGGTGAAGGAGTTCACCGAGGAGGAGGGCCACTACCACGAGTCCGACGCCCCGCACGCGCACCCGTCGGCGGAAGCGTCGCAGGGTGCGATGGAGTCCGAGCAGCCGATGGACTCCATGGACGAGTCGGTGAGCCCGAGCGGCTCGGCGACCCCGTGACCGGGTCCGCGTCGTCGCGGCGGCAGTTCCTCGGCTACGTAGGAGCTGCCGCCGCCGGCGCGGCCGCGTCCGCGCCGCTCACCGCGCTCGCGATCGGCCAGGAGCAGCCCGCCGTCGGCGGTCCGGCGACACCGATGGCCACGGTGAGTCCGTACGGCGTGCACCAGGCCGGGATCACGACACCGACACAGCGGTTCACCGAGCTCGTCGCGCTCGACCTGCTGCCGGACACCGACGCCGAGGCGCTCGGCCGCCTGATGCGGCTGTGGACCGGCGACGTGGTGGCGCTGATGGCCGGCCGCGCCGCCCCCGGTGACACCGCACCGGAGCTGGCCGTGCCGAACGCCGACCTCACCGTGACCGTCGGCTGGGGGCCGGGGGTGTTCGGCCTCGATGGGCTCACCGACGCCCGGCCGCCGGGTCTGCACGAGATCCCCCCGATGAAGCACGACCGGCTCGAGGAGCGCTGGTCCGGCGGGGACCTGCTGCTGGTGGTCGCCGCGCACGACGGCACGTCGGTGGCGCACGCCGTGCGCCGCCTGGTCGCCGACGCCGGTCCGTTCGCCCGGCTGCGCTGGCGGCAGAGCGGCTTCTGGAACGGCTTCGGCAAGGACGGGTCCCCGGCGACCGGTCGCAACCTGTTCGGTCAGGTCGACGGGAGCGCCAACCCGGCCCCCGGCACGAAGGTGTTCGACGAGACCGTCTGGGCCAAGGAGCCGGGCTGGTTCGCCGGTGGCACCACGCTCGTGCTGCGCCGGATCGCGATGGACCTGGACCTGTGGGACACCGTCACCCGCGCAGAGCAGGAGGCCTCCATCGGGCGCCGGCTCGCCGACGGGGCGCCGCTCACCGGGGGCGAGGAGGGCGACGACCTCGACCTGACCGCCACCGAGGGCGGGCGGCCGGTGATCGCGATGCGCGCGCACGCGCGGCTGTCGCACCCGACGATGAACAACGGCTTCCGGATCTTCCGCAAGGGGCTGAACTACACCCACGACGACGGTCGAGGCGGTGTGGAGAGCGGGTTGCTCTTCCTCAGCCACCAGGCCGACATCGCCCGCCAGTTCACCCCGATGCAGCAGCGGCTCGACATGGCCGACCTGCTCAACGAGTGGACCACCGCGGTCGGCTCGGCGGTGTTCGCGATCCTGCCGGGGTCCACCGACGGCGGCTGGCTCGGCGACACCCTCCTCACCTGACTTCAAGTAACGCGGGGTTATGGACGCTTCACCCACGGCATGCCGCGTGTGTTGCGTCCATAACCCCGCGTTACAAGAGAGGAGGGGTCAGTCGGCTCGGTCGCCGGCCACCACCCGGCGCAGGGTGCGTAGCGCGGTCACCAGGGCGTCGTACTCCTCCAGCAGCGCGGCGTGCTCGCGTTGCAGCGCGACGTGCTGCTCCTCGAGCAGCCGACTCTCGGCGAGTGCGCGCTCCAGTGCGTGCAGCGCGTCGACCGGGCCGAGCGCGGGTGGGCCGTCGGCCGGTCCGGGGGCCGCGCCGGCGCCTGACGTGGTGACCGGTGCCACCGCGCCGACGGCGACGAGCTTCTCGAGCTCGGACTCGATCGGGTCCGGCGGCTCGGTCTCCAGCGAGACCCGGGGCAGGAGCCGGTCCAGCCAGCGCGGCATGTACCAGGCCGCCCGGCCGGCGACGGCCATCGTGGCCGGCACCAGCACCAGCCGTACGACGGTCGCGTCGATCGCGATCGCGACCGCCAGGCCGAACCCGAACAGGTTGACCACCCGCTCGTCGTTGAGCAGGAAGCTGGAGAAGACCACGACCATCACCGCGGCAGCCGCAGTGATCACCCGGGCGGTGGCCGCGATCCCGTCGGCGACCGCCGGGCCGGGCCGGTTGGTGCGCAGGTACTCCTCCCGCACCCGGCTGAGCAGGAACACCTCGTAGTCCATCGAGAGACCGAAGAGCACCGCGAACAGCATCATCGGCGCGAACGACTCGATCGGCCCCGGCTCGGCGCCGATCAGGTCGGCCAGCCAGCCCCACTGGAAGACGGCCACCACAGCGCCGTAGGCCGCGCCCACCGACAGCAGGTTCATCAGGGCGGCCTTGACCGGCACGAAGATCGAGCGGAACTCCACCATCAGCAGCAGGAAGCTGAGCGCGACGACGAAGCCCATGAACCAGGCCATCCGCTCCTCGAGCTTGTCGGCGAGGTCGATCGAGGTCGCGGTGGCGCCGCCGACGTGCATCTCGGCGTCGGTCGAGGTCGCCCGGATCGTCTCGACCAGGGCCTCGGTCTCGGCGTCGTCGGGCGAGCTGCTGGGCACGACGGTCAGCAGGGCCACCTCGCCGTTCTCGCTGAACCGCGGTGGGCCGACCTGCTCGACGCCGTCGATGGTGAGCAGCTTGTCGCGCAGCGTGCCGATCCCCTGCGCGGCGTCGGCCCGGTCGTCGTACTCCGCGGTGACCAGCAGCGGGCCGGTCCAGCCCGGGCCGAAGGCCTCCTCGACCAGCCCGTAGGCGGCGCGCTCGGTGCTGCCCTCCGGGGCCGACCCGTCGTCGGCGGTGCCGAGCCGCAGGTCCAGCAGCGGTGCGGCCATCGCGAGCAGCAGCGCGACCGAGGCGAGCAGGTACGGCCACGGCCTGCGCTGGACGTGGCGGGTCCACCGGTGCCAGCGACTCACGTGCCCCTCGCCGTGGTCGAGGCGGGTACGGCGGACACGGAACCGGTCGAGCCGGTCGCCGAAGATGCCGAGCAGGGCGGGGAGCAGGGTGACCGCGGCGAGCAGCGTGGTAACCACGGTGATCGCGCTGGCCAGGCCGAGGGTGGCGACGAACGGGATCCCGATCAGGTACAGCGACAGGATCGCGATGATCACGGTGGTGCCGGCGACGAGCACGGACCGGCCGGCGGTTGCCAGCGCGACCGGGATCGACTCGGCGGCCGGCCGGCCCGCGGCCAGCCCCTCGCGGTGCCGGGTCACCACCAGCAGGGCGTAGTCGATGCCGACGCCGAGCCCGATCATGGCCGCCACCACGGGCCCGGCGGTGCCGATCGAGACCTCGGCGGCGAGCAGGTGGATCAGCCCCATCCCCAGGCCGAGCGCCATCACCGCGGTCAACAGCGGGACGAGCATCGCGAAGACGGATCCGAACGCGAGCAGCAGCACGATCACCGCAGCGGCGAGGCCGATCACCTCGCTGCCGGAGGGTCCCGACTCGCCGTCGAGTGCCGGACCGCCGAACTCGACCTGGGCGGGGACGTCGTCGAAGGCGTCCTGGGCGTCGGCGATCTGGCTGTCGTCGATGTCCTTGGCGCGCTCGTCGAAGCGGATCGTGGCCATCGCGGTGGTCTCGTCGGCGGAGACCATCGGCTGCCGGGCGTCGTACGGCGACTCGGCGGCGGCGACGCCGTCCTGGCCGCGCACCTCGGCGAGCGCGGTCTCGACCGCGTCGCGGACCTCGCGGTCGGTGACGCCGTCGGGGGAGTGCACGACGACCTGCATGCCGTCGCCGGACATCTCGGGGAACTCGCCGGCGAGGGTGTCGTAGGCGGCCTGCGAGTCGGTGCCCTCCACCGAGAGGTCGTTGTTGAACGAGCCGCCGAGGTTCTGGCCGGCGACGGTCGCGCCGACGACGAGCGCCAGCCAGGCCAGGACGACGAACCAGCGGTGGCGGACGGAGAAGGAGGCGAGTGCGTGCAGCATCACGCCTCCTGGGTGAGTGGGTCTGGCATGGCTGCCTCCTGGGACGAAGTGAGACATTGATGTCTCAGTTATCGGGTAGGCTACACCACGGATCAAGAGGGAGGACCGTAGAGTGAGCCGCATGGAGGGAGGCGACCGGGCAGACGCGCTGCGCAACCGCGGCGCGATCCTCGACGCAGCCGTCGACGTCCTGGCCGTGGACCCGAGCGCGTCCCTGGGTGAGGTGGCGCGGCGGGCGGGGCTCGGTCGGGCCACGCTGTACCGGCACTTCCCGAGCCGTGAGGCCCTCCGGGATGCGATCCGTGCCGAGGCGCTGTCGCGTGCGGAGGCCGCGCTCCGGGAGGCTGCGCTCGACGACGTGCCGGCCCGGGAGGGGGTACGTCGTGCGGCGGAGGTGCTGGTGCCGCTCGGGATGCGGTTCCGGGTGCTGCTCGCCGAGGGCGCGGACCTCGACCCGGAGTTCGTGGCCGCCCGCGACCGTGTGCTCGCGCCGTTGCTCGGGCTGGTCGCCAGGGCGGCGGCGGAGCCGCACAAGAAGGGCAGCCCCGCAGGCAACCCCGCTTGGGCCGGGATGGTCCTGGTGAACCTGCTGGTCTCGGCGGCCCGTGCCGCCGACGCCGGCCTGATCGAGCCGGCCGCGGCCGGGGAGCTGGTCAGCCGGACCCTGTTCGACGGGATCTCCGGGGCCGGCTGAGGCAACAAGGGTCGGACGGCCCTGGCGGATGCGCCTGCCCTGCGGGGTGATGGAGGAAGGCATCGGTCGAGGAGGTGGCTGTCGTGACAGTCCTGGAGCAGCAGATCAACCACAGCACGCTCGAGGCCGTGCTCCGACCGGTCGCACCGATCGCGGCGGTCTACCTCGGCTCCGGCCCGGACGTGGCCAACGAGTACCAGCTGTCCTGGGAGACCCGGTGGCGCCCGCTGGCGGCCACGCTGCGGGAGCAGGGGGCCGACGAGGAGACCGTGAAGGTGCTCGAGTCGGCGCTCGCCGCACCCGCGTCGGCGCGCGCGGCCCGCGGCTCGGGGCAGGTCGCCGGTTTCGCCCAGGCAGGTCAGGTGCTCGCCCTGGTCACGCTCCCCGAGCTCGACGGCGACGACGTCGCCCGGTTCGGCGCGCCGGCGCACCTGGTGCCGCTCCTGGCGTGGTCCCAGCAGCGTCCGCCGTACGTGTCGGTGGTCATCGACCGCACCGGTGCGGACCTGGAGAGCTCGATCGGCCGCGGCAACGCCCCCGGGCACAGCACCGTCGAGGGTCCCGACGACGAGATCGAGCGGACCGACGCCGGCGGCCTGCTGTCGCAAGGGCGTTTCCAGCACCGGGCCGAGGACTCGTGGGCGCACAACGCCGCCGCGGTCGCGGAGGCCGTCGCCGAGGCGCTGCACCGGGTCGAGGGCAGGGTGCTCGTGGTCTCCGGTGACGTGCGGGCCAGCCAGCTGCTCCTGGACCGGCTGCCGGACTGGGTCCGCAAGACGGTCGCGATCAAGAAGGTCACCGGCAGCCGCGCCAACGACGGGTCGCGGGAGGCGCACGCTGCTGCGGTGGCGCGTGCCGTCGAGGAGACGGTGCGGGAGCAGACGGCCGCGCTGTGGCAGACCTACCTCGAGGGCAGCTCGCCCAACGGGCTCAGCGTCACCGGCGCCAAGGAGACCCTCGACGCGCTCGCCCACTCCCGGGTCGGCACCCTCCTGGTGGACAGCCCGTCCCCGGAGGAACCCGAGGCCTGGTTCGGTGAGGCGCCCACCGAGGTGCACGCCGCCGGGGACTCGGGGCCGACCTGGCCGGACCCGCGGACCGGCCGGCTGACCGACGTGGCCGTCCGTGCCGCGCTGCTCACCGGTGCCCAGGTGCGGGTGATCCCGCCCGACGCCGGCTTCGCGCCGGAGGACGGCGTGGGCGGGATCTGCCGTTTTCGCTGACCGGCCGCTAACCCAGTGACATCCGCGGCTCGCCGTTGACGAGGCCGGTGCCGCTGATCGTGCAACGGCCGCTGCGCGGCGTACCGCCGTTGTAGGCCTGGCGCACGCAGGACCGGGTGGCCAGCTGGGCCCAGTAGTTCGGGTGCAGCGACTCCTGGACGTAGTACGGGCTGTCGCCGACCGTGCTGACCGTGCGGATCTGGTTGATCCACTCGGTCTTGTCCACGGCGCCGGCCTGCGTCCAGTTCGTCAGCCCCTTCTCCTCGTACAGCCCGACGGTGTTCTCGCACAGCCGCCGGCCGTTGAACGCCGAGGAGAGGTCCAGCGTGCGGCTGTTGCCGATCGCGGCGTCGCCGAGCGCGGCGAACACCGTGTTGTTGATCGTCGGCAGCGCCGTGTCGTTGGCCCAGTCCAGGTCTCGGTTCCAGAACCCGCAGCCGCCGGTGTCCTGGCGCGTGTAGCCGCTCTCGGCGTACCGGATCCCGCCCGAGCGCGGCAGCGGGGAGGGGTAGTTCTGCACCAGCAGCGTCCACGACGAGTCCCCGTAGCCGGCGTTGCGCATCGCGGTGCGGACGTTCTGGTAGGCGGTCTTGATCTTGGCCCGCACCGCCGCCACGTTGCTGCTGGTGAAGTTCGACGTCACGTCGCCGTCGTCGGAGCAGTAGTCCTTCCACCACGTCGGCGAGGTGAGGAAGTTGGTCACGCAGGTCTGCACGATCGAGCCGAAGTTGAAGTCGTTGCCGCCGACCGAGACCACCACCATGCGCACGTTGTGGGTAGCGGCGAACTGCTGCAGCGCCTTGGCCTGGCCGATGTGGCCGGCGCCGTCGTCGTAGAAGTCCAGGCCCGGCTTGAACCGGTCGTTGCCGTCCCAGAACGTCGCCGCCCTGGCGCCGGAGCAGGCCAGGTTCAGGCCGTTCACCCCGCCACCGATGTGGGCCTGGGCGGACCTGCTGCGGTGGCAGCGGGGGATCTGCTCGGCCGTGCCCGCGGCGTTGTCGAAGTACGCCGTGGGGCCGAGCGCGTCGGCGTACGACGCCGAGTCGTTGGAGCTGCCCGCCCACCTGCCGGCCTCGCCGGAGATGTAGGAGTCGCCGAGCGTGACGACCCACGGCGTGCCGACGCCCGGGCCGTCGGCCTGCGCCGGCGCGACGCTGAGGCCGAGCGTGCCGGCGACCAGGGCGAGCGTGGACAGAAGGGCCAGCACCGGCCCGCGAACCCGAGACGGCAGCGAGCGCTGCCGGAACCGCTTGGACACCTGTGTCTCCTCGAGACCAGTGCCTCCCCCCGTCCCACCGTGGGACGCTCGGGAAACCTAGCGGTCGGGCAGCGACCTTGGGAAGGGGTCAGGTGCGGCGGTGGCTGCGGATGTGCCGGGTCTGCAGCGCGATCCGCGAGAGCATGAGCAGGGCGACGATGACCGAGACGACGAACACCACGAGGGCGATCCGGTTCTCCCAGCTTGCGCCGCCGTCACCGGAGCGGGCCAGGAACGCCGAGGCCAGGATCATCGCGGCGAGGATCAGGCCGGCGGCGATCACGTTGGCCAGCTTGTGCAGGCCGCGCAGGAACTCGTCCTCGTCGAAGGCCTTCACGCGCAGCTCGAAGTGGCCCTCGCCGATCGCGTCGAAGGCGCGGTTGACCCGGCCGGGCAGCGACTCGACGAACTCCTTGGCCTCCAGCACGGTGGCGAACATCGCCGCCGGCGAGGTCTTCATCGAGCTCTTCATCAGCTCGGCGGTGTGCCGGCGCAGGGCCTCGCGGGGCTCGAAGCCGGGATCGAGCGTGGCCGCGACCAGGTCCAGGTTGAGCAGGGTCTTGCCGAGCATCACCAGCTCGGGGTCCATCTTCAGCCCGGCCTCGCCGGCCTTGCGGGTCAGCTGCAGCACCATCGCGCCGACGTCGAGGTCGGCCAGCGCGGCGTCCGCGGAGCGGCCGACGACCTCGGTGACCGCCCGCTCGAACAGCACCGGGTCGAAGTCGGGCAGCTCCTCGCCCATGGTGCGCGCCACCCGCGCGACCTCGTCGGGGCGGCTGTCGGCGAGGGCCAGGAAGAGTTTCACCAGCCGGTCGCGGTACGCCGGCGCCATCCGCGCGACCATGCCGATGTCGAGCAGCGCGATCCGGCCGTCGGAGGTGACCAGGACGTTCCCCGGGTGCGGGTCGGCGTGGAAGATGCCCTGCACCAGGACCTGCTCGAGGTAGGCGGAGAAGAGCTCGTCGGCCAGCGGTGCGCCGTCGAGCTCGAGCCGGCCCAGCGGCCCGAGGTCGGTGATCTTCCTGCCGTCGACGTACTCCATGGTGAGTACCCGGCTGCTGGAGTAGTCGGGGTACGGCTTGGGCACCACGATCGCCTCGCGCTCGGCGAGGATCCCGCCGATGGTGACCAGGTTGTCCGCCTCGCGGCGGTAGTCGAGCTCGTCGAGCAGGGACTTGCGGAACTCCTCGAGCAGGTCGGCCAGGCCGTACCGACCCAGGTCGGTGTGGGTGTCGGCGAGCTCGGCGAGGTCGGCGAGCACCTCCATGTCGTCGAGCACCTGCCGCCGGATCCCCGGCCGCTGCACCTTGACCACGACCTCGCGCCCGTCGCGGAGGGTGGCTCGGTGCACCTGACCGAGCGAGGCGGCGGCGAGCGGCCGGTGGTCGAAGGTCGGGAAGACCTTGGAGAGCCGCACGCCGAGCTCCTCGCTGACGATCTCCTCGACCCGCTCGAAGTCGAACGGCTCCACCTTGTCCTGCAGTCGGGACAGCGCCTCGATGTAGGCGGGGGTGAGCAGGTCCACCCGCGAGGACAGCAGCTGGCCGAGCTTGACGAAGGTCGGCCCCATCGCCTCGAGGTCGTCGGCCAGGCTCGCGGCCGCCTCGGGGTCGCCGTGCTCGAGCTGCTCGTCGTCGAGCACGCCGTCGATCCCGGCGGAGCGGACCAGGTCGCCGCGGCCGTGGCGCACCAGGAGCGTCGCGATCTGGCGGTACCGGTTGGCGTGGCGCGCCCGCTGCTTCAGTTTCATGGTGCTGGGAGAGTTTCCAGCAGGGCCCTCCGCGAAACGTGCCGTTGCCCACGGCGTACACGGTCAGACAGCCGGCAGTCCCGCCGCAGCCGCCCCCGGGGGCCCGAGTGCGTGACCTCCGGGCCGGCGGTGTCGTTGAGCAGGTGACGCCCACCACAGGAGCTCGGCTCGGTCGCGCGGCCGTGTAGGGGGCGGCCGCGCGACCGGTTCGGTCCTGCCGGCGTCAGCTGCCGGCGCGACGGATCACGCCGACGGAGTCCAGCCACACCGGCCGGCCCTTGCTGGTCACCGTCACGGTCACCGGCCCGGCCTTGCCCGCGGTCGGCAGGACGAACTCCTGCAGCCCCCGGCCGGCACGGTCCAGCGCGATCCGGCCGACGGTCTTCCCGCCGACCTCGACGCGGACGCGACCCATCCCCGCGCCGGCGCGGGCGACGACCCGCACGAGGCCGACCGGACCGGTGCTGGGCACCGTCAGTGCCGCACCCCGGGTCCGCGCGGTCGTGCCGGTGCCGGCGTACCAGCCCTGACGGGCCACGCTCTTCCAGGCAGCCTCGGTGTCGGGCACGAGCGCGGCCGCGTCGATGGCCCGAGCGCGGCACTGCACCTGCGTCCACCGGGTCTGTCGGCCGGCCCGGTCCCGGGCCCGGATCTCGACGCAGACGGTCGCGTTGTCGCGGGGGAGGGCGACGGCGCGGACCGGGCGCTTGCGGTTCTGCATCCGGGCGGGGTAGGCCCACGGGGTCGGTGGACCGTCGAGGGCGACGGTGCGGATCCGGGTGTCGACCCGCTTCACCCCCGACGCGGTGTCCTTCAGCTTCCAGCCCAGCCGGGCGCGGCCTCCGTCGCGGACCTCGTCGCGCGGGTGCGTGCTGCGCACCCGGGGCGCGAACAGGTCGACGCCGAGGTTGCCGTAGGCGCTGCCGACGTTGTCGGCGCGGTCGGTGACGTGGATGGTCCAGCTGTGCCTGCCCTCCCCGGACAGGTGGAGCGTCGCGGTGCCGTCACAGTCCCGGGCCTGGTGGCTGCACCAGTGCGACAGGGCTCGCGCCCGGTCGGTCCGGTCCGACGCGGTGTAGCGGACCACCGCGCGGGTGCTGCGGATCCAGCCCTTCGGGGCGCGGACGACGCCGACCTGTGGGCGGACGGTGTCACCAGCCGGGCCGGGCCGCGGGGAGCCGTCCTCCACGGCCGCAGGAAGCTCCATCACGCAGGCCTGGCCGACGCAGTCCTGGAGCAGCTGCTGAGCGACCCGGGCGGCCTCGAGCGCGGCGCTCTCCGTGCCGTGGGCACTGGTCTCCTGGTAGGGGTCGCGGTCGAGGTCGTAGAACTCCTCCTCGATCCCCTCGTTCAGCTGCCAGGCGATGTAGGACCAGCGCGAGGAGCGGACCCCGCGGTAGTACCAGGCCGGCTGCACCGTGTTGTGCTTGCCCTGCACCGCCGGGACCGGGCCGGACTCGATCGGCATCACCCGCCGGGCCAGCCGCCGCGGGTCGCGGGCCAGCCCGGACAGGGAGACGCCGTCCTGCGGCTTGGTCGGGGTCGCGCCGGCGACGGCCAGCGCGGTGGCGGTGACGTCGACGATGCCGACCGGCTGGTGACGTCGTACGCCGGCGGGCAGGTCCGGGCCGCGCACGAGCAGCGGGACCCGCAGCGACTCCTCGTAGGGGAGGATCTTCTTCTCGGCGCGGTGCTCACCGAGCAGCCAGCCGTTGTCGGAGGCGAAGACGATCAGGGTCTCGTCGAGCACCCCCCGCCGGTCCAGTGCGGTGACCGTCTCCGCGACGGACTCGTCGAGCGACTGGAGCGCCTGGAGCCGGGCCTGGTGGACGACCGCCTGCCGGTGCAGGTCGAGCTTCCCCCGGTCCCGCATGTAGGTGCCCTTGTCGGACATGTCCTTCTCGTTGAGCGCCGGGCTCTTCGGCAGCGAGATCCCCTCGAACATCCGCTCGTGGCGCTCGGCGGCCGGCGTGGGCAGGCCGGGAACGTCGACGCACCCGTCCTGGGCACTGCCGGTGCCGCCGGCGTGCGGGGCCAGGTGCGAGGTCCAGAGGAAGAACGGCCGGTCGGCCTTGGCGTAGGTGTCGATCAGGTCCGTGCTCAGCCGGGAGAAGAGGTCGGTCTGGTACTGCCCGCGGTGCCGCCGCAGCGAACCGTTGTGGTTCATCGTCGGGCAGTGGTAGCGGAACACCCGTCCGTAGGTGGCGTGCCAGTCGTTCCAGCCCGGCGGGATGTACCAGGGGCCGGTGGATCCCTGCACGGGGTCGGCGCTGCCGTAGTAGTTGAGGTACTTGCCGACGAAGGCGGTGTTGTAGCCGGCGCGCTGCAGCCACACGGGGAGGGTCTCCTCCTCGGCGCCGCTCTCGTAGAACTTCCGGTGGCCGCCGTACGGCCACTCGTTGCCCTGCACCCCGTTGTTGTGGGAGTACTGGCCGGTGAGCAGCGACGCCCGGGCCGGGCAGCACAGCGGGTAGTTCGAGACCGCGTCGGTGAAGGTCACGCCGGCCCTGCCCAGCAGCCGCTGCGTGCGCGGCATGAGCTCGAGGTCGTCCGCGCGCATGTCGTCGGCGGTGATCATCACGATGTTCGGCTGCTTGCCCAGCACCCGCGGGGCACGGGGGACGGTCGAGACCGGGCGCTTCGCCACGGCAGGACCGGGGGCGGTCACGGCCGCCGGTGCGGTGGTCGCGGTCGCGGCATGGGCGGAGGGGTCGGACGTGGTCATGCCGACGGTGAGGCCGGCGACGACGCAGAACGCGGTGAGCATGCCGAGGCGGCGTGCACGCATGGATGAGCTCCCCGAGGAGGTAGGTCACCTGGTAGCAAGTGAGGAAAGGTAAAGCCGACGAAGACGGTACGTCACTCTGCGGCCGTGCGTAGGGGTTCTTCCGGTTTGTGGAAGCTTGGGCGGCGTGTCCTTCGCTACAGCCCATCGGGGGCCGCGGGTCGAAGGGGAATGTCCGGAAAGGACCGATGCCTGCACACGGAGGACCAACGCCCCCTGCTGCTTCTCGGATGACTCCTTCACGCTGGAACCGTGCCCCAGACCGGGCAGCGTATGAACAGGAGAAGTAGCCATGCTGGCAGTGCAGTCCGAACCGATCACCCTCCGTGCGGCCGTCCTCAACGCGGTGTTCGACGGTGCGTGGGCCCCGGCCGACGTGATCGCTTCGGTGGCCACGGACTACAGCGCCGACCGCGGCGCCGTCGTCGCGATGTTGTGGGACCTCGTCGAGGAGGGCCTGATCCGCTACGACGCCTCGCTCCAGTTCGCCGGCTTCCGTCCCTGCTGCTGAGGGACCTCGCGGCAAGTTCCTTTACCTTCGCCGGCGGCTGCCGATAACGGGGTCATGCGCACCGTTCGACCCGTCCCGCAATCACCACTGCCCCGCCGTCGCCTCTGGTGGCAGCGGCTGGCCGGCCCCGTCGCCGCCCTCGCCGCACTCAGCTCCCTGGCCGTGGGCCAGCAGACCGCGCCCTCGGGCCGGTCCGAGGCCGGTTCACCGGCCGGCACCGTCACCGCCGACACGCTCCGGCCGGTGGCGGTCAGCCGCGTCGAGCTGAAGCGCCGCAAGGGCCGGGTGGCGGGTGACGGCCGCACGCTCTACGTCGCGAACCGGACCGAGTTCCGGCCGCGCCGGGGCAGCGTGGTGGCCGTCCCGCCCCGCGTCCGGGCCCGGTCCTGGGTGGTGGTGGACCTCGACTCCGGTCGCCTGCTCGGCCGCTACAACCACCGCAGGTGGCTCCCGCAGGCCTCCACGCTCAAGCTGCTCACCGCGCTGACCGCGACCCGCACCATCGCTCCCGACGCCAAGCACCGGGTCAGTCGGTACGAGGCGAAGCAGACCTGCTCGTGCGTCGGGCTCAAGCCCGGGCGGGTGTACTCCCGGGACGCGCTGCTGACCGGCATGCTGCTGAAGTCCGGGAACGACGCCGCCGAGGCCGTCGCCGGTATGCACCCGCGCGGCCGGTGGGCCTTCTACCAGGCGATGAACGACCTGGCCCGTGAGCTCGGCGCGACCGACACCGTCGCGAAGAACGCCTCCGGCCTCACCGCCTGGGGCTCGCACTCGTCGGCCCGTGACCTGGTGCTGTTCCTGCGTGCCGCGCTCCAGGACGAGACGGTACGCCGGATCCTCGGCACGCCGTACGCCGTCGTCTCCACCGTCACCGGGAAGGCCCGGCGCCCGATCTGGCGGGGCACCGACTACGTGAACCGCTACCCGGGCTCGCTCGGCAAGAGCGGGTGGACGACGCCGGCGCAGAACACGCTCGTGGTCGTCACCGAGATCGGCGGACGCCGGATCGCCACCGCACACCTGGGCGCTCCGTCCGGGTACTCGACCGACGGCGCCCGTGCGCTCACCGAGTGGGCCAGCGCGAACTTCGACCTCCTCAAGCCCGTGGGGCGCCTGCCCCGCTCCTGACGGACGGGCCGTCGCCCGGGCTCGGTGTCAGTCGAGGATGCGCAGACCGACCGTCTCGGGGAGGCCCGCCAGCTCGGAGATCACGTCGGGTGCGTAGTCCAGGCCCACGTCGGTGAGCAGGTACCCCAGGTCGCCGCGGGTGGTGAGCACCTGGCCCTCGACGTTCACGCCGCGGTCGGCGAGCACCGCGTTGACCCGGGCCAGGACACCGGGGACGTTGTGGTGCAGGTGCGCCAGCCGGTGGGTGCCGGGAGCGTGCTCGAGGGAGACGCTGGGCAGGTTGACGCTCAGCGTGGTCGCGCCGCTGCCGACGAAGTCGGTGAGCTTGCCGGCGACGAAGCGGCCGATGTCCTCCTGCGCCTCCTCCGTGGACCCGCCGATGTGCGGGGTGAGGATCACGTTGGGCAGCCCGCGCAGCGCGGAGGTGAACGGGTCGCCCTGGCGCTTGGGCTCCTCCGGGAACACGTCGATCGCCGCGCCGGAGAGGTGGCCGCTCTCGATGTGCGCGCGCAGCGCCTCGTGGTCGGCGACGAAGCCGCGGGAGAGGTTGATGAAGATCGCGCCGGGCTTCATCCGGGCGAACTCCTGCTCCCCGAAGATCCCGGCGTTGCCGGGCCGGCCGTCGACGTGCAGCGAGACCACGTCGGCCTCCTCGAGCACCGCCTCGAGGTTGTTGCGGCGCTGGGCGTTGCCGATCGCGAGCCGGTCGGCGATGTCGTAGAACGACACCGACATGCCGAGCGCCTCGGCGAGCACCGACAGCTGCTTGCCGATGTTGCCGTAGCCGACGATGCCGAGCCGGCGACCGCGCACCTCGTGGGCGCCGGTCGCGGACTTGTCCCACACCCCGGCGTGCAGGGAGGCGTCCTTCTGGGTCAGCCGCCGGGTCAGCGCGATGATCTCGGCGATCGCGAGCTCGACGACACTGCGGGTGTTCGAGAACGGCGCGTTGAACACCGCGATGCCCCGTCCGGAGGCGTCCGCGAGGTCGATCTGGTTGGTGCCGATGCAGAACGCGCCGACCGCGAGCAGGTGCGGGGCGTGGGCGAGGACGCCGGCGGTGACCTGGGTCTTCGAGCGGATGCCGAGCACGTCGACGTCCTGCAGGGCCTCGATCAGCTCCTGCTCGTCGAGGGCGCCGGGCATCGTGGAGACCTTCATCCCGGCCTTGGTCAGCGCCTCCTCGGCGACCGGGTGGATGTTCTCGAGCAGCAGCGCGCTGCAGGCGTCCTTGTCGCTGCGCTTCTGGCGCACCGGGGAGCCGAGCGTCATCGTGTGCCTCCAGTCCGAGGGGTTGGCTTCGCCCTCGAACCTATCTGCTCGCGCACGGCGGCCACGAGTGCCCGGGGGTCGTCGGCGAACAGACTGAGCTCGACGATCTCCAGCTCGCCCTTCGGGGTGGCCACGACGGTGGGCCCGTGCAGCCGCAGGTGCACGTTGACCTGGCCGGAGACGGCGACCTGGAGGTTCGTGCCGTCCTCGGTCTCCCGGGGCTGCAGGGTGCGGATCGTGGAGTCGAGGTCGCGCCGCTGGTAGGACGCGGAGGCCACCCGCGACCAGGGCAGCGGGATGTCGGTGCTCGCGCCGTTGCGCACGCGCAGACCCGTCGGGGTGAGCAGGTGGGGGTAGACGGTGAGGCTGGCGAGCAGGCCGACCATCCAGAGCAGCCCCCAGATGCTGAGCACGAGTACGACGATCCGCACGCTGTCCCACGGGATGAGCAGGTGCACCAGCGGCACCTCGACGGCCGAGGCGAAGATCCACAGCCACATCACGGGGGTGACCGTCTTGGCGTAGCTCACCGGCCGGGCGTCGTCGTACCGGACGTCGTGACGCCGCAGCACCCAGCGGGCCAGGCTGCGGTAGAGCCGGAGCTCGAAGAGGACGGCCTTCGTGAGCATCCGCCACAGGTTGCGTGGGCCGAGGTCAGGCATCGGCTGGCTCCTCCTCGGGTCGGGGGCGGGACTCGGCGACCAGGCCGCGCATCCGGTCGAGCACCGCACCGAGCCCGTCGGTGAACCCGGCGAACGTGGTGCCCGGCATGTCCGCGAACAGCAGTCGGGCGAACTCCTGGTGGTCGGCGTCGAGCGCGGCGGCGACCGTCGCGCCGTGGTCGGTGAGCTGCACCAGCGTCGCGCGCCGGTCGGTGGGATGGGGCTGTCGGGTGACGAAGCCGGTCGCCACGAGCGCGTCGACGAGCCCGGTGACGTTGCGGGGGCTGACCCGCAGCGCGGTTGCGAGGTCGCGCTGGGTGCACGGCCCCTGCTGGCGCAGCACCCAGACGAGGTGCGTCCTGGCTTCGGTGAGACCGCGCTCGGCGAGGCCGGCGGCCATGTCGGCGTTCACGAGCACGGCGAGCTCGAGGATCTGGTCGAGAGCGGCGACCCGCTCGTCGGGAGAAGGCATGTAGTGATGTTACTTCACTATGTATCCTCATCACAAAATGTGATCGATCCAACTCGGGACCGAAGTCGGGCACACAGGGACCAATGCCCCTCCGGCTGCGCGGTCGCGCCGGAGAGGCTGGAGATGGCCGGACAGGCCGGCCCCCGCCCCGCACAGCCGGGCGTGACCGACAAGGTGAAGACGTGTCCCTCGCAGTGCTGAACCCCGTCCCCTCCGATGCTCCCGCCCCGGTCGACCCGTGGCGCGGGTTCGACGACGGCTGTTGGCGCGACACCGTCGACGTGCGGGCGTTCATCCAGGCCAACTACCGGCCCTACCTCGGCGACAGCTCGTTCCTGGAGGGCCCCACCGCCCGGACCACGCGGCTGTGGTCGAAGCTGAGCGAGCTGTTCGTTGTCGAGCGGGACCGCGGCGTCTACGACGTCGACGTGCACACCCCGTCGTCGATCACCAGCCACGGACCCGGCTACATCGACCGCGACGACGAGCTCGTGGTCGGCCTGCAGACCGATGCCCCGCTGAAGCGGGCGATCGTGCCCAACGGCGGCTGGCGGATGGTCGAGGCGGCCCTGGCGGCGTACGGCTTCGAGCCGGACCCGGCGGTGCGCGAGGTCTTCACGAAGTACCGCAAGACCCACAACGACGGGGTCTTCGACGCCTACACCCCCGAGATCCTCGCCGCCCGCAAGAGCGGCCTGATCACCGGGCTGCCCGACGCCTACGGCCGCGGCCGGATCATCGGCGACTACCGGCGCGTGGCGTTGTACGGCGTCGACCGGCTGATCGAGGGCAAGCGCGCCGACAGGGCCGCCCTCGACGCCCGGCCCTCGAGCGAGGACGTGATCCGCTCCCGCGAGGAGGTCGCCGAGCAGATCCGGGCCCTGGGGGATCTCAAGCGGCTCGCAGCGTCGTACGGCTTCGACATCGCCGGGCCCGCGACCGACGCCCGCGAGGCGGTGCAGTGGCTCTACTTCGCCTACCTCGCCGCGACCAAGGACCAGAACGGCGCCGCGATGTCGCTGGGCCGCACCAGCACCTTCCTCGACGTCTACCTCGAGCGCGACCTCGCCGAGGGCGTGCTCACCGAGACCGACGCCCAGGAGCTGGTCGACGACCTGGTGATCAAGCTGCGGATCGTCCGCTTCCTGCGGACTCCGGAGTACGACGCGCTGTTCTCCGGCGACCCGACCTGGGTCACCGAGAGTATCGGCGGCATCGGCGCCGACGGCCGGCCGCTGGTCACCCGCACGTCGTTCCGGTTCCTGCAGACGTTGTACAACCTCGGACCTGCTCCCGAGCCGAACCTGACCGTCTTCTGGTCGCCGGCGCTGCCCGAGGGGTTCAAGCGGTTCTGCTCGCAGGTCTCGCTCGACACCAGCGCGATCCAGTACGAGTCCGACGAGCTGATGCGGCCGCTGTGGGGCGACGACACCGCGATCGCCTACTGCGTCTCGCCGATGGCCGTCGGCAAGGCGATGCAGTTCTTCGGCGCCCGGGTGAACCTCGCCAAGACGCTGCTGTACGCGATCAACGGCGGCCGCGACGAGATGTCGGGGGCGCAGGTCGGTCCGCGGCTGCCGAGGATGTACGGCGAGGTGCTCAACTATGCCGAGGTCCGCGCCCGCCTCGACGTGATGATGGACTGGCTGGCCAAGACCTACGTCGACGCGCTCAACGTCATCCACTACATGCACGACAAGTACGCCTACGAGCGGCTGGAGATGGCGCTGCACGACAGCGACGTGCGCCGCACGATGGCCTGCGGCATCGCGGGCCTGTCGGTCGCGGCCGACTCGCTGTCGGCGATCAGGTACGCCGAGGTGCGGCCGGTGCGCGCCGACGACGGGCTGGTCGTGGGCTACGAGACCTTCGGGGAGTTCCCGACGTACGGCAACGACGACGACCGCGCCGACGAGATCGCGGTGGACCTCGTGCACACGTTCATGGACAAGATCCGCAAGCACAAGACCTACCGCGACGCCGAGCACACCCAGTCGGTGCTGACGATCACCAGCAACGTCGTGTACGGCAAGGCGACCGGGGACACCCCTGACGGTCGTGCGGCGGGAGAGCCGTTCGCTCCCGGGGCCAACCCGATGAACGGGCGCGACAAGCACGGGATGGTGGCTGCCGCGCTGAGCGTGGCGAAGCTGCCGTTCGACGAGGCCCGCGACGGGATCTCGCTGACCACGACGGTGACGCCGGCCGGCCTCGGCCGGACCCGGGAGGAGCAGGTCGCCAACCTCGTCGGCGTGCTCGACGCCTACGTCGCCTCGTCCGGCTTCCACATGAACGTCAACGTCCTCGACAAGGCCACGCTGGTCGACGCGATGAACAACCCCGAGGACTACCCGCAGCTCACGATCCGGGTCTCGGGCTACGCGGTGAACTTCGTGCGCCTGACCCGCGAGCAGCAGGAGGACGTCATCAACCGAACCTTCCACGGTGCGCTATGACCGCCCTCGCCAACCGAGCCGCCGGGGCCGCGGGCGCCTGTCCTGCGGGAGAGACCCGTCTCGCACGCGGGTCCCTCCACTCCTGGGACATCTCCACCGGGGTCGACGGCCCCGGCACCCGGTTCGTGGTCTTCACCGCCGGCTGCCCGCTGCAGTGCCTGTACTGCCACAACCCCGACACCTGGCGGATGCGCAACGGCGAGTGGGTCGGCTCCGACGAGGTGCTGCAGCGGCTCTCGCGCTACGCCGAGGTGCTGCGGATCGCCGGCGGCGGGGTGACCGTGACCGGTGGTGAGCCGCTGCTGCAGCCGGCGTTCGTGCGCGGCATCCTGGCCGGCGCCAAACAGCTCGGACTGCACACCGCGCTGGACACCTCGGGCGTGCTCGGCGACCGGGCGGACGCCGAGCTGCTGGACGCCACCGACCTGGTGCTGCTCGACATCAAGGCGATCACGCCCGCGCTGTACCGGCGGCTGACGGGGGGTGCGCTGCTTCCGACGCTGCGTTTCGCCGAGCGGCTGGCCGAGCTCGGCAAGCCCGTGTGGGTGCGGTTCGTGCTGCTCCCACAGTGGACCGACGACCCCGGACACGTCCGGTCGCTGGCGAAGTACGTCGCCGCGCTCGGCAACGTCGAGCGGGTCGACGTGCTCGGCTACCACCGGCTCGGCCGCGAGAAGTACGCCGAGCTCGGGCTGCCCGACCGGCTGGCCGGCGTGCCTGCCGCCACGCTCGAGCAGGTGGAGGACGCCCGCGCCGTGTTCCGGTCGGTCGGACTACACGTCACCTAGAGCGCCGTACTCGGAAATGGGGCACTTCGGGGGCACGTGGCGGGACGAAGGGCCCTACGTCGGTACGACGGACGCGGCGGACGCTTGAGCAGAGGCACGACGAACGGAGCATCCGATGGCCACCACCCTGCCCCGCCCCGCGGACACCCCGGAGGTCGAGGCGCCGCAGCCGGCGATCGGCAGCCTGCGACGCTGGTACGCCTTGATGCTGGTGGGTGGCGCGCTCGGTGTCGTCACCGCCGCCTGGCAGACCGTCGAGCGGATCGTCTGGGAGGGCGACCCGAACGCCGGGTCGATCTGCGAGATCAACGCGGTGCTGTCGTGCAGCAGCGTGTTCAGCCACTGGCAGTCCTCCGCGCTGGGCATCCCCAACTCCCTGATCGCGATGCCGCTGTTCGCGATGTTCGCCGCCGCCGGGCTGGCCGGCGTGCTCGGCTCCCGGCTGTCGAAGAGCTTCCTGGCGACGATGGCAGGGTTCGCCGCGTTCTTCGCCGTGTTCATCTTCTGGTACCTCGAGCAGTCGGCGTTCTCGATCGGGATCCTGTGCCTGTTCTGCCTCGGCTGCTTCGTGAACCTCGTGATCGCCGGCAGCGGCGCGATCCGGGTGGCTGCTGCCGAACGGGCCTTCGGCGAGGGCCGGTTCGGGCGGCAGATGACGCTGCAGGCCGAGGCCGGGGTGGACCTGATCGTCTGGGCCGGCCTGGTCGCCGTCGTCGCGCTGATGCTCGTGGCCGGCCTCGCTCTCTGACCCCTCGCTCCACCTCGCTGTAACGCGGGGTTATGGACGCTCCACACGCGACACACGCCGTGGGAACCGTCCACAGCACTGGGGATGTCGGCCGCGAGGCAGGACCTTCGCCCTTGCCTGCACGCCGGGCTCGCGGGACCCTGGACGGCAAGGAGGGGAGTACCCCATCACCGCGACGTCGTCAGTCCGGCTCACGCCCGGCGCGCGGGGCCCCTGGGCCGGGGAAGACCTCCGTCGGGAAGTGACGACCGATGGAGGTGCGAGATGTTCTCTCCCCGCAACCAGCAGACCGAGCACGCGGCGACACTCGCCGCCGAGTCGGCCGGGCCGATGGAGGTCCTGGCCGGGGTCGGTGTCGCGATCTGGGCGGCCGCCCTCGCCTGGGTGGCCTGGGTCGACCTCCGCCGGGCCCGTTCGGACCGGCGACGACACCACCGCCACGCCGGCTGACACACCCCGGCCATGACCGGCCGCGCGGGGCCGGCGTCCTGTCCGCGGTCAGATGAACAGGCAGACTCGGCGCCGGCCCTCGGACGCCGAGCGTGACCTCGGGTCGGCGCTCACCAACCTGCCTGTTCAGCTGACCGGTCGAGGTCGACCGGACCGGGCGGTGCGTCACGATCGTTCAGCTGAACGGTTGTGACACCGAATGGGGCAGGCGGGGCGTCACAACGGTTCAGCTGAAGGATTGTGTCGGCTCCGCGGCGTGATTGAACCGCGCCCGGCAACCTCGACTGCGGCGGGCCCGTCCGGCGGCGGACGTGCGCTGCGGCGGGCACGGCAGGGCTCGGGGACGTCTGGTGCTCGCTGTGCCCCAGCTCGTGACCGCTGTGACGCGGAGGTCTTGGACGCAACACCTGTGGCGTACTACGTGGGATCCGTCCGCAGGGCGTGGGGAGTCGGCGCTCAGCGCTCGCCGGCGACGAGCTTCTCGAGCACCAGGTGCGGGTGCTGGCGCTCGACGGCCTCGGCACGCCACCGGTCGGGGAACAGCGCCAGCAGCGCACCGTCGCTGCGGGTCAGGACCTCCACGCCGCGCAGGTCGTTGACCTCGACCGCGTGCTCGGGCGTCGTACGACGAGCGTGGGAGTAGTCGAGCCGGGACATCTTGATCGGGGCGTTGAACTCCCCCTCCATCCGGGCGGCCGCGACCTCGAACTGCATCGGTCCGACCGCGGCGAGGACGGGAGCCTGGTCGCCACGGACCTCGGAGCGCAGGACCTGGACGACGCCCTCCTGGTCGAGCTGCTCGATGCCGCGGCGGAACTGCTTGTACTTGCCCGAGTCGGCCGCGCGCACGGACATGAAGTGCTCGGGTGCGAAGCTCGCGATCGGCGGGAACGCCACCGGCTGGTCCTCGAAGATCGTGTCACCGACGCGCAGCGCCGAGGCGTTGACCAGGCCGATGATGTCGCCGGGGTAGGCGGTGTCGAGGACCGTGCGCTCGCGACCGAAGACCGCCTGGGCGTACTTGGTCGCGAACGGCCGGCCGGACTCGGCGTGGGTGGCAACCATGCCGCGGCGGAATACGCCTGAGCAGACGCGGGCGAACGCGAGCCGGTCGCGGTGGGCGGTGTCCATGCCGGCCTGCACCTTGAACACGAACGCGCTGAACGGGTCGTCCACCGCGCGCACGCCGCCCTCGCGGTCGGTCGTGCCGGCCGGGGCCGGGGCGACGCCGACGAGGGTGTCGAGCAGCTGGGCGACGCCGAAGTTGAGGATCGCGGAGGCGAACATCAGCGGCGTGGTGTCGCCGCTCATGAACGACTCGTGGTCGTGGTCGGCTCCGTCGGCGGCGAGCAGCTCGTGCTCCTCGACCGCGGTCTCCCAGTCGACCCCGTGCGCGGCCGCCGCAGCTGCGGGGTCGAGGCGCTCCTCTGGCGCGCGGGTGGCGCCGCCGGCGGTGCGGGTGTAGGCGATCATGTCGCCGCTGCTGCGCTCGACCACGCCGCGGAAGTCACCGGCGATGCCGACCGGCCAGGTCAGCGGCGTGGGCCGCAGCCCGATCTCGGCCTGGATCTCGTCGATCAGCTCCAGCGCGTCCTTGCCGGGGCGGTCCCACTTGTTGATCACCGTGATCACCGGGATCCGACGGTGCCGGCAGACCTGGAACAGCTTCAGGGTCTGCGGCTCGAGGCCCTTCGCGGCGTCGACGAGCATCACGGCCGCGTCCACTGCCGCGAGCACGCGGTAGGTGTCCTCGGAGAAGTCGGCGTGACCGGGGGTGTCGACGAGGTTGATCACGTGACCGTCGTACTCGAACTGCAGGGCGGCCGAGGTGATCGAGATGCCGCGGGCGCGTTCCATCTCCATCCAGTCCGAGACGGTGCCCTTGCGGCCGGCCTTGCCGTGCACGGCGCCGGCCTCGGAGATCACCCGCGCGTGCAGGGCGAGTGCCTCGGTGAGCGTCGACTTGCCGGCGTCGGGGTGGCTGATGACGGCGAAGGTACGACGGCGCTCGGCCTCCCGTCGTACGACGGGCGCCGGGATGTCCTGGGTCGTGGGGTCGGCGCTCATGAGCTGTTCCTCGTCATCCTCTTCTGTCGTGCGATCTCGCGGCGCAGGTCGGTGGCGAACCCCTCGGCCACCTCGAGCTGCTCGCGCAGCGCGGCCACCCGGGCGTCGGCGGCCTGGCGGTAGCCGACGAGCTGGTCGACCAGGTCGTCGCGCCCGTCGCCACCGGCTGTCTCGAGCCCGTCGAGCACGCCGAGCACCCGGCGCATCTCCTCGAGGCTGAACTCCAGCGGCTTCATCCGCCTGACCAGCCGCAGCCGGGCGACGTCGGTCTCGGAGTAGAGCCGGAACCCGCCCGAGGTGCGCGCCGACGGGGTGACCAGCCCGACCTCCTCGTAGTAGCGGATCGTGCGCAACGAGAGGCCGGTCTGCTCGGCGACCTCGCCGATCTGCATGTGGTGGAGACTCACGGGCACCTTCGTCTGGGCGGAAGGTGCAACCGTACCCTGACGCGACGGCAGGGTCACAATCGAGCAGTGCACGCGAACGCGCAGGAGTGAGCGAACTCACCCTCCCGCGACGTGAGGGTCACAGCTGCTTGCGGACGCCCGGCTCGTGGGCCACGCCGGCCAGCTGTGCCTGCTCGTCGCCGCTGACCGCCTCGGCCGCGCCGCCCCGCCGCCACAGCGGCAGGACGTCGCGCTTGTCGGTGCCCTCGAGCTCGAAGGCGAGCGCGGCGTAGAGGCTCACCGCGGCCAGCACGACGCCGACCCAGCCGGCGGTGGTGAGCCAGCCAGGTGTGCCGCTGATTTCCGCGACCCCGGTCACCGTGAACCGCAGCGCGCTCAGGGCCATGACCGTGGCCGCGACCACCTTGTGGCGGCCTCCGGCGGCCGGGACGAGCATCGCCGCTCCGGAGGCCAGCAGCACCACGCCCAGCCCGGGGCTGTTTGCGCCGGGCGGCGAGGTCAGGGTGGCCAGCCCGGCGGCGGCCCACGTGCCGGCGAGGATGCCCATCCCGGTGCCGGCGACCGGGTCGCGGGCCAGGAAGCCGAAGACCGAGGCCAGCAGCTGCACCGGCACGGTCAGGCCCAGCACCGCGAGAGCGATCGTGCTGCCCTGCCTGTCGGCGATCCAGCCGAGCTGGAGGGAGGCGAAGGAGAGCGTCGCCACGAACAGGCCGAGGAAGCCGAGCGGCAGCGGGGTGGCGACCGGTCGCAGCACGATCCGGGCGTCGCCGCTCGTGCTCATGCAGTCACCATGATCTGGGCGGCGTTCTCCTTCAGGGAGGCATTGGCCCACCGGAGCTGGCGCAGTGTCTGCGGATGGCAGTCCTTGGTCACCCCGAGGAGCTCGCGGTCGCCCATGGCCTGCGCGGTCTGCGCGAGGATCTCCCAGTCCAGCGAGACTCCGGCGGCCATCCGGTGGATCTCGCGCAGGTCGCGCAGGAGCAGCAGCCCGGGGTCGTGGTGCCGACCGAGCAGCTCGGCACCCTTCTGCCGGACCTTCGCCAGGATCGTGTTGTCGTCCTCCGGCTCGGGGTCGAGGTCGAGCCCGTAGTCGCGGCCCACCCGCGCGAGTTCGCGCACGTGCTGCTGCGACCAGCGGGCCAGGTCGCGGCCGAGGTAGAAGATCTCGTGGTCGACCTTGTGCCGGTCAGAGGCCCGCAGCAGCTCGCCGGCCAGGTCGTTCTCGGAGCGGTGCAGCTCCTCGATCGCCAGTCCCACCTTGTTCATCGGGTGCCTCCCGTCGTGGCAACGACGTCCTCGTCGGCCTCCGCGGCCGCTCCGCCGGCGGTCTCCGGGATCCCGCTGCCGACGGGGCGGGAGCCCGTGTTGGTCGGCGCTGCGGCAGGCGTGCCGTCACCGGCGTGGATCCGCTCGACCTTCGCCGCGGCGCTCTTGAACAACGGCTGCTTCGAGGCCGGGTCCCAGTCGGTGAGGGTCAGCTCGTTGGCCGCTCGGCCGGTCCCGTCGCTCGGCTCGTGGCCGCCCGGCTGGTCCCAGTAGCCGTAGTGGAACGGAAGGAACACCACTCCGCGGCGGATGCCGCTGATCCGGAGCTTGGCATCCACGGCGCCGCGAGGCGTGGTGACCCGGAGCAGGTCGCCCTCGGTCCAGCCGTGCTGCTGAGCGTCGTACGCCGACAGCTCGACCCAGACCTCGGGCGCGGCCTGCTCGAGCTGTGGGGCGCGGCCGGTCTTGGTGCGGGTGTGGAAGTGGAAGAGGGTGCGCCCGGTGGTGAGCACGAACGGGTAGTCCGCCGACGGCTCCTCGTGCGGCGGGAGGTACTGCGCGGCCTTGATCACCGCCTTGCCGAAGGGGTTCATCGACTTGTACTCGTCCGGCGACAGCGGCGCGCCGGTGACCATGTCGCGCCCGTAGCTCTCGCAGTACGACGGGTCGCTCCAGAACTCACCGTCGACGTAGATGTGCTCGGTGCCGTCGGGGTGCTCGTCGTTGACCGGCCACTGGATGCCGCTGCCGCCACGGAGCTTGTCGTAGCTCAGGCCGGTGTAGTCGCACGGCCGACCGGCGGTGCACTCCTTCCAGGCCTCGAACGCCTCCTCGGCGGTGGACCACTTCACCAGCGGCTGCCCGTCCTTGTCCCTCAGGTCGAGCCGGTGGGCGTAGTCGATGAAGATCTCGAGGTCGGAGCGTGCCTCCCCGGGCGGGTCGACGGCCTTCTCCGACAGGTGCACGGTGCGGTCGACGTTGGTGAACGTGCCGGTCTTCTCGCCCCAGGTCGCCGCAGGGAGTACGACGTCCGCGAGCTGTGCGGTCTCCGAGAGGAAGATGTCCTGCACCACGAGGAACAGCCTGTCCTGGCTGAGGATCTCGCGGATCCGGGCCAGCTCGGGCAGCGACACCGCGGGGTTGGTGCCGCTGACGTAGAGGAACCGGATCGACCCGTCCTCGACGTAGCGCATCATCTGCATCAGGTGGGTGGGCGCTGAGTAGTGCGGGATCCGCATCGGGTCGATGTTCCACACCTTCGCCAGGTCCTCGACGTGCTTGTCGTTGGACCAGTTGCGGAAGGCGGGGAGGTCGCCGTCGGCGCCGCACTCGCGGGTGTTCTGTGCGGTGGGCTGGCCGTTCATCTGCAGGATCCCGCAACCGGGCTTGCCGATCATGCCGCGCAGCAGGTTCGTGTTGTTGACCTGCACGGCGGCGGCCGTCGCCTGGTGGGACTGGTAGAAGCCTTGGAGCACCGTCGACAGCAGCCGCTCGGCGTGGCCGATGATCCGGGCTGCCTCCCGGATGTCGTCGGCCGGCACGTCGCACACCTCGGCAGCGCGTTCGGGGGTGTAGCCGTCCAGCTGCTTGGTCAGCTCGTCGAACCCGACGGTGTGCGCGTCGACGTACTCGTGGTCGACCCAGTCGTTGGCCACGATCTCGTGCAGGATCGCGTTCATCAGCATCACGTTCGTGCCGGGGCGAGGCGCGAGGTGTACGTCGGCCGCCCGGGCGACGGGGGTCTCCCGCGGGTCGACGCAGATGATCTTCGGCGGGTTCGGTCCGGCGAGCCGGTCGAGGATCCGCGTCCACAGCACCGTCTGGGTCTCGGCCATGTTGTGCCCATAGAGCGCGATCACGTCGGCGTGGTCGATGTCGGTGTAGGAGCCGGGCTGGCCGTCGGAGGCGAAGGTCTCCTTCAGTGCCGCCGCCGCGGTCGCCGTGCACAGGCGCGTGTTGCCGTCCATGTGGTTGGTGCCGATCCCGCCGTGGCCGATCAGTGCCAGCGTGTAGTACTCCTCGAGGAACAGCTGGCCGGTGGTGTAGAAGCCGATCGAGCTGGGACCGCGCTCCTCCATGAGCTCCATGGTGCGACCGGCGACCGCGTTCATCGCGGTGTCCCAGTCGGTCTCGACGAGCTTCCCGTCCCGGCGGATCAGCGGCTTGGTGAGCCGGTCGGGCGAGTTGTTCGCCTGCCAGCCGAAGAGGTCCTTCGGGCCGAGCCGGCCGTGGTTGACCCGGTCCTCGGCGCGGCCTCGGACGCCGACGATCCGGCCGTCCTTCACGGCGATGTCGAGCCCGTCGCCGTTGGAGTGCAGGATCGTCGCCGACTGCACCCACCGGTCGACGTCGGAATCGGTCAGACCCTCGGCGAGGTGGCTGTCGACCCGTGTCGGCCACTTCTCCCCGGGACCGTACGGCGTGCGCGTTCCCCATGGCTGTGCGATGCGATCGGTTCTGGCCATGGGCATCGGGTACCCTCCCGTTTAGTTGCGCAAACGCAAACGATCTTTGGAGGCTGCCATGACGTCGTCGCCCTCGGTCGCCGCGCCGGTGCCTGCGGAGCAGGTCGATGTGGTCGTGGCGGCCACCCAGGTGGTCGGCGGTCTGATCGCAGAGTCCCTCGCCGCGGTCCAGCCCGCGGTGACGGTGCCGCAGTGGCGGGTCCTGGTGCTCGCCTCCCGGGGCTCCTCGAACGTCTCGGCGGTGGCCGAGGACCTGGGCGTGCACGCCTCCAATGCGACCCGGATCTGCGACCGCCTCGTCGCGCTCGGCCTTCTCTCGCGCCGGCGCTCGCCGGACGACCGGCGACACGTGCTCCTGGTGCTCACCGAGGAAGGCCAGCGGTTCGTCGAAGAGGCGATGGGCTACCGCCGTGATCGCGTGGAGCAGGCGATGGCATGCCTGGCGGAGGACCATCGCGAGGTGCTCGCCGACGCGCTGTCGGAGTTCGCATCCGCCCTGAGCGTCGTACACGGCGAGGCGGCTGCCCGGGCGGTCTGAGTCCACCGCGGCCGGCCGCGCCGACGGCGGCACACTCCGCGTCGCAGGCCCGGGTCGTGGTCGTGGTCGGCTTCGCGGTCACAGGGGCGGTGAACGCGAGAGCCGCAGGCCGGAGATGAACTCCGCCTGCGGCTCTCGGTGCTTGTGGGCAGGGGCGGGGTCGAACCGCCGACCTTCCACTTTTCAGGCGGACGCTCGTACCAACTGAGCTACCTGCCCAAGCAGGTCGCAACGATACAACAGTCGTACGTGCAACCGGGAATCGCCCCGGCGCTGCTCACGCCTCCTGGGGCGCAGGCCCGGTGCTGCCCCGCACGACGAGCTCGGTGGGCAGCACGGTCCGTTCGACCTCGGGCTGCTCACCCCGCTTGGCAGCGGTCATCACGGCGGCCAGCTTGGCGACGGCCTCCTCGGCCTTGGCGGCCAGGTCCTGGCGCACGGTCGACAGCGGTGGGTCGACGAGGCGCGACAGCGAGCTGTCGTCGTACCCGACCACGGAGAGGTCGCCCGGCACGGACAGTCCGAGGTCGCGCGCGGCGCGGACGGTCTCTGCGGCGAACGCGTCGGAGAAGCACAGGATCGCCGTGGGCCGCTCGGGCTGGTCGAGCAGTGCGCGGGCGCCGTCGTACGCCGCCTCGGGGGGACGGTAGGGGCTGAGCGCGACCGTGGGGGTGATGCCTGCGGGCTCGAGCACGGTCAGCCAGCCGGCGAGCCGCTCGGTGGCGGCGAACCCGCGCAGCTCGAGGTCCGCGAGGTCCGTCAGGCGTGCCCCCTCGTCCTTGCCGAGGGTGAGCACGCCGATGCGGCGGTGGCCGAGGTCGAGCAGGTGCTGCGCGGCCGCGCGGGCGCCGACCCGGTCGTCGACGTTGACTGCCGCGAGCTCCGGCGCCGGTGGCTGGTCGACGCCGACCATCGGCAGGCCACGCTTGGTGAGCCAGGCCAGGTCGGGGGAGTCGGGGTCGCAGACGTAGACCAGGGCCCCGTCCACGGCGACGTCGCGCGCGGGGACCGACTCGGTGCCGGTGGCCGGGGTCAGCAGGGTGAGTGCGAGACCGCGGGCGGCCAGGGCGTCGGCGACCGCGGCGAGGAAGGCGGTCGCGACGTCGTCCCGGAACGCGTCGCTGAGCCGGTCGGTCAGGAGTACGCCGACCGCGCCGACGCTGCCCTTGGCGAGTGCTCGTGCCGCCGGGTCGGGCCCGACGTAGCCGAGCTCCTCGGCCGCGGCGAGGATCCGCTCGCGCAGCTCGGCGGAGAGCTGGTCGGGACGGGAGAAGGCGTTGCTGACGGTCATCCGGCTGACGCCGGTGCGGTCGGCGATCGACTGCAGCGTTACCCGACCCATGTCACCTGCCCGTCGCACCCGGTTTGCCGGCAGGGCGCTAGCGCGCTCCTGCACTGCAGGCGACATTACCGCGCTCGGTGGGTTCGACCCGGGCTGCCAGTGCGTGCAGGCCGCGCGCGAGCGAGGCCCGAGCTCGGCTCGAGGCGGCCGCCCGCGCCGAACGGCGGTCGGGCACGACGGGGCTGTGTGGCTGGGCGCTGGTCACCTCGGCGCGCATCGCCTTCAGTGCGAGCAGGCCGGTGAGTGGCTCGTGCATGGCGGTTCCCTTCAGAGGTTCTTGACCGGTACAGTACTCGCGCTCTCTTTATCGGTCAAGAAGAAAGGGCTTACCGTGAGCGGCATGACCGTTGCCGACGAACCAGCCCGCCCCGTCCGCCAGCTGCGGCTGGTGGTGGAGGCCGAGGACTATGACGAGGCCCTGCGCTTCTACCGCGACGTGCTCGGGCTGCCCGAGCAGCTGGCGTTCCAGGGAGAGGGCGACGCGCGATGGCGATCCTCGACGCCGGCCGCGCGACGCTCGAGATCGCCAACCCCGCACAGCGCCGGATGATCGACGAGGTCGAGGTCGGCCGTGACGTCGCGCCGAGGCTGCGGGTGGCGTTCGAGGTCGATGATGCCGACCGCCGTACGACGGCACTGGTGGACGCCGGAGCAGAGCTCGTCGCCCCGCCGACCGTGACGCCGTGGAAGTCGCTGAACTCGCGGCTCGAGGCCCCCGCGGGACTGCAGATCACGCTGTTCCAGGAGCTTGCCGGCGAGGAGGAGCGTGCCGGGGCGCAGGGATTCGGCCGCGGTGACCGGGGTACGACCGAGGCATGACCGATAAGCCGCAGATCCCCGCCGACGTAGCCACCCTGACCACCGGAGCGCAGATGCCGCTGCTGGGCTTCGGCACCTGGCAGATCAAGGGTGACGAGGCCGTGGCCGCGACCGAGGCGGCGCTCGAGGCCGGCTACCGCCACGTCGACACCGCCACCATCTACGAGAACGAGGCCGAGGTGGGCCGTGCGCTCGCCGGCGCCGGGCTGCCGCGCGAGGACGTCTTCGTGACCACGAAGTGCCCGCCGCACCTTGCCGGCCGCGAGATCGAGACGCTGGAGAAGAGCCTGGAGATGCTCGGCCTGGACCAGGTCGACCTGTGGCTGATCCACTGGCCGGTCGAGGACGGCCCCAGTGTCGGCATGTGGGAGAAGTTCGTCGAGGCCCGCGAGCGAGGACTGACCAAGGACATCGGGGTGAGCAACTTCTACGCTCCGATGATCGACGAGCTCGCCGACGACACCGGCGTCAAGCCGGTGGTCAACCAGGTCAAGTGGAGCCCGCTGCTGTTCAAGCCCGACGTGCTCGCCGAGCACCGTGGCCGCGGCATCGCGCTGGAGGGCTACAGCGCCCTGCGTGGCGGCACGCTCGAGGACGAGACGATCCGCCGGATCGCCGATGCCCACGGCCGTACGCCGGCCCAGGTGATCGTGCGCTGGCACCTCCAGCACGAGGTGATCGTGATCCCCAAGTCCACCCAGGCAGACCGGATCCGCTCCAACGCCGACGTCGGCGGCTTCGAGCTGTCCGACGAGGAGATGGCGGCGATCGACGCGCTCAGCGGCACGGCATCCTGAGCCGCCGGGCAGGTCAGGCCTCGAGGACGACCTCGTCGTAGTCCAGGCGCGGGAGCCGGTCGAACCACGCGTTCTCGGCAGGACGGCCGATGTTGACCACCACCAGCGACTTCAGCGTGGTGCCCTCGAAGAAGTCGGCGTCGAGCGCCGCAGCGTCGAAACCGCCCATCGGGCCTGCCGCCAGGCCGGCCGCGCGGACGCCGAGGAAGAAGTAGCCGGCCTGCAGGGTCGCGTTGAAGCGGGCCGCCTGCTCGCGGGCGACGTCGTCGGCGAAGACGTCCTTGGCGCCCGGGAAGTGCGGGAAGGTGCGCGGCAGGTGCTCGTGGAAGTCGGTGTCGGCAGCGAGGATCGCCACCAGCGGAGCGTTCGCGGTCTTGTCCCGGTTGCCGTCGGCCATGTGCTTCAGCAGGCGCTCGCGAGCCTCGCCCTGGCGGACCAGCACCACGCGCAGCGGCTGGGTGTTCATGGCGGTCGGGGCGTACTTCACCAGGTCGTAGATCGCGGCGACCTGTTCGTCGGTGACCGGCTCGTCGGTGAAGGAGTTCGCCGTCCGGGCGTCGCGGAACAGCAGGGCCTGGGCTTCGGGGGAGAGTGCAAGCGTCATGCCCGGCTCAACGATTGTTGACTGTTCAACGATTCCGACGTTGGGTGTGACGCTCGCCATGCCGGTGCCCGTCGTACCGGCCGCAAACGAGCGAAGCCCTGGACCGGATGGTCCAGGGCTTCTGGTGGCGACCCCGACGGGACTCGAACCCGCGGCCTCCGCCGTGACAGGGCGGCGCGCTAACCAACTGCGCTACGGGGCCATGCTCTTGTTGCAACGAGCGGTGGAACTCTAACCCATCCACCGCCGATCCTCCGAATCGGCCGTCTGGCCGACCCGGACTGGCACCCCCAACGGGATTCGAACCCGTGCTACCGCCGTGAAAGGGCGACGTCCTAGGCCACTAGACGATGGGGGCTGGTTACCCATGGGCCGTCAGGCGCGACTGCCGTCAGGGACCGGACAAGCATAGGCCACGCAGACAGGTGCCCCAAATCACCCCGCGCGCGGCGCCGCTGCGGGCTCCCCGCGAGAATGGACGCGTGATCGAGATGACCCGGGAGCGCTTCGAGGAGCTCGTCGGCGACGCCCTCGACGAGGTGCCCGCCGAGCTCGCCGCGCTCGTCGACAACGTCGTGGTGCTCGTCGAGGACGAGCCGCCCGCCGACGACCCGGACCTGCTCGGGTTCTACGACGGCACGCCGCTGACCGAGCGGGACAGCAGGTACGCCGGCGTCGTCCCGGACCGGATCATGATCTTCCGCAACCCGATCCTGCGGATGTGCGAGGACGCCGACGAGGTGGTCGAGGAGGTCCGGATCACCGTGGTGCACGAGATCGCGCACCACTTCGGCATCGACGACGACCGGTTGCACGAGCTCGGCTACGACTGAGCACCTGCCGGCGGTCAGGCGGCGCCGAGCCAGAACCCGGCGAAGCACAGCACCAGCGCCGGTACGACGGTCAGGGCGACCGTCGCGGCGCCCTTGCGCGGCCCGAGGTCGTGGGCGTGCACGGCGAACGCGGAGAAGGTCGTCAGGGCACCGCAGAATCCGGTGCCGAGCAGCGCCATCGACGAGCCCGTGAGCGCCAGGCCGCTGAACAGCCCGAGCAGGAAGGACCCGACGACGTTGACCAGGATCGTGCCCCAGTGGAACCCGTCGTGGGCCGGGTCGTGCCGCCGGCCGTCGAGGAAGTGCGCGGTCACGTAGCGCGCCGGCGCACCGACGGCCGCGCCCAGCGCGACGAGCAGGTAGCTCACAGGTCCCCCTCCTCCTCGTCGAACGCCAGCCGGCTCGCCAGAGCGGTGAACCGCTGCGCCATCGCCACGGCCACCAGGCAGGCCGCGACCGTCGCCGCGGCGTACACGCCAGCGGTCGCCACCGAGCCGGCATCGACGAGAGCGCGGGTCTGCTCCGAGTACGCCGACAGCGTGGTGAACCCGCCCAGCACGCCGGTGCCGAGCAACGGCGGCAGCAGGCGGTGGCGGATGATCGCGGCGAAGGCCGGGAGCAGCCCGAGCAGGAACGACCCGCCGACATTGACCGCGAAGGTGGCCCACGGGAAGCCGGAGCCGTGCGGCTCGGCCGCCGTGAGGGCGTAGCGAGCCGTCGCACCGAGCGCACCGCCGACGGCGACTGCGAGCAGGACCGAGAAGTGCAGGGGGTGTCGAGGACTCACGAGGCCGCGGGCGCCTCGTCGACGGTGAACGGGCCCGGCCAGGGCAGCGGCGGCTCGCCGGCGGCCTGCCGGGAGAACTCGTGGAAGAACCAGCGCTGCAGCTCGGCCTCCGCCGGGGTCGCCGACAGCACGAGCAGCCGCTCCTGGCGGCAGAACTCGTCCGCGCGCTCCAGGCTCTCCAGGAGCCTCAGCAGGAGCGGCGGCGCCTCGGCCGGCACGACCAGCTCGACGTCACCGCGGTCGGCGTCACCGGCCAGGAGCTGGTTGAACCGGTCCCAGCCTCGGGTCAGCCGGTGCAGCCGCTCCGCCTCGAGGAAGACCTCGGCCAGCTCGGTGGCGATCGGGTAGGCGTCGCCGTGGACCAGCGAGAGCAGCCGCAGCTCGCGGGCCAGCTCGTAGTAGCGGCGCCGGAACTTGGAGTAGAGCGCCACCGGCACGTCGCGCAGCTGGACCCGCACCGAGTCACCAGACGGTCCGGCCGACTCGATCCGCTCCGTGACGGTCTGGTCGAGGTCGAAGACCGCCCCGTCCAGGTCTCCCTCGACCCGCGGGTCGCTGGCCGGCTCGAACCACACCACCTTGCCCTCGGCGTCGAGGTCGGCGCCCCAGGCCGACGAGTTCAGCGCGACCAGACCGAGACCGCGCCCGAACGTGGCCAGCAGGTACTCCTCGTCGGCCATCTCCACGTTGACGCTCGGCGGGTGGTTGGAGGCGTCGCGGATCTCGACCCGGGGATGCCTGCGGGTGCCGCGGACCCGGATGGTGATCGGTGGCGTGCCGTGCAGGATCGCGTTCGTGACGAGCTCGGAGACCCCGAGCTCGGCCGGGTCGACGAGGTCCTCGCGGCGCAGCTCGACCAGCAGCCGGCGCACCCAGTCCCGGGCCTTCTTGACCGAGGCCGGGTCGGCATCGAGGGCCAGCGGGGGGAGGTTCAGGGGCACGTCAGACCCGCTTCCGCATCGCCTGCAGGCCGATCAGGCGGGTGACCACGATCGCGACGTAGAACAGCCCGAGGACCTGCTCGACCATCACGACGCTCTTGGCGTGGCCGGAGACCGGGAGGATCTCGGTCATCCCGGTGCCGGTCAGCGTGGTGAAGGACAGGAAGAGCATGTCCACCCAAGAGTGCACCTCCTGGCCCCCCGCTGAGAAACTGGTCGGGTCCACCGCCTCGAGCACCACGAAGACGTAGGCGAAGGCCCAGGCCAGCAGCGTGAAGACGGTGCCGATCGCGAAGACCTCGTCCAGGCTCACCGTGGTGTCCGAGAGCATGTAGGCGGACATGCTGCCCGCGGCATAGAGGTAGAGCAGCGCCTCGAAGGCCGACGACCAGGCGAAGAGGGTGGCGTTGTCGGAGAAGACCTGGGCACCCAGCAGGACCATGGCGGGTACGGCGATCAGCACGCTGACCCACGACAGGAACGGGGTCTTGCGCACCACGAGCACCGCGAGCGAGAGCACCATGATCCCGAAGATCGCGAACGCGGCGCGGCCTGCGGCGGTCCGCTCCATGAACGGGTAGGCAAGGACGCCGAGGAGCTGCGCCGCGAGCAGGGCGGCACTCGGTGTCCCCCGGACGAACGCGATCACTCCCACCGGGGCAGCCTAGCCGCGCCGGTCGGGGTGTGTCCGCAGCCGCGACCCCCGCTCACCCGGCGTGGTCGCCCAGGAACGCGTCGACCGCGGCGTAGAACCCGTCGGGTTGCTCGCGGCGGATGCAGTGCCCGGCACCGGGGATCCGGACCACCCGGACGTGTGGATTGCCGATCGAGGCGATCGCCTGCTCCAGATCACCGGTGATGCACACCTCGGCCGTGGCGTCGCCGGACACGACGAGCGTGGGCACGCCGAGCCGGGCGAACAGGGCCGGCCACCGCGTCGACGGCTTGAAGTCGCCGTGGGCGAGGTAGTCGAGGTCCATCTGCTGCTCGGCCACCCCGGACACCAACAGCTCGTCGTCGGCCCAGTCCGGGTGCTTCTCGCGGCGGAGCCGCACCAGGTCCTGCTCGTCCCGGGCGGCGAGGCTGTCCCGGACCCCGGCGAGGAACTCCTCGCCTCGGGCCGGGTCGTGCTGGGGGTCGTCGGGGCCCAGCGGGGCGGGGTCCTCCAGGACCAGGGCGCGCACCAGCTCCGGTCGACGTACGGCCACGGTGAGCGCGACCGCGCCGCCGAGCGAGTGGCCGATCACCACCGGCGGCGCGTCCAGCTGCTCGAGGAGCGAGATCGCGTCCTCGACCATGACCTCGCCGGGGTGTGCGGCGAGCTGCTCGGGAGTGAACCGGGGGGAGGAGCCGTGGCCGCGCTGGTCCACGGTCAGGATCGAGTAGGCCTCGCCCCAGTGCCGCTCGGCGCCGGGCCAGCCGGACCCGGAGTCGGTGAGACCGTGCAGGAACACCAGCGTCGGCGCCTCGCCGGCCGGCCGGCCGGTCCGGCGTACGTGCAGGTCGGTGCTCAGGTCGAGGGTCATGGGGTCTCCGGCTTCGTGATGCGGAAGAGCTCGGACTCGGTGTCGTAGTACGCCGTGGTCCTGCCCAGCGAGGCCATCCGCAAACGGCGGCAGACCGCGATCGAGGCGTCGTTGCCGGGCCGGACGACCGCGAACACCTCGTCGAGGCCGTGGGCGAAGGCCCACCGCAGCGCGGCGAGGGCGGTCTCGGTGGCGTACGCCCAGCGTCGGGCGACCGGCTCGCTGCGGTTCAGCTCGTTGCACCGGGTGACGAACCGGGCGGCTTCCTCCGGCGTCTCCATCGCCCGCGGGGTGGCACCCAGCCAGCGGGCGACCTCCCACCGGGAGTAGATGTCCAGCACCCGGCTCGCGTCGTCGGGTCGCCAGTCGCGGAGGATGCAGCGCTCGGTCTCCATCGCCCCAGTCTCGTGGAACGCCGGCGGTGTCCGGCTACCGGTCCAGGTGCCGTGCCCAGGCGAACGCGAACACGCCGTAGCAGGCGATGCCGGCGGCCAGGACGATCAGCATCGGGCTGCCGAAAGGCTGCTGCAGCACCTGGTTGAGCGCCTGGTCGAGCCCGCCGGACTTCTTCGGGTCGTGGGTCCAGGCCGCCCAGAGGAACAGCCCGGCGACGATGAACAGCGCCAGCCCCTTGCTCACGTAGCCGGCCTTGCCGAAGGTCACGAACGCCTTGCCGGTCGTCCCGGTGCGGCCCTTCGTCTCGAGCTTGTCCATGAAGCTCTCGCTCAGGCCGCGGTAGACCAGGCGGATCCCGTAGCCGAGCACCGCCAGCCCCACCAGTGCGACCAGCACCTGGCCCGCGGGCATCGCCCAGATCTTGGCCGTCGTCGTGTCGGTGCTCCCGCCGCTCGAGCCGCCACCCATCGCGATCTTCAGGGCGCTCCAGCCCAGCGAGCCGTAGAGCACCGCCTTGAGAGCCGAACCCAGTCGCTTCGCGACCCGCTTCTTGCCGTCCTCGTCGCGGTGCCCGGCGACCGCCTCGGTCAGCTGCCAGACCACCAGCGCGGCGAACCCGGCGGCGACGACGTACAGCAGCACGCCGCCCAGCGGGGTCTTCGCCATCTGGCTGAGCGCACCCTCGCTCGAGGCGTTGCCCTGACGCTCGCCGAAGGCCAGCTGCAGCGCCACCCAGGCGATGAGCAGGTGCACGACGCCGTAGGCGATCAGGCCCACCCGCACCGTGTGGTCCAGAGCGGTGCTGTCGTCGGCCTTGCGTCCCAGCTCGTCGACCTGCGCGGACACGTCCCCGGCGTTCATCTGCTGTCTCCCTCTCCCGGTGCCCGGGACGTCCGGGCGCTCGTGCGAGTACCCCCGACCCGCCGCCGCACTCCCTGGAGCAGACCAGTCGCCCGCGCGGTATGTCCGGTTTCTCAGGCGTGGCACAGGTCGAAGGGGTAGAACGGACTCGTGACCCAGGACCAGCTCGTGCTCGGCCCGATGCTGAGGTACGTCGACCGGACCAGCGCGAGCATCTGGGTGGAGACCCGCGACGCGACCACCGTGACGGTGCGCGCGGCCGACCGCTCCTGGTCCGCGCCGACGTTCGGCGTGCACGGGCACCACTACGCGCTCGTCGAGGTCGACGGTCTGGAACCGGGCAGCCGGCACGCCTACGAGGTCGAGGTCGACGGTACGACGGCCTGGCCGGCGCCGGGCTCGCCGTTCCCGCCGAGCGTCATCGCCACCCTCGAGCCGGGCAAGCCCTTGCGCATGGCCTACGGCTCCTGCCGGACCAGCGTGCCGCACGACGAGCAGGGCAACCGCACCCACGGCGTGGACGCGTTGCGCGCGTTCGGGCTGCGGCTCGCGGCCGCGGAGGTCGACGGGGAGGCCGACGGCGAGTCACCGTCGGGGCCGGACCTGGTGCTCTTCCTCGGCGACCAGGTCTACGCCGACGAGACCAGCGACGAGATGGAGGAGTTCATCGCCTCCCGCCGCGACATCGAGGCGCCACCGTGGGACGAGCTGAAGGACTTCGAGGAGTACGCCCACCTCTACAAGCTGGCCTGGACCGACTCGGTGAACCGATGGCTGCTGTCGACCCTGCCGAGCCTGATGATCTTCGACGACCACGACGTCCGCGACGACTGGAACACCTCGGCGGAGTGGAAGCAGCAGATGGAGGCCACCTCGTGGTGGCACGAGCGGATCGTCGCCGGTCTGGGTTCGTACTGGGTCTACCAGCACCTCGGCAACCTCTCGCCCGAGGAGCGCGCCGAGGACGAGCTGTGGCAGGCGGTGCTCGCCGGCCGCGGCGAGGGTGGTGCCGAGGTCGACATCACCGGTCTGGTCGACGCGTTCGCCGCGCGCGTGGACCAGGAGCCGACGACCTACCGCTGGAGCTTCCGGCGCGACCTCGACGACGTCCGGCTCGTCGTGGTGGACTCGCGGGCCGCTCGGGTGCTGGACCCGGAGAACCGCTCGATGCTCGACCCCGAGGAGCTCGCCTGGCTCGACGAGCAGATGCAAGGCGGCTTCCGGCACCTGCTCGTGGGCACCTCGCTCCCGCTGCTGCTCTCCCCGGGCCTGCACCACCTCGAGGCCTGGGACGAGGCGCTCGTCGAGGGGGCCTGGGGCCGGCGTGGCGCGCGGTTCGGCGAGTGGCTGCGGCAGACCGTCGACCTCGAGCACTGGGCGGCGTTCCAGCACGGGTTCAAGGAGGTCGCCACGATGGCGCTCGAGGTGGCGTACGGCGAGCGCGGGCCGGCGCCCGACACGGTCACCTTCCTCTCCGGCGACGTGCACCACTCCTACGTGTCCGAGGTGCGCCGGGTGCACGGCCGGGCCTCGACCAGCGGGAGGCGGAGCCGGATCGTGCAGGCGGTGTGCTCGCCGATCCGCAACCCGCTGCCGAGGTCGATGCGGTTCGCCACGGCCTTCCTCTCCTACGGCCTGGCCGGCCCGATGGGTGCGGTCGCGGCGAGGTCGGCGCACGTGCCCGACCCGCCGTTCACCTGGGGCCTGCTGCGCGGGCCGTGGTTCGACAACAACCTCGCGCTGCTGGAGGACCGCGGCGACGACGGGCTGGCGCTGAGCTGGTGGACCGGCGTAGTCGAGGACGGCGACCACGAGCATCCCGCCCTGAGCGAGGTCGCCTCGATGACCGTGCGGCCCGGCCCGCCCGCGCACCGCAACCGGCTCGCCGGCCCGGTGACCGGCCGGCTGGTCAGCCGGGTGTCGCGGTCCGTGGCGCGTCGGCGACGCCGAGCAGGACGTTCTCCACGACCTCGCTGAGCGCGGGATGGATCCAGTACTGGCCGCGGGCCACCTGGTGCGCGCTCTGCCCGAACGACATGGCTGCGATCAGCGGCTGGATCAGGTTGGACGCCTCGGGCCCCATCACGTGGGCGCCGAGCAGCTTGCCGGTGCCGGGCTCGGCGACGACCTTGGCGAAGCTGGTCGTGTCCTCCATCGCCCAGCCGTAGGCGGTGTCGGCGTACATCTGCTTGGCCACCACGTGCTCGATCCCGCGCTCGCGGGCCTCCTGCTCGGTGATCCCGACGGAGGCGACCTGCGGTGAGGTGAACACCGCGCTCGGTACGGCGTCGTGGTTCGTGCGCATCCACACGTCGGGGTCGTCGAGGTGCAGCAGGTTGTGCTGGACCACCCGCGCCTCGTGGTTGGACACGTGCTTGAGCTGGAAGCGGTTGCTCACGTCACCCAGGGCCCACACCCCGTCAGCGGTCGTGCGCTGGAACTCGTCGACCACGACCAGCCCGTCGGCGTCGACCTCGACACCGGCCTTGTCCAGGTCGAGGCCGTCGGAGTTCGAGCGGCGACCGGTCGCGACGAGCACCGTGTCCACGTCGAGCACGGCTGCGCCCTCGGGCCCGTCGAGGTGCAGCCGGATGCGGCCGTCGTACTCCTCGACCTTGACCGCGACCGTCTCCAACCGCACGTCCCAGCGCTGCCGCGCGAGCTCGGTGAACCGCGCGGAGACCTCCTCGTCCTCGCCGCGGAGCAGCGCACCGGACCGGTTGAGGACGGTCACCTCGGTGCCGAAGGCGCCGAACACGTGGGCGAACTCCGCGGCCACGAACCCGCCGCCGATGATCGCCATCCGTGCCGGGAGGTCGTCGATGCGCATGATCGTGTCGCTGGTGTGGTGCGGGACCTCGGCCAGGCCGGGGATGTCGGGCACGACGGCCCGGCTGCCGGCCGCGACCACGACCTGGTCGGCGGTGATCGTCTCGCCGGTGCCCGTGTCGATCGTGCGCGGCGCGGTGAACCGGGCGTGCCCCTCGTAGAGCGTGACGTTCTCCAGCCGTTCGGCGCGGAAGCTGCGCCCGGCCACCGAGATCGGGTCGATCCGCCGGAAGATCCGGTCCCGGATCTCGCGCCAGCGCACGCCGTCCAGTGTCAGGTCGACGCCGAGCTCGCGCGCGTGGCGCACCCCCGCAGCGAGGTCGGCGGGGTGGACGAACATCTTCGTCGGGATGCAGCCGACGTTGAGGCAGGTCCCGCCGAAGACGCCCTTCTCGAGGATCGCGGTCTTGCGGTCGGCGAAGCGGCCGTCGGCGATCGAGTTGCCCGAGCCGCTGCCGATGATCGCCAGGTCGTAGTGGGTCACCCGGCCCATCCTGCCCGACCATGTGAGTCTCCTCGCACCGGAAAGCCCCGAGACGCCTCGGTTGTTGTGCCTGAGGGAGCCCGAGAATGGGCACACTCACCGCGACACCACGTCACCGAGGAGAGGCAACACGATGAACCAGACCGCACCGGACCGGCACAGGGTCGTGGTGATCGGCTCGGGCTTCGGTGGGCTGTTCGGCACCAAGGCGCTGCGCCGCTCGGACGTGGAGGTGACGATGGTCGCGAAGACCACCCACCACCTGTTCCAGCCGCTGCTCTACCAGGTGGCCACCGGGATCCTGTCCGAGGGCGAGATCGCCCCGCCCACCCGGGAGGTGCTCGCCTCGCAGAAGAACGCCCGGGTGATCCTCGGCGAGGTCACCGACATCGACCTGGAGGCCAGGACGGTCACCTCGCACGTGCTGAACCGCGTGACGGTGACGCCGTACGACTCCCTCATCGTGGCCGCCGGCGCCGGCCAGTCCTACTTCGGCAACGACCAGTTCTCGGAGTTCGCCCCCGGCATGAAGTCGATCGACGACGCGCTGGAGCTGCGCGGCCGGATCTTCGGAGCGTTCGAGCTCGCGGAGATCGCCGAGACCGACGAGGAGATCGAGCGGCTGCTGACCTTCGTGGTGGTCGGCGCCGGCCCGACCGGTGTCGAGATGGCCGGCCAGATCGCCGAGCTCGCGCACCGCACGCTCAAGCACGACTTCCGGCGGATCAACACCCGCGAGGCGCGGGTGATCCTGCTCGACGCGGCGCCGCAGGTGCTCCCCCCGTTCGGCGCCAAGCTCGGGCACAAGACGAAGGAGGAGCTGGAGAAGCTCGGCGTCGAGGTGCAGCTCGGCGCGATGGTCGTCGACGTCGACGAGCGCGGCCTGGAGGTCAAGGACAAGGACGGCAGCCGCCGCCGGATCGAAGCGGTCACCAAGGTGTGGGCCGCGGGTGTGCAGGCCAGCCCGTTGGGCCGGACGCTGGCCGAGCAGACCGGCGCGCCGCTCGACCGCGCCGGCCGGATCGGGGTCAACCCGGACCTCACGCTGCCGGGCCATCCGGAGGTGTTCGTGGTCGGCGACATGATCAGCCTCGACAACCTCCCCGGTGTCGCGCAGGTCGCGATCCAGGGGGCGAAGTACGCCGCCAAGGAGATCGACAACCGGCTCGCCGGCCGGGCTCCGCAGCCGCCGTTCCGCTACTTCGACAAGGGCAGCATGGCGATCATCTCCCGGTTCCGGGCGGTGGCGATGGTCGGCAAGCTGCGGCTGTCGGGCTTCCTCGCCTGGCTGATGTGGCTCGCGGTGCACCTGGTCTACATCACCGGCTTCAAGAACCGGGTGACGGCGCTGCTGCACTGGGCGGTCAGCTTCATCGGCCGCGGCCGCTCCGAGCGCACCACCACCGAGCAGCAGATCTTCGCCCGGGCCGCGCTGAGCCGGCTCGAGCGCGGCGCCGCGGAGCTGGTCAGCGCGCCGGGTGAGTACGACGCGCAGCGGGAGGCCGCCGAGGCAGAACGCCGCCGCGAGCTCGAGGAGCACGCGCGCGAGGAGGCCCGGCTCACCGACGCCGGCGAGCGCGGCGTCAAGCGTGAGGGAGCCCCCTCGCGCGGCTAGGTCCTCACTCCTCGATGGTGTGGACCGCGGCCTCCTCGGCGCTCGCGCCGGCGCCGTCGACGCCGACGTCGTCGGCCACCAGGTCCTTCTCGGTGTCCTCGGCGACACCCTCGTCGTCGGCGACCAGACGCCCGCTGCGCTGCTCACCGACCTCGCCGGAGACGTTCTCGGTCTCGTTCGCGGCCTGCTCGTAGGGGTCCGGCTCCGGCACCTCCTGCGCGAGCCGCTGGTCGAGGGACTCGCCCAGCTGCTCCTCGAGCGGGGTGTTGCCGTAGCCCTGGGCGGCCGACCACTTCTCCGGCGGTGAGTACCCCTCGTCCAGCGGCTCGGCGACCCGGTCGCTGTCGGAGAGGCTGTCGCCGGTCGACTGCGGCTGGTCCTCGTCGTCGACGCTGTAGCCGTGGTAGCTCTCGCCTGCGGTCGAGGCGTCCCCGGTGACGTCCACCGAGGGGTCGGTCCCGATCTGCTCGCTGGTGCTCTCGGGCTGCTCGGTCATCGCTGTCGCCTTCCGTTCGGTGGGACCGCCGACGGGTGCGCCGGCGGGCTCCCTGACCGGTTCCCCGGACTCGTGCAGAGCATGTACCGGCCCGGGACCTGTAGCCCATGTGCGGGTGCCGACCGAGGGCTACGTTGGGGGCGTAGCCAGGAGGTGAGGCAGGTGAGCGAGAACACCGGCGAGACCAGCCGTGAGGACTACGGCGCGTACAGCGTCGACGACGAGAACCAGCTCCAGCCCGAGGACACCCTGGTCGACCGAGGCCTCGACGACGCCCTCGACGAGGGCTACTCGGCCCCCGAGAAGTGGTCGGCCGCGGAGCGCTACGGCAACACCCCCTACGAGGAGGAGGTCGGCGAGTCGCTCGACCAGCGGCTCTCCCAGGAGGAGCCCGAGCCCGACCCCTAGGCCGAGGAGGAGTACACCGACGAGGAGTATCCCGAAGGGCCTCGGGGCGAGGTCGGCACCCGCCGATCCGGCCGCCTGGTCGCCGGGGACGAGGGCAGCCACGAGGACACCGAGAAGGACCTCGTCGCCGAGGACGTCGGCATCAACGGTGCCGGTGCGAGCGCCGAGGAGGCGGCGGTCCACATCGTCGAGGAGGAGTAGCCGGGGCGGCTACTCGAAGGCGTGCCCCTTCTCCCGGGCCGCCGCGAGCGCCTCGCGGGCCCACCTCGGGAGGATGAAGACGCCCTCTGCCTCGACGGTCGGCTCGCCGTCGGGGCCGATCATGTGCCCGTGCACGATGGTCTTGATCCCGACCACCTCGTGGATCCACGCCTTCGCGCTCAGGTCGCCCAGCGGCGTGGGCCGGCGGTAGGTCAGGTTCAGCTTGCCGGTCATGCCCGGCGCCCCACCGGCAGCGGCGGCGGTGCCGAGCATCTGGTCCAGGATCAGCGCGGTCACGCCGCCGTGCACCAGGTTCGGCGGGCCCTCGTAGGCGGCGCCGAGGTGGAAGGCGGCGAACGCCGTACCCTCGGGGCTCTTCTCGACCACCAGCGGGGGAGCGAACGGGTTGCGCAGCCCGACCACGGCGTTGCCGTGGTTGCGCTCGCGACCGTCGGGGCCGATGGCCACGCCGAGGTAGGAGGGGTCGGTCTGCTCCTTGAGCTGTTCGGTGAGCGCGCGCACCTCGGCGGTGACCTTCTCCACCGTCGGGTGGTCCACGGCGGTGTGCATGCTGGCGTCGATGAGCTCGCGGATGGACTGGGCGAGGCCGCCGAAGACGCGGTCGTGCTCGGCGAGCTCTTCGACGGGGACGTCGAGGCGCTGGTAGGAGTTCAGATCCATCGGGCGAGCGTAGAACACGTTCTGTGTGCGGCACCGGCAACGTGGTGCACCCCACACGCCACAACGTCAGAGCCGGTCGGTGGCCACGGCCAGGTCGGCGACGAACGCTGCGTAGTCCTCCTCCCGCTCCCGGGAGCGGAGCACGGCGGACGGGTGCGTCGTCGGCAGCACCCACTCCGGCCGGTGCCCGACGTCGAACCCGTCCGGCCAGTCGACCAGCCGGCCACGGGTCTCGCCGACACGGAAGGAGGAGCCGAACAGCGCCTTCCCGGCTGTGCCGCCCAGCACGACCACGCCGACCGGGCGCACCAGGGCGAGCTCGGCGACGAGCCATGGACCGCACGCGGAGACGTGCACCCGGCTCGGCGACTTGTGGATCCGCTGCTTCCCGCGGGTGCCGGCGAACCGGAAGTGCTTCACGACGTTGGTCCGGAACACCGACTCGGGTGCGATGCCGGCCTCGTCCAGCGCCCGGTCCAGCAGCTTGCCGGCCGGCCCGACGAACGGCTCCCCGGCGAGGTCCTCCTTGTCACCCGGCTGCTCGCCGAGCACCATCAGCCGGGCATCCGCAGGACCCTCACCGACGACCGCCTGGGTCGCGTCGCGGTACAGCTCGCACCCCCGGCACTCCTGGGCCGCCGACCGCAGGTCCGCCAGGGTGCCGCCGTCGGGCACCCAGCGTCCTGCACCCGGCCGCTCGACGTCGGCGGTCATACCTCGCGCCAGCTCGGGTCGGCCAGGTCGTGGCCGTGGGCTGCCATCAGCGTCAGCCCGCCGTCGACGGTGAACGAGGAGCCGGTGACGTACGACGAGCGGGGGCCGGCCAGGAACGCGATCACCGACGCGACCTCGTTGACGTGGCCGGGACGGCCCACCGGGTTGCCGGGTCGCTCCTCGGCGTAGGCCTGCTCCTCGGGCTTGCCGGTCATCGGTGTCGCGATCTCGCCCGGTGCCACCGAGTTCACCAGGATCCCCCTGTCGGCCAGCTCCAGCGCCAGCACCTTCGTGAGCATGCCGAGGCCCGCCTTCGCGCTGCAGTAGGCGGCCGAGCCGACCCGGGGCACGTGCTCGTGCACGCTGGTGACGTTGATGATCCGGCCGCCGTGCCCGGCTGCGGTCATCGCCCGGGCTGCCTGCTGCGCGCACAGGAACGGCCCCTCCAGGTCCGTGGCGATCACCCTTCGCCAGGTGTCGAGGTCCAGGTCGAGCACCGGGTCGCTGTGGCCGGTGCCGGCGTTGTTGACCAGCACCCCGATGCCGCCGAGCTCGCTCGCCAGCCCGGCGACCACGTCGGCGGCATCGGGTGAGGTCAGGTCCTGGCGGGCGACGAAGCAGCGCTGGCCACGCTCCTCGATCGCCCCCCGGGTGTCCTCGGCTCCGGCCTCGTCGGTGTGGAACGTGATGCCGACGTCGAAGCCCTCGGTGGCGAGCAGCTCGGCGGTCGCCTTGCCGATGCCGGAGTCGGCGCCGGTGACGACGGCGAGGCGGGGTGGGGGACTAACGGTCGTCACGGCCGTCCTCCGCGCGGTCGTCCCAGCGCAGCAGCGCGGCGACGCCACCACCCTTGGTCTGCGCGGCGGGCAGCACGGCCAGGTGCGTGTCGGTCGCGGCACCGGCGGCGACGAGGACCTGGTCCGCCGGGAGCTCCTTCTTGGTGGTCGCCTGCTCCGGGATCGGAAGCCCGGGGAACCGGCTGGGGTCGACCGTGAGGTCGTGGGCCTTCTGCAGGTCCACGATCAGCGTGTCCACCTTGTGCTGGACCAGGGCCTCGAGGACGTCGTCGACACCGAGCACGGCACCGCTGCCCTGTCCCCATCTCTGCTCGAGGCTGCCGATGGTCTCGACCTGGTCGGCGGCCTCGTAGGCGGCGAGCACCCGGTCCACCTCTTCCCACAGCGCCTCGTCGGAGGACCCGGCGGCGCGTCCGCCCGCCGTGACGTGCACGACCTCGGACTGGATGCCGTCGAGCGCTCCGGCGATCGACGTACGCGCCCGCTCGTCGCCGGCGAGGAGCACGATCCGGGGACGGTGGCGCTTCACCAGGTCGCGGATCTCGTCGGCGACCTCACGTGCGTTGCTCTCCCACTGGTTCTCCGACCGCTGCTGGAAGCGGCGGTGCGACCAGCCGCCGCCCTGGTACTTGTGCAGGTGCAGGTCGTCGCCCTCCACGGTCGCGTTCGCCGCCGGCTGGGCCCTGGTCGGGTAGAAGTCCAGGTCCGCACCCTCGCGGTCGGCCACCACGAGCAGGAACGGCAGCTGGCCGTCGGCCTGGTGCGCCCAGGCGGCCAGGTCGGGCAGGTCGCCGACGGTGACGGTCTCCGGCCACACGCTGGTGCCGGCGAGCACCTCGTCGAAGACCACCCGGCCGTCGGCGGCGATGATCGTGCGCCGCGCGTCGCCGGCGACCTCGACCGGCTCGTGCAGTCGGTTCCGGATCTCCTCGACCAGGGCCGCGTCCACGCCGGCCCGCTCGAGCTCGTGGCGGGCGCTGGTCCAGCGGGCGTCGAGCTGCTGGGGGGCGTCCTCGGTGTTGCGGCTGACGTCGAGATGGACGGTCACGTAGGGACCGGGGTGGGCGTAGACGTCCTGAAGGGTGCTGAGCTGCATCGCGTCCTCCTGCGGGTGCTGGTGTTCGCGGTCTCGTCCTCTGGCCGTACCCACCACCCCGGGTCGTATGAGCGAGGCACAAGATCGCGCACGTGCGCGGGACTCGCCGTCGAAACGACGAGGCCGGGGCGAGGATCGCGCGTCTGCGTGATGTTCGCCCCGGCCGGTCGGTTCCTGCACGAGGACGAGCTCAGCTCCTGCGGGCGACCCCTGCGACGACCAGGTGGTCGACGTACGCCGCGCCCTTGCGGACCACGACTCGCACCGTGTGCCGCCGGTCGCCGAGCCGGGTCCAGGTGCGCGTTCTGCCGAACACCGGCACCCGGGTCTTCCCGGCGAAGCGGACGACGCCGGCGCGTCGGCCGTCGATGAACACCACCGCGTTGCCGCCCCTGCGGGCGGTGCCGTAGCTCAGGGTCAGCCGCGGACCGGTGAACCCGAGCGTGAGGGTGTCCCTTCCGGCGCGCCGGCCCAGGTTGTCGCAGTACTCCCCGTCGGCTGCCTTGCGGCCCCCGTCGCGGACCCGCCAGCTGCCGGCGCGGGACACGACCCGGGCGTCACAGGTGACGCGTCGGTTCCTCGCAGCGCCCTGCTTGGTCACCACGACCTTGACGTTGCGCGTGGCGGAGGCACCGCGCGGGTCGGTCACGGTCAGCCGGGCGGTGTAGGTGCCCGGCCGGCGGTAGACGGTGCGCACGGTCCGGCCGACGGCGTCCTTGTCGTTGCCGGACCGCTCGTCACCGTTGGTGTCACGGCGGATGTCGACGTCCCAGGTGTACTCGAGCTCGGTGGGCGTCTCGGCGTCGGTGGACCCCGTGCCGCTCAGGGTCACCGGTTTGCCGGCGGTGGCCGGTCGCGGCCGCACGGTGGCACGGGCGACCGGGGCGGTGTTCGGCTCGGCGGCCGCGCTCTTGTAGCCGTAGTCGAACGAGCCGCAGCCGGCGCCGAGGTCGAACACCACGTCGGCGTTGAGGTCGCCGGGGGCCGGCGGGGCGTCGAGGTCGTCGCCGCCCATCCGGGTGATGTCGAAGGTGAGGCAGTCGAAGTCGAACCGCCACGGGTTGGCGACGTCACCGGCAGCCTTCTCCTCCGAGGGGTCGGAGTAGTTGTCGACGTGGCCGTCACCGGAGTCGCTGAACCGGCTCTTGCCCTTGGCGGTGAACGCCGCGTCGGCGAGGTTCGGGGTGTCGCTGCCGGGCTCGGGGTTGGCGTCCAGCGGGGACTGCGCCGGCGGGTTGTCGGTCCCGACGTTGCCGTAGCCGTGAGCCTCGTCGGTGTAGACCAGGGACAGACCGGGGGCGAAGCCGATCGGGTCGCGGTCGTTCTGCCCCTTCCCGTCGTAGTCGAACCCGGACCGGTCGCGCAGCTCCAGGTAGTACGCGTGGTCCGAGGGCGCCTCCGAGGAGGAGTCGATGTAGTCCCAGCCCTCGGTGCACTGCTTGGCGGTGCTCAGCGCCTGCCCGGGCAGTCCCTTGCAGCCCCCGCTGAAGAACGCCGGGTCCTCGGGGTCGCCGGAGCTCTCCAGGTCGGTCTTCAGCAGCTCGACCTTCGCGCCGTCCGGCGTGGTGGCGACCACGGCGAGGTCGTCGATGAACCAGCCCGGCCGGGCCAGGCCCGGGTCGGTGGCGTAGGTGAACCGCAGGACCGGGTGGTCCTTGCCGACCAGGTCGGAGACGTCGTAGGCGTCGGCGACGAAGACCGAGTCGGGGTAGCTGCCGAGCAGCCGGTCGGTGGTCGCGGTGCCTGCGTCGTGCGAGCCGCTGGAGCCGGTGATGCCGTTGCCGAGCGTCGCCTGGCAGGCGTTCTGGTTCGGGTTGTTCGTGGCCGGCGTCGTGTAGCCGTTCTTCGACTCGTGGGAGGTGTAGGTCTCGCCGTTGTCACCGGAGGTGAGCACGAAGCCGTAGTCGAAGTCCCACTCGATGTCCCACAGGGACTTGAAGGTCAGCTCGATCGTGCTTCCCTCGGGCAGCTTCGAGGCGCCCGGGAGCGCGACGTCGAGGTTGTGGCCGCCGTTGGGTGGGCAGCCGAAGTCGTTGCCCGAGCCCGACCACCACGCGTGCGTCTTGCTCGCCTTGGCGCCGCTGTCGAACTTCGCCGGGTCGATCAGCTGCCGGCCGGGCAGCTTCGCGACGTAGGCCTGCGCGTTGTGCACACCCGGTCCGGTCAACGTGTATGGCTTCCCGTCGGGCCGGCGCCAGGTGATCTTGTGGGTGTCCTTCTTCGAGTCGGTCCAGCCCTTGACCGCCGTACGACGTCCGGGCGGGAGGACCTCCGGGACGATCCAGCCCATCTCCTGGCGGGAGAACACGTCCATGTGCTGGGACTTGTCCGAGGCCATCAGGTTCCAGTCGCCGTAGGTCTCCCGGCTGCCGAGCGAGTAGAAGTCCGGCAGGCCCAGGGAGTGGCCGTACTCGTGCGAGATCACGCTGGCCTTGTCGATCGACGTCTCGGGGTTGACGTTGTAGGGGCCGACCCGGACGAAGACCGGGAACGCCGTCTTCGTGGTGGTCATCGTGGAGCGGCTCTGGTCGGTGTAGTACATCTTCTGACCCTCGAGGTTCTCGAGCTGGTCGTCGGAGATGTAGCCGGTCAGCCCGGTCTCCTCGTCGGTGTAGTAGAACTCCAGGCTCGACGAGTGCGGCCACACGTTGTCGTAGGGCGCGTCGGTGTAGGGGCAGCCGGCGATCGACAGCTGTGACGCACCGTGCCCGCCGCAGCCGGCGTAGACGACCATGAAGAAGTCGACGACGCCGTCCTTGTCGGTGTCGTAGTCGGAGTAGTCGATCTCCGGGTCGGCGATCGCGGCGGAGTCGTAGACCAGCTTGCCGGTCGGGCCGCACGCGGAGTCGATGTCCATCAGCGCACCCACGCCGGCCACCGCGCCGGCGACGGCGGAGCCGAACCGGTCCGCGCCGTAGTAGGCGGTGTCGCCGGGCAGCTGGTAGAAGCCGTCCTGGATCCGGTTGGGCTGCAGCGGGGTGCCGGCCAGACTGGAGCCGGTGGTGATGCCGGTGCATGTGCCGTTCGGAGCGAGCGTGGTGAAGTCGATCTCGTCCTCGGGCGTGTAGGGAGTGTCCGGCAGGCCCGCCGACGGCACGGTGCCGTGCGGGAACAGCTGGCCGAGCGAGATCTCCTGGAACAGGTTGAACGTCGAGCCCGGGACGTCGGGGGAGTTGATCACGTCGGAGAGCTCGTCACCGGAGTTCGACGGCTGGTGCTGCCGGTCGCGGTAGTCCACGGGCACCACGGGGAACGGCCGATCGCCGTAGCGGGCGGTGTCGTACTTCGCCGACGGCGGGATCACCTTCGGGCCGCGGCTCTGCGAGGTCACGCCCTGCGCCTGGCCGCCGAGCACGAGGGTGGCGGTGGAGGAGAGGTTCTTCCAGACCACCTCCGGGTCCTCCCTGAGCGTGTCCGCCTCCGCCTCGAGCACGAGGGTGCGGACCGTCGGGGTGGTGGCCGCGGTTGCCTTCGGCACGGTGCCGAGGGTCCAGACCACGTTGCCGTTGCGCACGGTCACCGACCCGGACGCGGCGCCGGGCCGGGCCTGGGTGAACACGGTGCCGTCGGGTGCCGGGATCGACACCGACACCCCGGTGAAGTCGCGGTCGGTGGCGTTGGTGAGGGTCACCCGGGACGGGTAGCTCTCGCCGGGCTTCACCCACCCGACCGAGGAGACGAAGCTGTTGTGCAGCTGGAGGGTGCGCGGCGTGGAGGCGACCTGAACCGAGCCGGTGCCGGCCTCCTTCGCGGCCCACACGTCGGTGCCGGCGGTCGAGCCGGGGTCGGCGTCGTAGCGCGCGTCGACGGCCGCGAGACCGAGCGTGGTCGTGAAGCCGGTGGCCGCGGTCGCGGCCAGCCGCTCGGTCACCGAGCCGGGCACCTCGGCGGTGAAGGCACCGTCGGCGCCGGCGGTCACCGGGGCGCTGTGCAGCACCTTCCCTGCCGGGTCGGTGACCTTCAGCGTGAAGGTCGCGGGCACGCCGGCGTCCTCGGCGGTGACCGCGGAGGAGTTGCGCTGCAGCACCTCGCCGCGCACCGGGATCTTCTCGCCGGCCTTGACGTCGGCCACCGGGTCGATGGTCGCCTGGAGCAGGTTGTAGCCGAAGCCGGCCTCGCCGACCTCCGCGCCGTCGGCGGTCACGACGAGCCGGACCAGACCGGGCACCCAGCTGGCCGCCGGGGTGAGGTCGGCCTGGAAGTCGCCGGCGCTGCCGCTGACCTCGACGGCCTGGCTGCTGCCGTCGGCGAACACCAGCTTCGCGCTCGGCGTGGCGGTCGAGCCGGTCAGCGTGAACGCCGCGAAGCCGCAGTCGTCGGCGGCGAAGTACGGCGCGTCGGAGACGTTGAGCCCGCTGCCGTCGCAGACCGGGATGCCGGCCGCGGTGAGCGGGTGCATGTAGAACAGGAAGTCCGAGGCGGTAGCCGTGGCCAGGGTGCCGGCGGTGGCGGTGAGCGTCGTCCCCGGGGTCTGGGCGGTGGCGGGTGAGGCCAGGGCACCGAGCGGGGCGAGCAGGAGCAGGCTGATCGAGGCGGCGGTGAGCCGTCGTGACCTACGGGGTGTGGTCAACGTCGAGGTCCCTTGCTGGAGAGCGTCGGCTGTGGCCGTCGCGAACCGGTGATGTGTCTCCACAACGACCGGTGAACTTCCGGGTTACGTGCGGTGACCTGCGGTAACGCCGTGAGGCCGGCGTCGTTGGGTAGGACATGTGCGACGAACACGACCGGGGCCGACCGGGTCTCGACCGGCTCGACCACCGACCGGGTCTCGACAGGCTCGACCAGCGGGAACTCGACCGGCGCACCCTGCTCGGGGCGGCCGCGGGCGGACTGCTGCTCGCCGGGCTGCCGCGGCCCGCGCTGGCCGGCGCCCGCGAGTCGGTGGCGGTGCCGGTGGAGGGCGCGCTGCGGGAGTCCCGGGTGAGCACGGGTACGACGCTGGTGCACGCCGACCTGCACAACCACACGTTGTTCTCCGACGGCGACGGCAACCCCGAGGACGCGTTCGTCTCGATGCGGGCCGCGGGGCTCGACGTCGCGGCGCTGACCGACCACGCCACGCTCTCGGACCACCTGCTCGGGGACGCGTTCACCACCCTGCTGCCCGCCGGCTACAGCCAGCTCGGCGGGCTGACTCGGGCCGGCTGGGAGCGCACCGGGATGCTCGCCGACGGTGCGGACCGGCCGGGCAGCTTCACCGCGCTCCGGGGGTTCGAGTGGTCGGAGCCGACCTTGGGCCACGTCAACGTCTGGTTCACCGACGACTGGACCGACGTGCTCGACCTCGGCCAGATGGGCCCGCTCTATCGCTGGCTCGCCCGCACATCCGGCCCGCTCGGCCTCGGCGACGGCGGCGCGGAGGGGATCGCCGGGTTCAACCACCCCGGCCGCGAGCCGCTGCGCTTCGAGGAGTTCCGGTTCGACCCCGCGGTGCGTGAGCAGATGGTCAGCCTGGAGATGTTCAACCGCCGCGACGACTACCTCTTCGAGGGCTGGGCGGACGGCAAGGCGTCACCGTTGTGTGCTTGCCTGAACGCCGGCTGGCGCACCGGCCTGACCGGCGTCACGGACGAGCACGGCACCGACTGGGGGTTCCCGGAGGGCAAGGGCCGCACCGGCCTGTGGGTCCGGCAGCACTCGAGGGAGGGCGTGCGAGAGGCGATGCGCGCACGCCGGTTCTTCGCGACGAGGACGTCCGGCCTGCGTCTGGACGCCACGGCGTCGTACGACGGTCACGTCGCCCGGATGGGTGGCGTGCTGCCGATGTCGCAGGGGGTCGCCACCTTCCGGCTCGACCTGGCCCGCGACGAGAGCTGGTCGGGCCGGACCCTGCACGTGCAGGTGCTGCGGCCGGGGCCGGAGGCGCCCGAGGTGGCTGACGTGGTGCCGTTCGCCGTCGGCGACGTGGTGCAGCTCGACGTGCCGCTCGACGTCGACGACGGGGACTGGGTGGTGCTGAGGGTCAGCGACCCGGACCAGCCCAACGCCACCCCCGGTCCGGCCGGTCATGCGTGCAACGACCTGGGCATCGCCTACACGAGCCCGTGGTGGCTGGAGCCGCCCCCCTGAACGCCTCGTGACGCCGTCCGATGGATTCGTGACATATCAGACACAAACACCACCTAGGCTGTCGTCTGCAAGACGTTCGGGTCGTCGTGTCGAGGACGGGGTTTGCCCATGCACAGCCGTCGCCAGCAGCCGCTGGGAGTGGTGCTGCCGTGACGACCCGTCGCCCGGAGACCTCCGAGTCCTCGCGGCCGCCGTTCCCGGTCCAGGCCAGCCCCCAGCAGGTCACCCTGCTGGGCGAGGTGCAGGCGATGCTGGCCGCCGACGTCGACGACTTCGTGAACCGCTTCTACGAGCGGCTGTGGTCGCAGCCGGGACCGCGTGAGGTGCTCGCCCGGCTCACCGAGGACGAGCTGGTCCGGCTGAAGAACCGGCAGGCCCAGCACCTGCTGGCGCTGCTGGAGCCGCGCGCGGATTCCGAGCGGGCCTTCGAGGCGAGTCGCCGCATCGGCCGGGTGCACGCGATGGTCGGGGTGGAGATCCAGTGGTACGCCTCGGCGATCTCGGCGCACCACCAGCAGATCTTCGCGATGGTGGCCAAGCTGCCCGACCAGCACCAGCAGGGCTGGCTCTACGCCACCGTGGCCGGACGGCTGATGGAGGACCTCCAGGCCGCGCTCGCCGGCTATCGCGATGTCGACGCCGCTGCGCACGAGGCGCTGGCACGCGTGAGCCAGGCTGTGTCGGCAGCGGGGACGGTGCCCGACCTGATCCAGGGCGTGCTCGAGGCGTGCGCGGGTGTCGACGGGGTCGCCGCGGGCTTCTTCGGTCGCCCCGACGCCCGTGGCGTCTTCCAGTTCGAGATGGGCGTGGGTGCCGGTGCCGAGGAGTTCATGGCCGAGGTCGCGGCCCGGCCGCCGTTGACGATCTCGGTGCTCGAGGGGCAGGCCGGTGGCGAGGGCCCGTCCGGACGGTCGTGGCGGACCGGCGCGATCGAGCGCTCGGACGCCTACCAGACCGAGGCGGGCACCGCCCCCTGGCACGAGCTCGGTGCGCGGCTGGGCTGGCGGTCCAGCGCCTCGGTGCCGCTGCTGGACGGCCGTGGCCGTTCGCGCGCGCTGCTGTCGTTCTACTCGCCCTGGCCCGGGTTCTTCGCGGCGCCGGCCCGACTGAGCCTGCTCGAGCAGGTCAAGCACCTGCTCGAACGCGCCCTCGGCTCCCTCGAGCTGCGCGGAAGCGTCTCCTCCGGCGTCCGCGCCTACTCCGCGCGCACCGACTACCTGGCACGGCTGCACGACGGTCAGGTCGAGATGCTCTACCAGCCGATCGTGGAGCTGCGCACCGGCCGGGTGACCAAGGTGGAGGCGCTGGCTCGGCTCCAGGGCGAGCACCGGCTGGTGGTGCCGGCGGAGTTCCTTCCCGCCTTCGGCGACGAGGAGATGCTCAAGCTCTTCGAGCTCGGCCTCGACCAGGCGCTGGAGGCGATGAAGTCGTGGGCACCGAAGGGCCTCAACGTCGGGGTCTCGCTGAACCTGCCCTCGGTCTCCTCCCACGACGAGCGCTACGCCTCGCTCGTCGAGGCGGCCCTGGTCCGCCACCGGGTGATGCCGTCGAGGCTCACCCTGGAGCTGCTCGAGACCGGGTACGTCGACGGACGGCCGCGCTGGAGGGGCCAGGTGCTCGACCACTTCAAGGCACTCGGCGTACGGCTGGCCCAGGACGACCTCGGCTCGGGCTACAGCTCGCTGCTGAGGCTGCGCCACTTCGCGTTCGACGACGTCAAGCTGGACCAGAGCCTGATCCGCGGCCAGGAGTTCAGCCCCCGCGGAGCGCTCAACTTCATCCAGCCGCTGACCAGCCTGGCGCACAGCATGGGCCTCAACGTGATCGTGGAGGGCCTGGAGAACCGCGGCCTGGTCGAGGCGGCGCTGATGCTGGGGGCCGACGCCGGCCAGGGTTACGGGATCGCCCGGCCGATGCCCGGCCAGAACCTGCCGCAGTGGGCCCGCGACTTCCGGCTCGACCTCGACCCCGCCGCCCCGTCGACGCACCTCGGCGGCCTCGCCGCGCACGTGGCCTGGGAGCACCAGGCCTGGGCGGGGGCGAGCGGCGGCCGGGGCCAGGTTGCGGACCACGACGACGCCGCCTGCCCGCTGACGCGCTACATCGAACGGATCGACGATCCCAGTGGCCACCTCGCCGAGGCACACGCCGCCGTGCACCGGGCCGCGCTGCAGGGCCGCGGCAGCGCCGAGCACATGCGCTGGTGGCGGGTGCTCACCAAGATGCTCGGCGGTCGCAGCGCCTGAAACCGGCCCACGGGGGTACACCTGGACCATGGTCGACAACACCGAGAAGAAGAAGGCACCGCTCGCGACGTACATCCTCGCGACGGTCGCCATCGGGCTCCTGCTCATGCTCGTGATCGGCATCTGGGTGCTCTGATGGTGCAGCCCCGCTGGGTCGACGGCCCCGCGTCGCTGACCCTGGTCCGGCATGCCCACAGCCTCGGCAACCACGCCGACGCGCAGGCGCGTGAGGCGCAGGCGGAGGAGCTCGACCTCGACTTCCGCGACGCCGACGTCGCCCTCTCCGACACCGGGCGGTCCCAGGCCGAGGCGCTCGGCACGTGGCTCGCCGCGCAGGACGAGTCCGCGCGACCGGACGTGGTGATCAGCTCGCCGTACGTCCGGGCCGCGACGACCGCTGAGCACGCCGTCGGCGGTCTCGGCCTGGAGGTGATGCACGACGAGCGGCTGCGCGAGCGGGACCTCGGCGTCTTCGACGGCCTCACCGGCCTGGGCATCCGCACGCGCTACCCCGAGGAGGCTGAGCGCCGCAAGAAGCTCGGCAAGTTCTACTACCAGCCGCCGTCGGGGGAGAGCTGGTGCGACGTGGCGCTGCGGGTGCGCAGCCTGCTCGCCGACCTGCGCTTCGGCTACGACGGGGCGAGGGTGTGGCTGTTCACCCACCAGGCGGTGATCATGACGTTCCGCTATGTCCTCGAAGGGCTCTCCGAGGAGCGGCTGCTCGAGATCGACCGGGAGGAGCCGCTGCCCAACGCCTCGATGACCAGCTACCGTCGGCCGGGCGACCGGTTCGAGCTGGTGCGCTTCGCCGACACCTCCGCCCTCGACGCCGCCGAGGTGACCGACGAGGCCTCCCAGGGCTCGGAGGACGCCCGTGACGGGGACTGACCCGACCGTCGTCACGCCGGCGACCCTGCGCGAGTGGCCGCTGCCGGCGCCGGGCAGCGACAAGGGTGCCCGTGGCCGGATCGCCGTGATCGGCGGCACCGCCTCGACGCCGGGTGCGGTCCTGCTCGCAGGGGAGGCGGCGCTGCGTGCGGGCGCCGGCAAGCTGTCGATCGCGACCGTCGACGCCGTGGTGACCGCACTGGCGGTCGCCGTGCCCGAGGCGCGGGTCGTCGGTCTGCCGGCCACGGACACCGGGGCCATCGCCCCCGGCGCGGCGCCGGACCTGGCCGAGTTCGCCGACGGCGCCGACGCGGTGCTGCTGGGACCCGGGTTCTCCGACGTCGGCCCGTCCGTCGAGCTGCTCGAGGCGCTCGCGGCCGGGCTCGCCGGGCCGCTGGTGGTCGACGCCCTCGCCTCGGCGTTCCTCACCGAGCACCCCGACGGGCTGCGGCACCTCGAAGGCCGCGTGGTGCTCACGGTGAACCCCACCGAACTCGCGCGCACCGCAGGCAGGGACGAGACCGAGGTCGAGGAGGAGCCGCTCGACGCGGCCCGGGAGGTCGCCAGCCGCTCGCGGGTGGTCGTGCTGTGCGGGGGCGAGCAGAAGCTCGTGGTGACTCCCGACGGCGAGTCGTGGGTGGTGCAGGGTGGCGGACCCGGTCTCGGGGTCTCAGGGTCCGGTGACGTCCAGGCCGGCGTGGTCGCCGGGCTCGTCGCCCGAGGAGCCGAGCCCGCCCAGGCGGCGGTGTGGGGCGGCTACCTGCACGCGCGGGCCGGTGAGCGGATGGCGTCGGTGCTCGGCAGGGTCGGCTACCTGGCCCGGGAGCTTCCCGCGCACGTTCCTCAGATCCTCACCGAGCTGTCCTGACCCGCAGCCCCGACAGCGTGCGGGCTCAGCGGCACGAGGTCGACCGAGGAGACCGTGGCGGTGATCGGGAGGGCGGTGCCGGTGAGCGCGTCGGCCACCGTCGACGGGCAGGCCACGTCCATCGCCAGCGTGCAGTGCGGCATCCAGCTGCCCGGCCGGTAGTAGGGCCAGCTGACCGCCGTACCGCTCTCCTGGGCGAGGCTCCGGTCGACGACGTGGTGCAGGTCCTCGTGCAGCTCCAGCAGCCGGCGGGTGGGCGCGACCGCGAGGTACGCCGGGGCGCGGCCGGTCAGGAAGAAGCCCAGGCCGGTCATCGTGAGCGGCATGCCGGCGACGTCGGGGACGTGGGGATCGAGCCGGGCGGCCAGCGCCTCGGGATCCGGCGTGTCCACGATCGCCAGCGTGACGTGCGGGCGGTAGTCGGGATCGTAGGTCGCCGCCGCTGACGGGACCCCGCGAGCGTCGAGCGCGGCCCAGGCCTGGCTGACGCGGAGCTCGCTGTGCGCATCGAAGTGGAGCACGGCAGCCAGTGGTGCGACGGCGGGACGTGAGGGCGACTGCGGTGCTAGCTGTAGCTGTGTCAGGACTGTTCACCTGCCCGGGCGGGTCTGGGACCGGTTCTCGCGATGGTGTTCCCCCAACGGAGAGGAGTCTGCCCCGCCCGGCACCTCGGTCAGGTGCAGGCGCAGCCGGTGCGGCTTGCCGTGCAGGACCTCACGGAACTCCAGCAGCGCGCCGGGCACCATGGTGCAACCGCCGACCCATCGCGCGCTGAGGTGGTCCGGGTGCCATTCCAGGTAGTGCTCGGGCAGGTGCTGCAGCCAGTCCCACACCCGGTCCGGGGGGACGTCGACCTCGACGGTGTCGCGGAGCTCGATCATCGGCGTCGGTGCTCAGTCCTCGCCGCCGCCGACGTCGACCTCGTAGGCCTCGTAGACCAGGTCCGCCCCGCGCTGCCGGTGGTGCGACAGGCTCGAGAGCAGCGACGTGCCGAGCTCGCGGACTCGCTCCACGTCGGGGACGTGGTCGTCCAGGGCGGCGAGCAGGTCGTCCAGGGCCGCGCGCAGCGTGCCGTGCTCGCGGATCAGCCTGGCCACCGGCTCGGACAGCCGGGGAGCCACCTGGAGCAGCTCGGGGTACAGGCCGTCGGGGTCCTCGGTGATCTGCACGTGGGTGCGTAGGTCGGCCGAGAGCTCCGTCAGCGCGGCCTGGACCCGCCCGGCCCAGTGCGCCGGGTCTCCGATCGCCGGCCCGGCCAGCGCGTGCTCCAGCGCGGTCATCGAGTCACGCAGCTCAGCGCGGCGTCGGCGCAGGTCCGCGAGCAGGGACTGGTCGGTGGGGGGTGACTTGGGTTGCATCGACGCCTCCTCGGATGGCCGCCTCCTCCCAGCACACCGTGCCGGGGCACGCGTGGCCAGGGCCGAAGGTCTCCTCGAGGCCCCCGGAGCGCCCGGTGCGGGGGCTACAGGCGGGTCGGGGCGAGCTGCGTACGGAGCGCGGCGCGGACCCGCTCGAGCTCGCGCCGGATCCCCGCCGCGACCGCCGGCGCGGCGGTGAGGCCGTCGGCGGCGGAGGTCTCCAGGCGCTCGAACAGCCCGGCCAGCACGACCGCGCCCATGCTCGCGCTGCTGCTGCGCAGGGAGTGCGAGATCTCACCGACCGCCGTCGCGTCGCCGACGGTGACCGCGGTGTCGAGTGCGGTGAGCTGGGCCTCGGTGTCGTGCACGAACGTGGACACCAGCCGGTCGAGGAAGCCGTCGCCGCTGCCGAGCGCGATCGTCCGCAGCGTGGCGACCGTCTCCGGGTCGAGCGGTTCGGAGTCGAAGCCCTCCCGGGCGGCGGGCGGGAGCTCGCCGGGCGCGCCGTCGGTCGCCCAACGGCTGAGGACCGCCTCCAGCTCGTCGAGCTTGACGGGCTTGGCCAGGTAGTCGTCCATCCCGGCAGCGAGTGCCTTGTCCCGGTCCCCGGCCAGCGCGTTCGCCGTCATCGCGATGATCGGCACCCGCGCGGCAGTGCCGAGACCGGATGCCGTCTCCCGCTCACGCAGGCGGCGGGTGGTCTCGTAGCCGTCCATGTTCGGCATCTGCACGTCCATCAGCACCGCGGCGTAGGTCCGCGCGGCCAGGACCTCGAGCGCGGCGATCCCGTCCTCGGCGACGTCCACGGCGTAGCCGAGACGGGTGAGCATCAGCCGGGCGACGTCCTGGTTGACCGGGTTGTCCTCCACGAGCAGGACGGTCAGGCCGTGGCCGCTGCGCCTGGTCGCGGACGTGGGTCGTTCCGCCTCGCTGTTCCCGGACTCGGTGGAGGGAGGTACGACGGCCGCAGGATCGCCGGGCGGAAGCGACAGCTCGACCCGGAACATCGAGCCCTCGCCCGGGCGGCTCTGCACGGAGATCTCCCCACCCATCGCCTCCACGAGCTGTCGGGAGATCGCCAGACCCAGCCCCGTGCCCCCGTAGCGACGCGTGGTGGAGGCGTCGGCCTGGCTGAACGGCCGGAACAGCCGGCCGATCTGCTGCTCGGTCAGCCCGATCCCGGTGTCCTGCACCTCGAATGTGATGGTCGCGCCCGGGCCCTCGTCCTGCTCGGCGCCGCCGACCCGCAGCTCCACCCCGCCCTGCTCGGTGAACTTCACCGCGTTGGAGATCAGGTTGGTGAGCACTTGGGCCACCCGGTCGGGGTCGCCGCGGAAGACCCGGTTGCCGGTGCAGCCGACCGTGGTGAAGGTCAGCCCCTGGCGCTGGGCGTGGGCAGCCATCGGCATGACGACGCCCTGGACCACCCCGCGCATCTCGAAGTCGACCTCCTCGAGGCGGAGCTGGCCTGCTTCCACCTTCGACAGGTCGAGGATGTCGTTGATGATCACCAGCAGCCGGTCGCCGGACTGGCGCACGGTCTCGGCGTACCTGCGCTGCTCGGGGTCCAGGTCGGTCTCGAGCAGCAGGTCCACCATGCCGATGACGCCGTTCATCGGCGTGCGGATCTCGTGGCTCATGTTGGCCAGGAACAGCGACTTGGCCTGGTTCGCCTCCTCGGCCTCCAGGCGAGCCTGACGGAGCTCCTCCTCGCGGCGGGTGCGCTCGGTGATGTCCATCATCGAGCCGACCACCCGGAAGGGGTTGCCGTCCTCGTCGCGGGCCACGTGGCCGCGGGCGAAGACGGTGGCGTACTCCCCGTCGGCCCGCATCAGGCGGTACTCGCCGTGCCAGGAGCTGCGGTCCGAGGCCAGGGCCGCGACGAGCCCGGCCAAGGTCGCCTCCCGGTCGTCGGGATGCAGGCGGTCGTCCCACCACCGGCTGTGGAACTCGAGGGTCTCGCCCTCCAGCCCCAGCAGCGGTCCGATCGCACCCGACCAGATCGTCCTGCCGGTGCGCAGGTCGGCGTCCCACATCACCTCCTGGGTGGCGCGGGTCGCCAGCTGGTAGCGCTCCTCGCTCTGGCGCAGGGCCTCCAGTGCACGCTCGCGCTCGGTGACGTCGCGGTTGATGCTCAGGATGTGGGTGCCGCCGAGGACCGTGAGGGAGAGCTCCCGATGGACGGTCCTGCCGTCGACGTCCCGGGCCGTGGTCATCCCGGTCCAGTGGCCGGTCTCCCGGAGCGCCGGCTCGGAGACAGCACACAGCCGGGCCGCCTCCTCCGGGTCGTAGCAGCTGTGCCAGTGCTCGCCCACGAGGTCGGTGGGGGACTCCCAGCCCGACATCTCGGCCAGGGTCTTGTTGGCGTAGATCAGCCGGCCCTCGATGTCGTGGACGGCGATCGCCTCGGTCGCGGAGTCCACGGCGTAGGAGAGGAACGCCAGCCGGCGCTGCAGGTCCTCGGCCTCGGTGATGTCCTTGGCGATGCCGTAGATGCCGACGACCTCGCCGTCGACCACGATCGGGCTCGACGTCGCGTGGAGCCGGACCCGCTCGCGGTCCTTGCGGATCATGGTCAGGGTCAGCTCCCGGACCTCGCCGTGCAGGGCCGCGGTGAGAGCGCCTGCGACGTCGTCCCGGCTCTCCGGCGCGATCACCTCGGCCCAGCCGACCGCCATCAGCTCCTCGACGGGGTAGCCGGTGATCCGCTCCGCGGCGGGGTTCACCGACGTCGTCCTCCCGTCGAGGTCGAGGGAGAGGACCAGGTCGGTGTTGTGGTCGAAGAGCGAGCGGTAGCGCTGGAGGCTCTCGTCGAGCAGCCGCTGGGTGTGCGCCTCCGCGCGCATCTCCTCCGCCAGCTCGTGGGACCGCCGCCAGATCAGTCCGAAGGTGCCCACGACCAGGACGCCGATCGCGAGGACCAGGTCCCCCACCGGCCACCCCCCGTGCCGTGCGGCCCATGCGGAGATCCGGTCGGAGACGTCGAACCGGTCTGCGAGCAGGAATGCCGACGTGCCCAGGGCAGCCAGGACCGCGGCGTCGGCGAACAGCCTGCCGTGGCCTCTCCGCATGCCCCACTCCCGGTCCAGGTGACTGACCGAGGCACGCCCGGTCACCGTCTCATTCGGCAGCGACCGGGGGGATCTGAGAGAACCGGGCCGCTACGAGGCTGCCTTGCCCCGCGCCCGCACCATCCGCGGGCGGGTGACCAGGTAGGCGACCAGCACGAACCCGAGGACGGTGAAGATCCGGTTCGGGTCGACCGCCGGGGTCCAGCTCACCTTGCCGTCCTTGATCACGTACGCCCCGGCGGGCCGGCCGCCCATCCCGAAGCCGCCGCCCTCTCCCTCGCCGCCCTTCTCGTCGTGGCCGATGCCGCCGCCGGCCCCGCCACTGACGGTGGCGGCGGGGATGACGGTGAGCCCGTCCTTCTCGTAGGGCTCGGCGTAGATGCGCTTGACCGTGATGGTGTCCTTGGCGGTGCTGATCAGCTCGTCGAGCTTCATGGGTCCCTCCTCACAGGACTGCTGGTGCCTGGCAGGCCCCCCGCGTCCCATGCAACGCCGACGCATCGCGCCGTGGCCAGGGCTGAAGGGCCCACGCCCCGCACGGTCAGGTCATGAACCGGTAGCCCATCCCGGGCTCGGTGATGAGGTGCCGCGGCCGCGAGGGGTCGGCCTCGAGCTTGCGGCGCAGGTTGGCCATGTAGACCCGCAGGTAGTTGGTCTCCTTCTCGTAGACCGGTCCCCACACCTCCTGCAGCAGCTGCCGCTGCGGGACCAGCCGCCCCGGCCGGGTGACCAGGGCGGTCAGCAGCCCCCACTCGGTCGGCGTGAGCCGGACCTCGGTGTCGTCGCGCCACACGGTGCGCGCCTGCAGGTCGATCCTCAGGTGGTCGGTCTCCACCGTCGCCTGGTCCAGCGACCCAGCCCGCCGTACCGCTGCCCGGAGCCGGGCCAGCAGCTCGTCGATGCCGAACGGCTTGGTGACGTAGTCGTCGGCCCCGACGTCGAGCGCCTCGACCTTGTCCTGGGAGCCGTGTCGGGCCGACAGCACGATCACCGGCACGGTGCTCCACTGCCGCAGCTGGCGCAGCACCTCGACCCCCGACATCCCGGGCAGGCCGAGGTCGAGGATCAGCACGTCGGGGCGCCGGCTGCGCAGCGTCTCGAGCGCGGCCTCGCCGTCGGCGGCGGTGAGCACGTCGTAGCCCCGGGCGCGCAGGTTCATCGACAGCGTGCGCAGCAGGGTCTCCTCGTCGTCGACGAGCAGCACCGACGTCACGGGGTGACCTCCTCGGGGGTGCGCGGCCGGTCGGTGACGGGTACGACGGGCAGGTCCACGACCATCGTCAGGCCTCCGCCGGGGGTGTCCTCGGCGATCAGCAGGCCGCCGAGCGCCTCGGTGAGCCCACGGGCGACGGCGAGCCCGAGGCCGAGGCCCTCCCTGCCCTGGGTGTCGCCGAGCCGCTGGAACGCCGCGAACATTCGCTCCTTCTCGGCGTCCGGCACGCCGGGGCCGCGGTCGACGACGTGCAGCTGCACGCGGTCGCCGACGTGGCTGGTGGACACCGTCACCCGGGACCCGGGCGGTGAGTGCCGCAGGGCGTTCTCGACGAGGTTGGCGACCACCCGGTCGAGCAGGCCGGCGTCGGCCTGGACCGGAGGGAGGTCCGGGGCGAACCGGAGGTCCACCCGGTCGCCGTGCGGCATCGACGCGACGGTGCGGGAGATGACGTCGTCGAGCCCCACCTCGTGGATGATCGGCCGCACCACGTCGCTCTGCAGCCGGCTCAGGTCCAGCAGGTTCGCGACGATCGTGTGCAGCCGGTCGGCGGACTCCTCGATCGTGGCGAGCAGCTCGGCCTCGTCCTCGGGGCTCCACCGCACGTCGGGACTGCGCAGGCTCGTGACGGCCGCCTTGATCCCGGCCAGCGGGGTGCGCAGGTCGTGGGAGACCGCGGCCAGCAGCGCGGTGCGGACCCGGTTGCCCTCCTCGAGCCGCTGTGCCTCCGCGGCCCGCCGGGCCAGCTCCTGGCGCTCGAGCACCACCGCGAAGTGCGTGGCGAACGCCGCGAGCACCCGTCGCTCGTGCGGACGCAACGGCTCGCCTCGCACCGCGAGCACCAGCGAGGCCGACACGTCGGCCGTGGTGTCCGCGGTGCCCGGCTCGGTGGGCGGCCGCTCGCCGACCGAGCAGACCGACTCCCAGCCGCCGTGCTGCCGGCGCAGCAGCGCGGCCGCATCGACGCGGAAGCTCTCGCGCAACAGCGCGAGCAGCGCCTCCACGTTGTGGTGGGAGCGCAGCAGGGTGCGGTTGAGCAGGGTCAGCGTGTCCGCCTCGTGGCGCGCCAGGTTCGCCTGGAGGCTGCGCCGGGCCGCCTTGTCGACCACCGAGGCGACGGCGACCGCGACGATCAGGAACATCGCGAGCGCGACCACGTCCACGGTGTCGGCGATCGTGAGGGTGTTGGCCGGTGGCGTGAAGAACCAGTTGAGCAGCAGGCTGCCGAGCAGCGCCGAGGTGAGCGCCGGCCACAGCCCGCCGACCAGGGCGACCGCCACCGTGAGCGAGAAGTAGCTCATCGCCTCGAGGATCAGCGTCGGCAGGTCGCCGGTGGGCACCAGCAGCATCGACAGCAGGGGTGGCCCGAGCAGGGCGAGCAGCCAGCCGACCGCGAGCCGGCGGGGGCTCAACGCGCCCCGTCCACGCGGGGACGGCCTGGCGCCGCGACGAGCGGCCGGGTGGGTGACCACCAGCACGTCGATGTCGTCGGCACCGGCGATGATCCGGTCGCTGACCCCGCTGCGGAACAGGTGCCGCCACCGCGGCCGGCGGCTGACCCCGACCAGGATCTCGGTGACGTTGAGGCTCTGCGCGAGCTGCAGCACGGCTTCGGCGGGGTCGTCGGCGACCAGGGTGTGGTGGGTGCCGCCGAGCTCCTCGGTGAGGACCCGGAGCCGGGCCAGCTCATGGGGCGGGGCCGCCGGGCCGGCCTCGTCGGCGACGTACACCGCGTGCAGCTCACCACCGGCGCCCCTCGCCGCGATCCGTGCGCCGCGACGGAGCAGGACGTCGCTCTCGGGCCCGCCGGTCAGGGCGACCAGCACCCGCTCACGCGCGGCCCAGGTGGACTCGATCCGGTGGTCGTGCCGGTAGCGCTCGAGCCCCTCGTCGACCCGGTCGGCCAGCCAGAGCAGCGCCAGCTCGCGCAGGGCGGCGAGGTTGCCCACCCGGAAGTACTGCGACAGCGCGGCATCGACCCGGTCCGCCGGGTAGACGTTGCCGTGCGCGAGCCGGCGGCGCAGCGCCTCGGGGGCCATGTCGACCAGCTCGATCTGGTTCGCCTCACGCACCACGTGGTCGGGGACCGTCCCCGCCTGCGGTGCCCCGGTGATCGACTCGACCACGTCGGCCAGTGACTCCAGGTGCTCGATGTTGATCGTGCTGACCACGTCGATGCCGGCGACGAGCAGCTCGGCGACGTCCTGCCAGCGCTTGGCGTTGCGGGCCGCGGGCGGGTTGGCGTGGGCGAGGTCGTCGACGAGTACGACGTCGGGCCGGCGCGCGAGCACCGCGTCGACGTCGAGCTCGCCGTCGACGCCGGCGCCGACCTGGGGCAGCCCCTCGAGCAGCTCGATGACCGGCCGCCGGCCACGGGGGTCGACCGCCGCGACCACCACGTCGGTGCCGCGGGCGGCCCGTCGGTGCCCTTCGTCGAGCATGGCGTAGGTCTTGCCCACGCCGGGTGCCGCGCCGAGGTAGAGCCGCAGGCGACCCCGGGGCCCGGCTTCAGTCATGCGCCCATTGTTGCGCGCTGCCCACAGCCCTGGATGCGGTGTGGTGCACGCCAAAGCGCCTTAACGCACCCTTGACGCCGAACTCCTTCCACCCGGGCTCACGGCGACCGACGATGGAGACGTCATGGAAAGCAGCTCGTTGGTCCTGCTCGGGATCGTGCTGATGGTCGTCGGGATCGGCTTCGTCATCGCCGCGGTGTTCCGGTCCCTCGGCCACACCTGGAGCCTCGGTCTCTACGAGCTGTGGATCCTCCCCACCGCGGGTCTCGGCCTGATCCTCCTGGGCAGGTGGTTGATCCAGTGACCTCGCCCACCGCGGGCGGACCTTTCCGCTCGCTCCGCATGCCCGCCTTCCGGCACCCCGCGCAGGTCGTCGTGGCAGCCTTCGCACTCGCCGTGGCGGTCGGGACGGTGCTCCTGATGCTGCCGGTCTCCCGCGCCGGGGCCGACTCGGCGCCGTTCCTGACCTCCTTGTTCACCGCGACCAGCGTGGTGTGCGTCACCGGGCTCGCGGTGGTCGACACCCCGACGTACTGGTCCGGCTTCGGGGAGGCGGTGATCCTGGGCCTGATCCAGGTCGGCGGCTTCGGGATCATGACCATGGCCTCCCTGCTCGGCCTGCTCGTCTCGCGCCGGATGGGGCTGCGCTCGCGGCTCACCGCCGCGGCGGAGACCAGGAGCATCGGGATCGGCGACGTGCGGACCGTGCTCACCGGGGTGCTGAAGGTGACGCTGGTCTTCGAGTCCCTGACCGCGGTGGCGCTGTCCCTGCGGTTCCTGCTCGGCTACGACCTGCCGGTCGGCCGGGCGCTCTACCACGGTGTCTTCCACGCGGTCTCGTCGTTCAACAACGCCGGGTTCGCCCTCTACAGCGACAACCTCATGGGCTTCGTCACGGACCCGTGGATCTGCCTGCCGATCGCGGGAGCGGTGATCTTCGGCGGCCTGGGCTTCCCGGTCCTGTTCGAGCTCCGTCGCCACGTCGCCCGCCCCCGCGACTGGAGCCTGCACACCAAGCTGACCGTGTGGGTCAGCGTCGCGCTGATCGTGGCCGGCACGGTGATGGTGACCGCGACCGAGTGGTCCAACCCGGGGACCCTGGGGCCGCTCGACCCGGCCGGCCGTGTCCTCGCCGGGTTCTTCCACGCAGTGATGCCGCGCACCGCTGGCTTCAACAGCCTCGACGTCGGTCAGATGTACGACGGCACGCTGGTCGGCTCGATGATCCTGATGTTCATCGGCGGTGGCTCCGCGAGCACCGCCGGCGGCATCAAGGTCACCACGTTCGTCGTGCTGTTCTTCGTCATCTACGCCGAGGTGCGCGGCGAGAGCGCGGTCAACGCCTTCGACCGCCGGATCGGGAGCCGGGTGCAGCGACAGGCGCTCACCGTGGCGCTGCTCGGCATCGCCGCCGTCGTGGGCGCCACGTTCGTGATCGTGGAGATGACCCGGCTCCCGCTGCGCGACGTGATGTTCGAGGTCACCTCCGCGTTCGGCACCACCGGGCTCTCGACCGGGATCACCGCCGAGCTGACCGGCGGCGCGCAGCTGGTCCTCGTGCTGCTCATGTTCCTCGGCCGGCTCGGGCCGATCACGCTCGTCTCGGCCCTCGCCCTGCGCGAGCGCCCGCGGGCCTACCAGCTACCGGAAGGACGGCCGATCATTGGCTAGGAGATCAACGACCCACGGCGGTGTGGTCGTCATCGGACTCGGGCGGTTCGGCAAGTCCCTGGCCCTCGAGCTGATGGCGGAGGACATCGAGGTCCTCGGCATCGACGAGGACGGCAAGAAGGTCCAGTCGTTGGCGGGTCGGCTCACCCATGTGGTCGAGGCGGACTCCACGAACGAGGAGGCGCTGCGCCAGCTGTCGGTGCCCGAGTTCGACCGTGCCGTCGTCGGGATCGGCTCCGACCTCGAGGCGAGCATCCTCACCTGCTCGATCCTGGTGAACTTCGGCATCCGCAACATCTGGGCGAAGGCGATCTCGCACTCGCACGCCCGGATCCTCAGCCAGCTCGGCGTGCACCACGTGGTCCGCCCCGAGCACGACATGGGCCGGCGGGTCGCGCACCTGGTGCGGGGCCGGATGCTCGACTACATCGAGTTCGACGACGGCTTCGCGATCGTCAAGACCAGCCCGCCCCGGTCGATCCTCGATCTCCCGTTGGGGGAGTCGCGGGTCCGGTCGAAGTACGGCGTCACGATCGTCGGTGTGAAGCGGGCGGGTCAGGACTTCACCCACGCCACGCCGGAGACCGTCGTACACGAAGGGGACCTGATCATCGTGTCCGGCCCCGAGGACGGAGTGGAGCGGTTCAGTGACCTTGCCTGAGACCTTGCACCGGCGCGAGCCGGCGCCGGCCGACCGCGCCGACGTGCTCAAGCGCGTGCTCGTCGGCCGCAAGCTGCGCAGCGCGCAGATGGGCGAGACGCTGCTGCCCAAGCGGATCGCGCTGCCGGTGTTCGCCAGCGACGCCCTCTCGAGCGTGGCGTACTCGCCGGACGAGATCTTCCTGACGCTGTCCCTGGCGGGCTTCGCGGCCTACACCTACTCCTGGCGGATCGGTCTCGCGGTCGCCTTCGTGATGCTCGTGGTGGTCTTCTCCTACCGGCAGAACGTGCAGGCCTACCAGAGCGGCGGCGGCGACTACGAGGTCGCGAAGACCAACCTCGGCGGCACCGCCGGACTCACCGTCGCCAGTGCCCTGCTCGTCGACTACGTGCTCACCGTCGCGGTGTCGATCTCCTCGGCCGCGCAGTACGCCGCCACGACGTTCGCGCCGCTGCGCGAGCACCAGGTGCTGGCGGCGGTCGGCGCGGTGCTGTTCATCATGGCGATGAACCTGCGCGGGGTGCGGGAGTCGGGCAAGGCGTTCGCCGTGCCGACGTACCTGTTCATGCTCGCCATCCTCGGCATGTCCGCCTGGGGCTTCGCCCGGGAGTTCCTCGGCGAGGGGCTGCCCGAGGCACCGAGCGCGGAGTTCGAGCTGCTTCCCGCGGAGTCGTTCGTCGACGGGTTCACCGGCGCGGCGGCTGCGTTCCTGGTGCTGCGGGCGTTCGCGTCCGGCAGCGCCGCGCTGACCGGCGTGGAGGCGATCGCCAACGGGGTGCCCGCGCTGCGCAAGCCGAAGGGCCGCAACGCCGCCACGACGCTGCTGCTGCTCGGCGGGATCGCGACCACGATGGCGCTGTCGATCGTGACGCTGGCGAACATGACCGGGGTGAAGGTCGCCGAGGACCCCGCCCGGCAGCTCGTGGACGCCTTCGGCGAGCCGGTCGGTGAGAGCTACCACCAGGACCCGGTGGTCGGCCAGCTGGCACGCACCATCTTCGAGGACTTCACCCCCGGCTTCTTCTTCGTCACCGCGGCCACCGGCGTGATCCTGCTGCTCGCGGCGAACACCGCCTTCAACGGCTTCCCGGTGCTGGCCTCGATCCTCGCCAAGGACGAGTACATGCCGCGACAGATGACCACCCGCGGCGACCGGCTCGCCTACAGCAACGGGGTGGTGCTGCTGGCCGGGTTCTCGATCCTGCTGATCGTCGCCTTCGACGCGCAGGTCACCCGGCTGATCCAGCTCTACATCGTCGGGGTCTTCGTCTCGTTCACCGCCAGCCAGAGCGGGATGATCATCCACTGGACCCGCCGGCTGCGCGTCGAGCGGGAGCCCGCGCGGCGCCGGGCGATGCAGACCAGCCGGATGATCAACGCCTTCGGCTGCGCGGTCACCGGCACGGTGCTCGTGGTGGTCCTGGCCACGAAGTTCCTGCACGGCGCCTGGATCGCGATCCTCGCGATGGCCGCCGTGTTCGTGGTGATGCGCGCGATCCGCCTGCACTACGGCCGGGTCACCGACGAGCTGGCCTCCCGGGAGGAGGACCAGGTCTTGCCGACCCGGGTGCACGCGATCGTGCTGGTCTCCAAGCTGCACAAGCCGACGATGCGTGCGCTGGCCTACGCCAAGGCGGCCCGGCCCAACACGCTCGAGGCGGTGGTGATCGACACCGACAGCGAGGCCACCGCCCGGCTGCTGCAGGAGTGGGACGAGCGTGGCATCGACATCCCGCTGAAGGTCCTCTACTCGCCCTACCGGCAGGTCGTGAAGCCGGTGGTCGACTACACCCGCGCGATCCAGCAGGACAGCCCCCGCGGGGTGGTCGCGGTCTACATCCCGGAGTACGTCCTCGGGCACTGGTGGGAACGGATCCTGCACAACCAGAGCGCGTTCCGGATCAAGAGCCGGCTGCTGCTCAACCCCGGTGTCACGATCACCTCGGTGCCCTACCAGCTGCGCTCCTCCGCCGCTGCGGCCGACCGTGCCGAACGCGAGGAGCGCGCCGGGTTGTGACCCCTGGTGGCCCCTGTGAACCAGACGGCGACCAGCTCGAAGGCGCCGATCCGGCCGTCACAACGGTTCAGCTGACCTGTTGCGACACCGGAGTTGCCGATCCGGCCGTCACAACCGTTCAGATGAAGGGTTGCGACGACTCCGGCGGTGGTGACGGTCAGGAACGGCGCTGCCGTGTCCTGCGGCTGTTCTCCTTCTTGATCGCGGAGACCAGCTCGTCCTTGTCCATCTTCGAGCGACCACTGATGTCCAGCTTCTTCGCGACCTCGTAGAGGTGGCTCTTCGAGGCGTTCGCGTCGACGCCCTCGGCGGTCTTTCCCGCCTTGCGGGAGCCGGACGACGTCGACTTCTTGGCCTGCTTGTCCGAAGGACCCTTGCGGCCCTTGGGCTCCCAGTGGTCCCCGACCTTCTCGAACTCGTGCTTGAGCGCGGAGAACGCCGTGCGGTGTGCGCGCTCGCCCTCGCCGTAGCTGTCGACGGCCGAGTCGTGGGCCTTGGACCACGTCCGCTGCGCCTTCTTCGGCGAGCGCTGGATGGTCGAGGGCAGCTCCTGCTTGGCCGGCATGTCATCCCCTCCTCGGGATCGCTCGTGGTGCCTCAGGTCCTTGCTCTGTGGCTACCCGAGGGTCGCTCCCGGTATTCGTCCAGAGACCGACAAGGCAGGTCAGCGCCGGCGGCGATCGCCACGCACGTGCGCGATCTTCGGCCTGGGCCGGGGCTGCGCCCCGAGGGGTGGTCGGTGGGTCAGCGCGATGCGGGTGCGGGCACTCCGGCCGGGTGCCGGTCCGCGGCAGGGTTGTGCTCGAGCAGGAGGACTGCCAGGTCGTCGGTGAGCTGCCCGTCGGGCAGGTGACGTCGTACGGCGTCCAGCAGGCCGTCGAGGGCGGGGTCCAGGCCGGCGCCGCGGAGCACCGGAGCCAGCCCGTCGACCCGGAGGAACTCACCGTCGCCGTCGCGGGCCTCGCTCAGCCCGTCGGTGTAGAGCAGCAAGCGGTCGCCGGGCTGCCACGACACCGTGCGTGCGTCGTACTCCTCGCCGAGGCCCAGGGGCAGCCCGGGCGGTGCCTCGACGAAGACCGCCGGCCCCGTGGCCGGGACCAGCAGAGCAGGCGGGTGGCCGCAGCTGACCACGGTGAGCCGCCCCGGCTCGGTCGCGTCCACCAGCAGCGCGGTCACGAACTCCTCGTCGTCGAAGAACCGCTGCAGGTAGACGCTCATGTCGCGGGCCACGTCCGGGAGCGTCGGCTGGGTGGCCGCGGACTGCCTGAAGGCCCGGATCACGCGGGCAGCCTGCTCGACGGCAGCGACCCCCTTGCCCCGGACATCGCCGATGAGGAACCGCACGTGCGTGTCGGAGGAGTAGTAGTCGTAGAGGTCCCCACCGACCACGGCGTTCTCGGCCGCGGACATGTACCGCACGCCGGTGGTGACCCTGCCGACGACCTCGGGGAGGGTGGGCAGGATCGTGCGCTGCGCGACCTCGGCGATCGCCGCGACCCGCTCGTGCTGCTGCTCACGGCGGACCCGGACCACCGCGATGAGTACGGCGAGCACGCTGATCAGCGTCACATCCACGATCCGCACCACCTGCTGCGGCGTGCCCCAGGCACCGTTCCACCCGCCGGAGAGCACCGCGAACAGCACGGTCGCCGCACCGAACACTGCCGTGACGCGGCCCGGGAGGACGGCGCAGGCGATGAGCGGGGCGATCGCGAACAGGGGCGAGAGGATGAACGAGGCGCCGGCGGTGACGGCGTCGGCGCCGACGAACACGACCAGCCAGGTGGTCGCGAGCACCGCGCCGACCAGCTGGGACCGATCTCCCGTCATCCGTCCTCCGTGTCGTTCCCCGGTCCGGGGATGAGGCAATCGTCCCAAACCTAGGCCGTGCCGGCCGACTCGGCAAAGCCGTGTCGGCCTGGAACGAGGGTCGGAGAACAAGACTGACCCCGCCGGGCGTCTCGGGTCACTCGGCGGGGTCAGCAGAATCATGTCATCCGCGACGTCCCGCAGCAGCGGTTTTCCCAGATTTTGCCTCCGACCTCGGTCGACGACCGGTGGGCGGCTGTCCCGCCGCCCCGAGCAGCGTCCGGCCGATCGCGAGGAGCTCGGCGCGCAGCGTGGCGTCATCGATGTCGTCGAGCTGCGGGTCGACGCCGGACCGGGCCAGACCGGCGCCCAGGACGGACGTGGCGACCCGGCGTCGGGGCTCCGGATCGGGGCCGAGCAGCAGCCGGCCCAGACGCTCGGTCAGCGGCTGGAACTCCTGGTGCGACTGGACCAGGCGCTCGATCTCGGGGTCCCGGTACAGCGCGGCGACCACCTGGCGGTGACCCATGATCAGGTCGACCACCCCCTGCAGCGCGATGTCGGCGGCCCGGTCCGCCGACTCCGCGGACTCAGCGGCGGTGACGAAGCCCCGCATCTCCTCCAGGGCGGGCTCGATCACCGACCAGACGATGTTCTCCTTGGCGTGGAACTGGTGGTAGACCGCGGCCTTGGTGACGCCGAGGTGAGCGGCGATCATCTGCAGCGACGTGCCGCTGACGCCGTGCTCGGCGAACAGCTCAAGCGCGGCACGCAGCACCCGCGCCCGGCCCTGCCCGCGCGGAGCCAGGGGTCTGGCCATCTCTCGTCCTCGCCTTCTCGTCTCGTCCGGCCGCCGTCGGCGTGATACCTCCCACACCGACCGCGATAGCTAGCCGATCGGCTTGTCTCAGGATAGCCGGGCGTCTAACTTGGGACGAGCCCCTGATCACGCCCGTCTGCTGGGAGACCCGCATGGCCAACCTGCTCTATCGTCTCGGACGACTCGGCTTCCGCCGTCGCGGCATCGTCGTGTCGACCTGGGTCCTGCTGCTGGCGGTCCTCGGGGGCGTCCTCGCCTCGGTCGGCCTCGCCTCGAGTGCCGGGCTCTCCATCCCCGGGACGGAGTCGCAGCGGGCGCTCGACGTGCTGGAAAAGGAGTTCCCGCAGGCCAGTGGCGCTGCGGGAACGGTGGTGATCCGGGCTCCCGAGGGCGAGAGCGTCCTCGACCCGGAGAACCAGCAGACCGTGATGTCCGTCGTGCAGGAGGCCAACGAGCTGCCGGGCGTGGTCGGCGCGACGAGCCCCTACGACACCAAGGCGTTGACCAGGGACGGCCGCTACGCCATGGTCAGCGTCCAGTTCGCCGAGGCCGCCGACCTGCTCACCGAGGACCAGCGCACCGCCTACGAGGAGATCGGCGAGGACGCGCCGCAGGGGTGGGCCGTGGCCGCCGGCGGTGAGCCGCTGCTGACCGAGCCGGAGGTCGGCTCCACCGAGGCGATCGGCGTCGCGGTCGCGCTCGTCGTCCTGGTGGTCACCTTCGGGTCGCTGGTCGCCGCCGGGATGACCATGGTCAACGCGCTGATCGGCGTCGGCGTCGGCATGATGGGCATCCTGCTCGTCGCCCACCAGGTCGACCTGTCCAGCACCACCCCGATCCTCGCGCTGATGCTCGGACTGGCGGTGGGCATCGACTACTCGCTGTTCATCACCTCGCGGTACCGCCACAACGTCGCGATCGGCCTGGAGCGCGCGGAGGCCGCAGGGCGTGCGGTGGGCACCGCCGGGTCCGCTGTCCTGTTCGCCGGCCTCACCGTGATCATCGCGCTGGCCGGCCTCTCGGTCGTCGGCATCCCGTTCCTGACCTCGATGGGTCTGGCGGCCGCCGGCACGGTCGCGATCGCGGTGCTGGTCGCGATCACCCTGCTGCCTGCGCTGCTCTCCTTCGCCGGCGACAAGGTCCTCTCCCGCCGACAGCGCAAGGCCGACGCGGGCTCCGATGCGCATCACGCCGACCTCGAGGACACCACCACCAACGGCGGGTTCCGCTGGGGCCGGTTGATGATGAAGGGCCGGTTCGCCGTCCTGGCGGTGGGCGTCGTCGCGCTCGGAGTGCTCGCGATCCCGGCGGCGAGCATGGACCTCGCGCTGCCCGACGACGGCACCGCTCCGGCGGGCACCAGCAAGCGGGAGGCCTACGACATGGTGGCCGAGGGCTTCGGTGACGGCTTCAACGGACGGCTGGTCATGGTCGTCGACGGGGAGAGCCCGCAGTCGGTCCAGCAGGCCGTCAAGGCGGCCGCCGGGGTCGTGACCGGCTCCGAGAACGTGGTCGCGGTCGCCCCGCCGCAGACCAGCGCCGACGGGCGCACCGCCCTGGTGGCGATCATCCCGACCACCGGGCCCACCGACGAGGCCACCGTCGACCTGGTCCACCAGCTGCGCGACGACCTCGGCGCGACCGCCGAGGCCAGCGGCACCAACATCGCGCTCACCGGCGTGACCGCGCTCGGGATCGACATCTCCGAGACGCTCGCTGACGCGCTCCCGGTCTACCTGCTGGTGGTGGTCGGTCTGAGCTTCCTGCTGCTGACCGTGGTCTTCCGCTCGCTGCTGGTGCCGCTGAAGGCGACCGCCGGCTTCCTGCTGACCGTGGGTGCGACGTTCGGCGCCACCGTCGCGATCTTCCAGTGGGGCTGGCTCTCCGAGCTGGTCGGCCTGGACACCGCCGGGCCGCTGGTGAGCTTCCTGCCGGTCATCCTGATCGGGATCCTGTTCGGCCTCGCGATGGACTACGAGGTCTTCCTGGTCTCCCGGATGCGCGAGGACTTCGTGCACGGCGAGACCGCCGCCGAGGCGATCGTGTCCGGCGTCGGCCACGGCGCACGGGTCGTGGTCGCCGCGGCGCTGATCATGATCTCGGTCTTCGCCGGCTTCATCCTCGTCGAGGACCCGATCATCAAGTCGATGGGCTTCGCCCTGGCCTTCGGTGTGGCAGTCGATGCGTTCGTCGTACGCCTGGCCCTGGTGCCGGCAGTGATGTCGCTGCTGGGCGACAAGGCGTGGTGGCTGCCGGGCTGGCTGGACAAGGTGCTGCCCAACGTCGACATCGAGGGTGAGAGCCTGCGCACCGAGCCCGACCCCGTGCCGGCACACGTCTGACCGGCTGTGCCGGCCGGCTCCGGTGGACCCGTCCTCGTGCCGCGTCCATGATGGCGGGGTGAGCGCAGACGACCGCGGCAACGAGCAGGGGGACTGGGCAGCGGTGCCCGGCGTCCAGCCCGGCACGTCCGGTCCGGGCCGGGCTCGTGCCGGCAAGACGACCACCCGCCGCAAGGACGGACGCGACTGGCTGATCGGCACCGAGGCGGACGTCGCCTGGATCGCCGAGGGCACCGCGGGCGTCGGCCTGAGCATCGCGACCGCGATCCCGCCGGTCTTCGAGGCCTACGCGACGGTCGTGGTCCCGGACCGGGACGAGGGACGTGCTGCCGACCTGGAGCTGCTCGTGCAGACGCTGCGACGGAGCTCCGATGACCAGGACTGGTGGCTGGGTTTCCTCGAGACCGGTGCCGATGACCTGGTCTTCCCCGACGCGCCGCGGGTCAGGCTGTACGCCGACTGGCCCTACGTCCTCGTCAAGGCCGGACCGGAGCAGGCGCTCGCGTGGCGGACCGACCCCTTCTCCTGGCGCGCGCCCGGGCCGGACCTGATGTTCCCCGCCGACCGGTCGTGGCTGGTGTCGTGGCTCTGGGACGACGACTGGCGCTGCGTGGGCGGCCCCGCGGCACTCGTGGACGACCTGCTCGCGCAGCCGGCGCTGGAGGTGCGGCAGGTCGGCGTCGATGAGGACGCCACCCCGCCCGGCCACGTCGCGAGGTGAACGCCGCGGCGTCAGCTCCTGTCCTGGCCGGCCTGCCAGTCCCCGATCGCCTCGAGGCGCCGACGTTGCTGCGCGGCCGCGCCTCGGTCCAGGCCGTGGTCGCGCTCCTCGAGACGAGCGGTCACGCGTTCGCGGTGTCCGACCGGCTTGTGGTCGTCGTACTTGAACTTCGCCTCGACGCGCAGCACAGCGAGGCGGACGGCCCGGATCCCGACTAGCATGCGTCCGTACGGCGCCGCCTCGACCGTCATGGCCGCGTGTCGGCCCTCCGGCTGAAGGTCGCCGAGCTGGGCGTCCAGGATGTCGGCCTTCGCCTGCGAGTCGTCGATCACCGTCGGACGGCACACGAGCTGGACGGCGGCGTAGTAGCTCGTCGGCACGCCCTCGGCCTCGGGGCGGTCCTCCGGCGCTCGCCAGTAGCCGGGCACGTAGGCGTAGTCGCCGATCACGGTCATCCGCACCTCGACGGCCGCCTCCAGGTGCGGCCAGACCGGGTTGGGGCGCGCAAGGTGGAGCAGCAGCTCGTCGCCGGCCACGGTGAAGTGCGTCGGCAGCACCAGGGGAGCCTGAGCCGGGTCGAGGTTGTTGACCGCGAGGACGCCGAACCGGCCGGTCGATGCCAACCAGTCACGCCACTCCGCCTCGCTGACCGCGGCGTCCCACGGGTGGATCAGCATGTCGGGCTCCTTGGGTCATCGGGCCGCCAGTCGGCATGGAAGCGGTGCCCTCGTCCATGAGTGAAACGTAGTGCCTCGACACTGCGTGACTCAGGGGTCCGTCGTCCCGTCGGACGGGTCTTCCGGCGGTGGTGGGTCGAGGACGGTGTACCGACCCTGGTAGTAGGGGTGGGGTCCCGGGAAGGGAGGTCAGCCATGCAGTGGGACCTGGGACTGCAAGGACTGGTGGTGCTCGGTGGGATGTCGCTCGGCTTCGGGGTGGTCGCCGGCATCCTCGTGAACGGCGCCAGAGCGCGCCGGCTCTGGGCGCTGCTGATCACGACCGTCGTCTGCTTCGGCCTCGGGGTGCTCACCAGCGAGGGCCTGTTCGGATGGGCGGACGAGGAAGAGCTCCAGCCGAACATCGACGGACTCTCGCGCGACGAGGTGCTCCTGTCCAGCGTGCTCGCAACCGCGACGGTGGTGCTCGTGATGCGGTACCTCGCCCGGCGGTCGCGCGACCGGAGCGGGCGGGGGACTGCACGTGTAGCCGGTCCGCGGCACGGTCCCGCATGACGCCGCTGGTGCAGCGCGCGCGACGGGGCCTTGCAGGCGGGGTTGCCTCGGGCAGATGAACAGGCAGTTTGGCTGTGCGTGGCAGGAGGTCCCGCTCTGCAGTGAGTCCGTTCTGCGAAACTGCCTGTCCACCTGACATCGCCGAGGCATCGAGGCGGCGTCCGCCGGCGCAGCGCACCGGACCAGGTAGGCCCCGTGGGACTCGAACCCACAACCCGCGGATTAAAAGTCCGCTGCTCTGCCAATTGAGCTAGAGGCCCGGGACATGGGGACTTCACCCGAACGGTCCTCGGGAGTGGACCCCGTGTCGCGCGTGCAGTATGTCAGGTACGCCGAAGTCCCTCCCGCCGTGGGCGCGGGAGGACCAGGCACGTCAGTGGCCGGACGTAGGCGGGACTACACGTCGCTCCCGCTCAGCAAGATTCAAGCCTGGAGCGTGGAGACCGCAGGCACGTTCGACCTCGACTCGGAACTCGAGCTCTGGTTCAGCGGCCTTGGGAAGGTGCGCCTCGAGTTCAAGGGCAACGTGAACATCCAGCACATCAGCCAGCTGATCGGGCACCACGTCCTCTGACCGGCTGCCGTTGCAGTGGCCTGTCCGTGGCACGTGACGCCCAACGGGACGGAAGAACTGACCCGAATGCGCTATTTGCGCAGAGCGATTTTGCACGGAAGATGTCCGTGTAAAAGCTTGAGGTTGGGGGATCCGATGACGACACAGGCGATGCACCAGGGTCGGCACTGCACGCTGGGAGCCGGGGAGCACCAGTGGGTTGCCGCCGCTCTCGTGGCGCTCGGCACCAGCCGCAGTGTCGGCGGGCGTGCGGAGCACGCGGCCCGCACGGGGCGTCACGTCCTGCCCACCGGCACGCGCCTCCAGGTGCTGGAGGTCTACTGCAGTTCCTGCCGCGTGGCCTACGAGTCACACTCAGCACTGATGCCCTGCGCGGGCGTCCCCGTCAGGGCCGTGCGTGCCATGAGGGAACGGGAGCGCGCGGAGCCCTCGCTGTGATCGAGCTCCTGTCCCAGCCGATCGACTCGGCGGTCGTCAAGCGATGCCGGTCAGCGCAGTTGCATCGACCCCGAGGTGTCCGGCTCCCAGGGCAGCTCGGCGTCGGCCGCGATCTGCTCGTCGAGAGCGGCCGCGACATCGTCGGGCCACGGAGCGGTGCGGCGGGTCTCCATGTCGATGTGGAGGAAGATCTCCTCCATCACGAAGCTCAGCCGCTGGTGTGAGTCGTCGAGCAGGTACACCAGCGCGTGCGCAGCCCGCTCGGAGCGACCGAGCAGCCGCACGCGAGCCGACATCCGGTCGCCGGTGCGCAGCTCGGCGAGGTAGACCAGGTGGTGCTCTGCGGAGAAACAGGCGTGTCCGCTGGCCGGCCAGTTCTGCGGGATCCCCACCTTGACGAGCGACTCGTCGAGCCCCTCGCTGGCGATGCCGGTGTAGTGGCGGACGTTCAGGTGGCCGTTGGCGTCCTCGAAGGCGATCGGGACCGGCTGCTCGACGTACGCCGGCAGGGGCTTGAGCTGCTCGTATGTGGGGTGGGCCGCTGTCATGGGCGTGACCTTACTGGTTGGCCGGCCAGCGCCTGCCCGTCACCTTGCACCGCACCGCCTCGTTGGACGGGCATGCGCGCGCTTCGCCTCCTCGCCCCAGCATTTGCCCTGGTGGCCGCCGGGCTTCCCGTCTGCTCCGCGGGCGCCGTGCCGCCGCCAGGGCCCACGGGCCTCGCGCCGGTCTGCGCCGAGCCCGGCGGGCAGACCGACACCCCGCCGCATCCGCGGCTGCGTCGGGCCGTGGTCGACGGCGTCGACGTGGCCGTCGTGCTGCCACCCGGCTACCGCAAGGACGCGAGGCGCTACCCGGTGCTCTACCTGCTGCACGGGGCGCAGGGCGACGAGGACAGCTGGATCGAGTACGGCGGCCTCCTGGACGACTCGCGAAGCAGACCGAAGCGCGAGCAGGCGATCGTCGTGATGCCGCGGATGAGCCCGATCACCGGCCTGGCGGTCGACTGGGTCGACGGACACCGGCAGGATGCCACGCTCGTCGGCCGCGAGCTGGTCGACTGGGTCGACCGCACCTGGCGCACCAAGGCCGACCGCCGGCACCGGGCGATCGCCGGGTACAGCGGCGGTGGTCTCTCCGCCGCGCACCTCGCGGAGCGGTTCCCCGGCGTCTTCGGCCAGCTCGGGGTGCTCTCCGGAGCGGTCGATCTGCGCGACCCGGCCGGGCAGCCGGCGGCCTTCGCGATGTTCGAGGCCGAGAAGGTGTGCGCCGGCGACGACCCTCTGGCCGCCGGGCCGCTGGGTGACCCGGTGACCCACGGCGATGCCTGGGCAGCCGTCGACCCGTTGCACGGCGCGGCGAGGCTGAGGCACACCACGGTCTGGCTGTCGAGCGGCAACGGCCTGCCCTGCGGCCCCGAGGACGTCGCCAACCTGGCCTACCCGACCGCGACGACCGAACCCCAGATGCGCCGGCAGGCCGATGCGTTCAGCTCGGCGCTGAGCGCCTCGGGCGTCGAGCACGTCAACAACCATCGCCCGTGCGGGCTGCACTGGTGGACCACCTGGCGCCCCGACCTCGACGCCTTCTGGGACGTGGCCGCTGGCCGCTGGCGCCGATCGGGCTGACCTTGCCGCGTGTGGAAGCATGCCGCGCATGAGTCCGGAGTCCACCATCCGCGGACGGCGCAACGTCCAGCACAAGCGCAGCTCCGAGGTCACCGTCGAGGCGCCGGCGTGGTTCATGGGGCCGACCACGTTCGCGACCCGGACCCGCGTCGGTGCGTTCAGCTACCTGCTCGGCGGTGTTGTCGACTACTGCACCTCGATCGGCCGCTACTGCTCGATCGCCGCGGACGTCCGGATCGGCGAGCCCGACCACCCCGTCGACTGGATGAGCACCTCACCGTTCCAGTACGACGCGGGCCGGTTCGGCTGGCATCCCGCAGCCGCGGCGTGCTCCACCCGGGTCCCGGCGGAGGCCGCGCAGGGGAGCTTCCGCAAGGGCCCTGTCGTGATCGGCAACGACGTGTGGATCGGCGCGGGCGCGACCATCCTGCGCGGTGTCACCGTGCACGACGGTGCGGTCGTCGCCGCCGGGGCGGTCGTCACGCGCGACGTACCGCCGTACGCCATCGTCGGCGGCGTGCCCGCCCGCCCGATCGGACAGCGCTTCGACGACGAGACCGTCGAGGCGCTCCGGACGCTGCAGTGGTGGCGGTTCTCCCCGAACCAGCTCGACGGGATCGCCTTCGACGACGTCGGTACGGCGGTCACCGAGCTGCGCCGGCGCGTCGACACCGGGCTGGTGCCCTACGCCGCGGACGAGGTCGTGCTCGCCCCGCCGGCACCGCAGCCGGCGCAGGCGACCCCGGGGGAGCAGGCCGGTCCGCCGCCGAGGAGACGCAGGTTCGGCATTCCGAGATGACCAGTCCGGTCGGGACCTCCGGCACCGGCAGGTGAGGCCGTTCGCACCCTGACCGGACCGGGGCCGCGCCGGTTGACTGCTGGGTGGACAGAGACCCCCAACCACTCATCGGAGCCACCATGAAAGCCGCAGTCGTCCCCGAGCTCGCCGCCCCTCTCGAGATCCGCGACGTGCCCGTGCCCACCCCCGGGCCGGGACAGGTCCTGGTCAAGATCGAGGCCAGCGGGCTGTGCCACACCGACATCCACGCCGCCCGCGGGGACTGGCCGGTCAAGCCGAAGATGCCGCTGATCCCCGGGCACGAGGGGGTCGGCCGGGTCGTCGAGGTCGGCGACGGCGACTCGCCGGTGGCGGTCGGGGACCGGGTTGCGCTGCCCTGGCTGGGCTACGCCTGCGGCCACTGCCGGTACTGCGTCGCCGGCTGGGAGACCTACTGCCAGACCCCGCAGTACATGGGCTACACGATGGACGGCGGCTACGCCGAGTTCGCACTGGCCTACGCCAGCCACGTGGTGAAGGTGCCGGACGGCGTCAGCTCCCTCGACGCCGCGCCGATCACCTGCGCCGGCGTGACCACCTACAAGGCGCTCAAGGTCGCCCAGCCGAAGCCGGCCGAGACCGCGATGGTCGTCGGCGTCGGCGGCCTGGGACACCTGGCCCTGCAGTACGCCAAGGTGTTCGGCACCACCACCGTGGCCGTGGACGTCGAGGACGAGAAGCTGGCCCTGGCCCGCGAGCTCGGCGCCGACCACACCGTCGACGCCCGTGGGGACCAGGCCGGGCAGCTGGCCGCCCTCGGCGGAGTGGACGTCGCCGTCGTCACCGTGCCCTCGCCGCAGGCGATGCGCGCCGCGCACGACGCGCTGAACCCGAACGGCCGGCTGGTCCTGGTGGGCCTGCCCGCGGACAACCGGCTGGAGCTGCCGGTCTTCGAGCACGTCCTCAAGAGGATCTCGGTGATCGGCTCGCTGGTCGGCACCCGCAACGACCTGGCCGAGTGCTTCGACCTGCACGCCCAGGGCCGGACCCGTGTGGTCGCCGAGACCCGCCGGCTCGAGGACGTCAACGAGTGCTTCGAGGAGGTGCTCAGCGGGAAGGTCCCCGCGCGCCTGGTCTTCGACCTCAGCTGACCCGGGACAGCGACGTCACCACCGTGTCGATGGCCACCTGGAGTGCCCGCTCCATGGTGGCCATCGGCAGGCTCGGCAGCCGCGGGTCGCCGACGGCCATCTCGGTCGAGGCCGGGAAGTGGAGGAACCCCGCCGGCACGTTGCGCCCGGCCCGGCGCAGGTGGTCGAGGACCGCGTACATCGTGTTGTTGCAGATGTAGGTGCCCGCGGTGTTCGAGATCGCCGCCGGGATGCCCGCGGCCTGCAGCGCCACCACGATCTCGCGCACCGGCAGCGTGGAGAACAGCCCGTCCGGGCCGTCGGGGGCGATCGGCTCGTCGCTGGGTCGCCGGCCGGTGTTGTCGGCGATCGACTGGTCGCTGGCGGTGTCCTTCACGTTCACCGCGATCCGCTCCGGGGTCACCGCGGCCCGTCCGGCGGCGAGCCCGCACGCGATCACGGCGTCCGGCTCGTGCCGGTCCAGCAGGTCGCGTACGACGTTCGCGCACTCGTCGTACGCCACCGGCAGGACCGCCGTGTGCAACGTGACGCCCGGCACCGCGGCCTCGTCGAGGGCGGAGACCAGCTGTTCCGTGGGGTTGACCGGCATCCCGCCGAACGGCTCGAACCCGGTCACGAGGATCGTCGTGGGCACCCGGCCACGATAGGCGCTCAGGCGCCGGCGCCCGCCACCGGAGCGTCCGGCTCCGGATCGTCGTCGGCGACCGCCTGCGCGATCTCGCTGACGTTGACGTCGAACTGGTGGAGCAGCCCGGCGTCGGCCTCGGTGTCCACCTGCTTGGGCAGCGCGCAGTCCACGCTGGCTGCCTTGTCGTGCTCGCCGCGTGATCGCAGCAGACCCACCACGTCGTCCTTGTCCACCTGCACAGCCGCTCCCTCCCCAGGGCTCGTGTCCTTGCTCACTCGGTGCTACCCGGCCCGCGCCGTCTCCATGCGCGGCCGTGGAATTCGTAAAGTCCCGGACCAGCCCGGCCGATAGGTAAAGAGTCCGTTGTGCCACGGCCGGCCACGGCCTCAGATCCCGGGTGAGGACCGCTTGACCTCCACGTCCCTCGTCGCGCGCGTCGCCATGCGCGCGCCGTCCTACCGCGTCAACCCCTACCGGAAGACCCGCGTGCCCTCGCGGGCGGACCTGCACGTGATGAACCGTCTCGGCGTCGGCTACTCGCGCGAGACCTGGGCACAGATGCGCCGCGCCGGTGGGTCGCGGAAGTGGCTCGAGCAGCAGATGCGGCCCTCCAGCATCCCGGAGGGCCCGCTCGCCAAGGCCGTCGACAGCTGGTTCCCGCAGCGCCGGCACAGCCCGGCCACCCGCTGGGACAACCACGTCAGCGGCCGGCACGAGGGCTGGGAGTACGGCCGCGACCTCGGCGCCTACACGATGCTCAAGCGGATGTACTCCAACCGTCCCGTGCTGGAGACCATGGTCGACTTCTGGTCCGACCACTTCCACATCTCCTCCAACGGCGACCTCGCCTGGGTCTGGCGCGACAGCTACGACGAGGCGATCCGCCAGCACGCGTTCGGGCGGTTCGACCAGCTGCTCGAGGCGGTCACCCTGCACCCGGCGATGCTGGTGTTCCTGGACAACCGGCTGTCGGTCCGTGGCGCGCCCAACGAGAACCACGGCCGGGAGCTGCTCGAGCTGCACACGGTCGGCCGCAGCTCCGGCTACACCGAGGAGATGGTCAAGGACTCCGCGAAGATCCTCTCCGGCTTCACCGTCGACGTCCGCGGCTCGTGGAAGGCGTACTACGACCCGAGCCGGCACACCACCGGCCGGGTCCGGGTGCTGGGCTTCAGCCACGCCAACCAGCGGCCCGACGGCAGCGAGGTGGCCAAGGCCTATCTGCGCTACCTCGCCCACCATCCCGCGACCGCGCGGACGATCGCCCGCAAGCTCGCGGTGCGGTTCGTCTCCGACACCCCCTCGGCCGGGCTGGTGAACCACCTGGCGAGCGTCTTCACCCGGTCCGGCACCGACATCAAGGCCGTGCTGCGGGCCCTGGTGGCGCACAAGGAGTTCCGTGCCTCGGCGGGCAAGAAGGTCCGCACCCCGATCGACGACATGGTGCACACCGCGCGGGTGCTCGGCGTACGCGCTGCCAAGCCGACCACCGACCAGTCCTTCGCCACCGCGATCGCCTACGCGCACGGCGGCGACCAGCTCTACTCCTGGCCACGGCCCGACGGCGCACCCCTGGACAACGCCTCCTGGTCCTCGGCGAGCCGGATGCTCTCGAGCTTCAAGATGCACTGGAACCTCGCCGGCGGCTGGTGGCCGAACCAGCGGGTGGCCTACCGCTCGCCGAAGTCGTGGCTGCCGCAGCGGCGGATCCGGTTCGACCAGTACGTCGACCACCTGTGCCGGATGGTGCACGGGCGTGGCTCGACGCCGCAGATGCTCAAGGCCGCCGTCCAGGCCACCGGCATCCGTCCCGGCGAGGTCATCACCCGCGACCACGCCGTCGCCGACTGGATGTTCGTCCGGCTGATCACCGTCCTGCTGGACTCCCCGACCCACATGTCTCGCTGAGGTAGACGATGACCGACGACCTGCTCAGCTGCGCCGACTACGAGCGCGCAGCGAACCTCTCGCGACGCCGCTTCCTGCAGGCGGCCGCCGCAACCAGCGCCGGCGCCGTGGCCACCACGATGTTCGGCGACGCGCTGCGCCAGACCTCCTTCGGCGCGACCCGGGGCGGCAACGTCCTGGTCGTGATGAGCATGCGCGGCGGCATCGACGGCCTCGGCATGGTCGTCCCGCACGCCGACCCCGGCTACTACGCGGCGCGTCCGCGGATCAGCGTGCCCGCGGCCAGCCTCGTCGCGAAGGACAGCTTCTTCGGGCTGCACCCGTCGATGAAGCCGCTGGCGTGGATGTTCGACGGCGGTGAGCTGGCCGCCGTACACGCGGTCGGGATGGAGCGGCCGAACCGGTCGCACTTCCTCGCGATGGAGGAGATCGAGGACGCCGACCCGACGTCGAGCGTGCGGCGGGGCTGGGTGAACCGGATGATCGGCCTCGGCGGCGGCTCCTCGCCGAGCGAGGCGGTGCACATCAACGGCCGCGTCGTGCCGACCATGCTCGCCGGGCCCGCGCCGACGCTGTCGGCGACCAAGCTCGACGGGTTCAACCTGCCTGGCACCGACAACGGCTGGGCGGCCAAGCGCCGCGCCCAGCTGAGCACCGTCTGGGGCAAGGCGCCCGGCCCGCTCGGCAGCGCCGGCCGGTCCGCGATGAAGGTGGCCGCCCAGCTCGGCCCGATCGCGGACCAGGTCTACGCCCCCCGCAACGCCGTGCGGTACCCCGAGTCGTGGCCGGCGAAGCCGCTGGCCGACGCGCTCAAGGACACCGCCCACCTGATCCGGGCCGACGTGGGTGCGGAGATCATCTCGGTCGACTTCGGCTCCTGGGACATGCACAGCGAGTACGGCGACCAGGGCCAGGGCGAGATGCAGGGCATGGTCGGTGCGTTCGCGCAGTCCGTGGACGCCTTCATGCGCGACCTCGGCCCGGAGCTGCGCAGCCGGGTCACGCTGGTGACGATCAGCGAGTTCGGCCGGCGCGTGGCCGAGAACGGCAACCGCGGCCTCGACCACGGCTGGGGCAACATGATGCTGGTCATGGGCGGCGGCGTGCGCGGCGGGAAGTACTACGGCAACTGGCCGTGGCTGATCCCGACCTCGCTCGAGGACGGCGACCTGAAGGTCACCACCGACTACCGCAACGTGCTCGGCGAGGTGATCACCAAGCGGTTCCCTGACCGGTCGATCAGCCAGGTGTTCCCGGGGCTGAAGTACCGCCCGCTCGGCGTGATGCGCTGACCTCCCGCGGGCGCCTCACCGCCGCTTGAGCACGACGGTCAGGGCACCCGTGTTGTCGGCGTGGCTGTAGGGGTCCCAGATCTTGACCTGGGACCGGCCGTCGACGACCGGCCGGAACACCCCGACGTAGCGGTGCGCCTTCCCGTCGCAGGGGCGGCTCGACCCGGGCACCCGGAGCGGCACCTTCACGCCCTGGATGTAGAGCGCGAGGTGGTCGGCGGCCGGGGTGGTCAGGTCGAGGGTGTGCTGCGGGCGCCAGCGTCCGGCGTACCTCACGCACTGGCCGTCGAAGAGCGTCTCACCGCTCGCCGCCGTGCCGGTGACCACGACCCGGTAGCGGTCCTTGCGCCGCAGGCCCCGCTCGGTCAGCACGCCACGCGCGGACGCGGCACGCACGGTGACCTCCTCGGACTTCAGCGGCCGGCCCCGCTGCGGGCTGCGGCGGGCGGCTCGCGGCTCGGCCGAGCCGAGCGGCCGGCGCGTCGCCACCGTCGTGGCCGGGAGGTCCTCCCGGAGGATCGCGAACGTGAACGTCCCCTCCACGCCCGGTCCGGCGGCGCCGGCGACCCGGAGAGAGAGCGGTCCGGTCTGCGTCGCGGTGAACGTGGTCTCGTAGGTGTGGCTGTCGGTGCAGCTCGTGCCCCACGGGTCGGTGCCGGCGACACGGAGCACGGGGCCGGGTGACCAGCCGGCGCGGGTCCACCGGCACGCGGGGTCGGCGACCCGGGCGCCCGGGCCGGTGCGCACCAGGCCGTCGGCGACGATCCGATAGCCGGTGCCCTCGCTGAGCTCGAAGTCCGTGGTCACCACCCGGCCGGTGGCGGGGACCTCGACGGTCACCTCGGCGGTGCCGACCGGGTCGAGCTGGTTCGTGCGCGGCAGGAGCACCGGCACGGAGGGGACGTTGCGCTGCCGGTAGAACGTGGTCTGCGCGGCCGCTCCGGAGCGGGACAGCGAGACGTGCACGTGGTCGCGGTGGCGCAGCGTCTTCGAGCAGTCCGGTCTGTCCCCGCAGGGCGCGTAGGGCCGCTCCTGGAACCCGTCGTAGGCGCGCCAGATCCGGTCGTCCCAGATCACGTACATGATCCCCATCCGCCGGGCGAGCGCGTGCTCGTTGCCCCGGGCGTCGCTGGCGAACACCTTGTCCAGCCAGGCGTAGGCCAGCCGCCGCTCCGCCTCGACGTCGGCGTCGACGCCCCAGTCCAGCGCCCGGCCGTCCTTGTGCTCGGAGACGTTGTCCCCGGCGCAGGCGCGCAGCGTCGACACCGCCCGCGTGCCGGGGTGGGTGCGCACCAGGTGGTCGAGGAGGTACGCCGTGCCGGGGAGCACCTCCGAGGCACAGGTGGACTGGCCGTCGTACCCGGCGTAGCCGTCGACCGCCGCACCCGCCGGCGCCGACACGGCGGTCGCCGCCGACGGCAGGCCGGTGAGGAGCAGCGCTGCGCTGAGCAGCCGGCCGAGGTGCGTCCGGACCATGCAGGCTCCCAGGGATCGATCGAGGCGGCGTGTCGCCTTGACAACGTAACCCCAGTGACTGCTGGGACGGGAGGGTTTCGCCGGATCCTTCCCGCTTGCCGGCAGGAGCTAGGACGGTACGACGGCCAGCGACTGGCGCGCGATCTCCCACTCCTCGTTCGTCGGGATCACCATCACCGCAACCTGGCTGTCCGGGGTGGACACGACCGCGGCCTCACGACCCGTCACGACGCCGTTGCGCTCTGCGTCGACCTCGATGCCGAGGTTCTCGAGCCCGCTCAACGAGGCCGCCCTGACCTCGGCGGAGTGCTGCCCGACGCCGGCGGTGAACACGATCGCGTCCACCCGGCCGAGCACCGCGGTGTAGGCGCCGACGTACTTGCGGACCCGGTAGCAGTAGACGTCGAACGCCAGCTGCGCGGCCTCGTCGCCCTCGCCGACCATCCGCTCGAGCTCGCGGAAGTCGTTCTCGCCCGCCAGGCCCTTCAGTCCCGACTCGCGGTTGAGGACCCGGTCGATCTCGTCGAGCGACCAGCCCTGCTGGCGGTGCAGGTGCGCCGGAAGCGCCGGGTCGATGTCACCGGACCGGGTGCCCATCACGAGACCCTCGAGCGGGGTGAGCCCCATCGAGGTGTCCACGGACCTGCCGCCGGCGACCGCCGTGGCCGAGGCGCCGTTGCCGAGGTGGAGGACGATCACGTTGACCTCCTCGGGCTCCTGGCCGAGCAGCCGCGCGGCCTCCCGGGAGACGAAGCAGTGCGAGGTGCCGTGGAAGCCGTAGCGGCGGACGTGGTGCTCGTCGCGCCAGGCCAGCGGCACCGCGTAGGTGTAGGCGTGCTCCGGCAGGGTCTGGTGGAACGCGGTGTCGAACACCGCCACGTGCGGCAGGTCGGGGAAGATCCGGCGCGCAACCTCGATCCCCTCGAGGTTGGCGGGGTTGTGCAGCGGTGCGAGCGGGATCAGCTCGCGCACCTTCGCGACCAGCTCCTCGTCGATCACCACCGGGTCGGCGAACCGGTCGCCGCCGTGCACCACCCGGTGCCCGATCGCGGCGAGGTCGAGCCCGTCCAGGCTCGGCCCGTGCTTCTCGAAGGCGGCGAGTACGGCGGTCAGCGCCTCCTCGTGGGAGGCGATCGGCTGCTCGAGCCGGTCCACGCCGTCGGGCGTCCGGTGGGTGAGGATGCCGTGGGACTCGCCGATCCGCTCGACCAGGCCGCCGGCCAGCGACTCACCGGTGTCGCCCTCGACGAGGCTGTACTTCAGCGAGGACGACCCCGCGTTGAGGACCAGGACGACGCGGCTCATCGGGACTCCTCGGGCATGTGCTGGGCCTGGATCGCGGTGATCGCGACGGTGTTGACGATGTCGCGCACGGTCGCGCCCCGGGACAGGTCGTTGACCGGCTTGCGCAGCCCCTGCAGCACCGGGCCCACCGCGACCGCGCCGGCCGAGCGCTGCACGGCCTTGTAGGTGTTGTTGCCGGTGTTGAGGTCGGGGAAGATGAACACCGTCGCGCGTCCGGCGACCTCGGAGTCGGGCAGCTTGGTCCGGGCGACGGCGACGTCGATGGCGGCGTCGTACTGGATCGGGCCCTCGACCGGCAGCTCCGGCGCCCGCTCCTTGACGATCGCGGTGGCCCTGGCGACCTTCTCCACGTCGCTGCCCGAGCCGGACGCGCCGGTGGAGTAGGACAGCATCGCGACGCGCGGCTCGACGCCGAACGCGGCCGCGGTGGCAGCCGAGGAGATCGCGATGTCGGCGAGCTGCTCGGCGGTCGGGTCCGGGTTGACCGCGCAGTCGCCGTAGACCAGGACCTGGTTCTCCAGGCACATGAAGAACACCGAGGAGACCACCGAGACACCGGGCAGCGTGCGGACCACCTCGAGCGCGGGCCGGATCGTGTGTGCGGTGGTGTGGGCGGCGCCGGACACCATGCCGTCGGCGAGACCGAGCAGGACCATCATCGTGCCGAAGTAGGAGACGTCGGTGACGACCGTGCGCGCCTCGTCGAGGTCGACCCCGCGGTGCTTGCGGCGCGCGTGGTACTCCTGCGCGAACCGCTCGCGCAGCTCCTCGTCGAACGGGCTGAGCAGGGTCGCCTTCGACACGTCGACGCCGAGCGAGGCGGCGCGGGCACTGATCTGGATCGGGTCGCCGAGCAGGGTCAGCTCCGCGACGCCGCGGCGCAGCAGGATGTCGGCCGCGCGCAGCACCCGCTCCTCCTCACCCTCGGGCAGCACGATGTGCTTGCAGTCCGCGACCGCGTCGTCGATGAGCTGGTGCTCGAACATCAGCGGGGTGACCGCCTCGCTGCGCGCCACCTCGAGCTTGTCGAGCAGCTCGTCGCCGTCGACGTGCTTGCCGAACAGCGCGAGCGCCGTGGCCACCTTCCGGGGGGCGTCCTTGGTGAGCCGGCCGCGCACGGCGGTGAGGGCTGCCGAGGCGGCGTAGGTGCCCAGCTCGGTGGTGATGATCGGCATCGTCACGCCCAGGCCCTTGATCAGCCGCGTCACCTGGGGCGGCAGCTCGAGCCCGCCGTTGAGCACGATGCCGGAGATCTGCGGGAAGTCGGGGGAGGTGTGCGCCATGAGTACGCCGAGCACCACCTCGGGCCGGTCGCCCGGGGTGATCACGACGGCGCCCTCGATGAGGCGGTCGAGGACGTTGGGCATCGTCATCGCGGCGACCACCAGGCCGGTGACCTCGCGGCTGAGCAGGCTCTCGTCGCCGCTGATCAGCTGCCCGTCGATCGCGCCGATGAGGTCGCTGACCGACGGCGCGCTCAGCAGCGGCTCCTCGGGGATCGCGTAGGCCGGGACGTCCTCGGTGCAGAGCGCCTCGATGTCCTTGGCGACGTCGGCGGCGCTGACCCGGTTCGCGATGACCGCGAACAGGGTGCCGTGGTTGGCGTGCAGCTCGTTGACCGCCATCTCGGTGACCGTGTGCAGGTCCTCGGCGCTGCGGTCGGCCCCGTTGAGCACGAGCAGCACCGGTGCGCCGAGGTTGGCGGCGATCCGCGCGTTGTAGGAGAACTCCGTCGGTGTGCCGACGTCGGTGTAGTCGCTGCCGACCACGACGACCGCGTCACACCGGTCGGAGACCTGGTGGAAGCGCTCGACGATCCGGTCCAGCGCCGCGGTCGGGTTCTCGTGCACCTCGTCGTAGGTGACGCCGGCGCACTCGTCGTACGTCAACGTCACCGAGTCGTGGGCGGTGAGCAGGTCCAGCACGTAGTCCCGGCCGCCGTAGCGGTCGGCGTCGGCGCGCACGATCGGCCGGAAGACGCCGACCCGCTCGACCCGCCGGGAGAGCTGCTCGAGGACGCCCAGGGCGATCGTGGACTTGCCGGTGAATCCCTCCACCGAGGCGATGTAGACGCTGCGACCCATGTGCTCGAGCCTAGATGTGAAATGTCTGATCCACCCACCTGCGTGGGACCAACGCCGAGGAATCGGGTCCAAGGTCCCAGCGGCGTTCACGGGGCCGTCCCGACATCGCCGACAGCTCTTCACCTTCCGGTATCGGCTTTCGGCGAGATCGTTGGTAGTCTCGTCAGTGCACCAGGTGCAAGTTCCAGCAGGTTACGCCCGCGGAGTTTGTGATCCGACGGCGTTTCTTCTCAGTAGCTCAATGCTTTTCGAGGGGGCACGGCGTTTCACCGCACCTGGAGCGGGGCCGTCGAAGTGACGGTCTCACGCCCCGTTAGAGGAGTAAGTGAGCATGGCTCAGGGCACCGTTAAGTGGTTCAACGCCGAGAAGGGTTTCGGCTTCATCGCGCAGGAGGACGGCGGCGACGACGTCTTCGTGCACTACTCGGCGATCCAGACGCAGGGTTACAAGTCCCTCGACGAGAACCAGAAGGTCGAGTTCGACGTCACCCAGGGCCCCAAGGGCCCCCAGGCTGAGAACGTTCGCCCCATCTGATCCAGAGGGAACGTCTAGTCACTAAGGCATAGACACCAAAGACCCCGACGGTAACCCGTCGGGGTCTTTGTTTTGCCCGCTTTGACTATGGGTAGGACTCACTCCGTCCGCGAGAATGGGCTCGGGAACCCTCGCGACCCGTGGGCGGCGTCGGGACGGACGGATAGGTAGTGTCATGGCCATGCAGGAGAGGAGCCGCGTCGTGGACGACAAGCTGAACGTCCCGCTCGAAGACGCCGAGCTCTTGGACGAGGTCGAGCTGACCACCAACCTGATCATCGCCGCCAGTGAGTCAGAGGCGTCGCTGAGCCAGGAACAGGTCGACCGTCTCCTCGGCCTCGTGGCGGCCGACGCCAGCCAGGTGCCGGTGCCCGAGCAGCAACGCCGCGCGGACTGACGCGTCGACGCCGGTCGACGTGACGAGCGCCTCGCCGCCGGTGTGGCAGGCGGCTTGGCTGCACGGGCCACCGACGCTCTAGCATGTCCGGTGGTCCATTTCCGGTTTGTCAGGAGTTTCCCGTGGGTTTGCGCTTCCGACCGGTCGACGCCACGTTCTACGACCTCTTCGCACAGTCGGCCCGGCACCTCGTCGGCGGCGCCGCGCTCCTCGCCGAGATGCTCGGTGAGGGCAACGACCGGGAGGCCATCGCCACCCGCATGCGGGAGGCCGAGCACCAGGCCGACGAGACGACGCACGAGATCATCCGGCGGGTGAACTCCACGTTCGTCACCCCGTTCGACCGCGAGGACATCTACAACCTCGCCTCCGGGCTCGACGACGTGATGGACCACATGGAGGAGGCCGTCGACCTCGTCGTGCTGTACGGCGTCGACGACCTGCCCGGCGAGCTCGCCGAACAGGTCGAGGTGCTCCAGCGGGCGGCGGAGCTGACCGCGGAGTCGATGCCGCGGCTGGAGACGATGAAGGACCTCGACGAGTACTGGATCGAGATCAACCGGCTCGAGAACATGGGTGACCGGTCCTACCGCCGGATCCTCGCCAAGCTCTTCGGCGGCGAGTTCGAGGCTCTCGAGGTGCTCAAGCTCAAGGACATCGTCGACTCGCTGGAGGCGGCGATCGACGCGTTCGAGACGGTCGCCAACACCGTCGAGCAGATCGCCGTCAAGGAGTCCTGAGCGTGGAGCTCGCGATCATCATCGCGGTCGTCGTCGTCGCCCTCGTCTTCGACTACACCAACGGCTTCCACGACGCCGCCAACGCGATCGCGACCTCGGTCTCGACGCGTGCCCTCACCCCGCGGGTGGCGCTGATCATGGCCGCGGTCATGAACTTCGTCGGTGCCTTCCTCGGTCAGAAGGTCGCCAAGACCGTGAGCGACGTGATCAGCCCGCCGACCGGCACTGCCGGGCTGGTGGTCGTGATGGCGGGGCTGATCGGTGCGATCACCTGGAACCTGATCACCTGGTACTACGGCCTGCCGTCGTCGTCCTCGCACGCCCTGATCGGCGGCCTGGTCGGCGCGGCGATGGGCTACGGCTTCCTCCAGGGTGACGCGCTCGACCCGGTCAAGTGGGTCGTGATCCTGGACAAGATCGTGATCCCGATGGTCGCCTCGCCGCTGTTCGGGTTCACCGCGGCCTTCCTGGTGATGCTGGCGATCATGTGGCTGTTCCGGAAGAGCAACCCGCACCGCACCAACCGCGGCTTCCGGTTCGCCCAGACCGCCTCGGCGGCGGCGATGGCGCTGGGCCACGGGCTCCAGGACGCCCAGAAGACGATGGGCGTGATCTTCCTGGCGCTGCTCGCCGGCGGCTACGTCTCCCAGGGCGACCCGCTGCCGGTGTGGGTGATCGTCGCCGCGGCCGGTGCGATCTCACTCGGCACCTACTCCGGCGGCTGGCGGATCATGCGCACGCTGGGCCGGCGGATCATCCACCTCGACCCGGCCCGGGGATTCGCCTCGGAGTCGGTGGCCGCGGGTGTGCTGTACACCACCGCGTTCGCGTTCTCCGCGCCGATCTCGACCACCCACATCATCACCTCCGCGGTGATGGGCGCCGGCGCCACGAAGCGGTTCTCCGCGGTGCGCTGGGGTGTGGCGCGCTCGATCGTGATGGCCTGGGTGCTGACCTTCCCGGCGGCCGGCATCGTGGCGGCCGCGTGCTACGGCGTGGCGCACTACTTCCTCGAAGTGCTGCCCTGAGCAGAGTTCGGTCACAACCGTTCAGCTGAACCCTTGTGACGGCGTTTCAGCAACATCGCACGTCACAACCGCTCAGCTGACCGATCGTGACGCACCTGCCGGGACCCGGCCCCGTCCGAGGTCGGCAGGGTCGATCCTCGGGGGAGCCGTCACCCGGTGCGGACCGGCGCACCCAGGGACTCGAGCAGCTCGACCACCCGGCGCCGGATCTCGTCGCGGATCGGCCGGACGCTCTCGACGCCCTTGCCGGCCGGATCCTCGAGCACCCAGTCCTCGTAGCGCTTGCCGGGGAAGATCGGGCAGGTGTCGCCGCACCCCATCGTGATCACGACGTCGGAGTCCTTGACCGCCTCGGTGGTGAGGATCTTGGGTTGCGCGGCAGACAGGTCGATGCCCTCCTCGAGCATCGCCTCGACCGCTGCCGGGTTGACCTGGTCGGCGGGCTCCGACCCGGCGGAGCGGACCTCGACCGCGCCACCGGACAGGTGCCTGGTGTACGCCGCAGCCATCTGGGAGCGGCCGGCGTTGTGCACGCACACGTAGAGGACGCTGGGCTTGCTCATGACAGGGCCTTTCGGGGACGCGAGGCACGGGGGAAGAACTTCCGGGCCCAGAGGCTGACGTAGACCAGGCCGACCAGCACCGGCACCTCGATCAGGGGGCCGACCACGCCGGCCAGCGCCTCGCCGCTGGTGACGCCGAACACCGCGATCGCCACCGCGATTGCGAGCTCGAAGTTGTTGCCCGCGGCGGTGAAGGCGACCGTGGTGGAGCGTTCGTAGCCGAGCCCGACCGCCCAGGCGAGCGCCAGGGAGCCGGTCCACATGATCGCGAAGTAGGCGAGCAGCGGGAGCGCGATCCGCGCGACGTCGAGCGGCTGCGAGGTGATCGCCTCGCCCTGCAGCGCGAACAGCAGCACGATCGTGAACAGCAGACCGTAGAGCGCCCAGGGCCCCACCCGGGGCAGGAAGGTCGACTCGTACCACTCGCGGCCGCGGCGCCTCTCGCCGATCCGACGGCTCAGGTAGCCCGCCGCGAGCGGGATGCCGAGGAAGACCACGACGCTGCCGGCGATGGTCCACGGGGACACGTCCAGGCCGGTGGTGTCCAGGCCCAGCCAACCGGGCAGGACGTCGAGGTAGAACCAGCCGAGCACGCCGAAGGCGAGCACCTGGAACACCGAGTTCAGTGCGACCAGGACCGCAGCGGCCTCGCGGTCGCCACAGGCCAGGTCGTTCCAGATGATCACCATCGCGATGCAGCGCGCCAGGCCGACGATGATCAGGCCGGTGCGGTACTCCGGCAGGTCGGGCAGGAACACCCAGGCGAGGGTGAACATCAGCAGCGGACCGAGGCCCCAGTTCAGCAGAAGGCTGAGGACCAGCGTCCGCCTGTCGCGGGTGACGGTGTCGAGCTTGTCGTAGCGGACCTTGGCCAGCACCGGGTACATCATCAGCAGCAGGCCGAGCGCGATCGGCAGGGACACCGACGCGACCTTCACCGCGTCGAGCGCGTCGTTGAGGCCGGGGATCCAGCGGCCCGCAAGCAGTCCGGCAACCATCGCCAGCCCGATCCAGAGGGGCAGGAACCGGTCGAGGGTGGAGAGACGCTCGACGACATGCGTCTCGCGCGGGGTCTGGAGGTGGTTCACCACATCAGGTAACGTATCAAAGAATGCTGATGTCAGTCCACACTGATGTGTTCCGGATCCTCGGCGACCCGCTCCGGATGCAGATCGTCGAGCTCCTCGCCCGGGAACAGCTGTGCACCTGCCACCTCGTCGCCGAGACCGGTGCCCGACAGACCAACGTGTCCAACCACCTGCGCGTGCTGCGTGAGGCGGGGCTGGTGGAGGCCGAACCCGCCGGCCGCTACACCTACTACCGCTTGGTGCCGGAGGTCCTCGACGGCCTGGCCGCCCGGCTCGGCGAGCTCGCCGCCGGCGCGCGGAGCACCTCGGACCTGCGCCGCCCAGCCTGCGACTGAGTCACACCTTCGCGGCGGAGAGCAGAGCCTGCAGCTCGGCCGCGGTGGGCACCCTGCCCGACACCAGCTCGTGGCCGTCGGCGAGCAGGGCCGGTGTGCGCCGCACGCCGTGCGCGGCGACCTGCCTGGCGTCGGTGACCCGCTCGAGCGGCATCCCGTCGAGCATCAGGTCGTGCAGCGCGGTCCGGGTCGCCTTCTCCAGTGCGTCGCACTCGTTCTCCGAGCCGAGAATCTTGAGCACCATTGCCGTCCTCCCACTGTCGTGCCGCGATACGGCAACCGTAGGGGTGCGCATGCGCGGATGCGCAGGGCCGAACGGCCCCCTCGCGGCCGGCTACCCGGCCCTCTCGGTCAGCCGAAGCGGCCGGAGATGTAGGCCTCGGTGGAGGGCTGGTCGGGCGTGGAGAAGATCTTCCGCGTCGGGTTCATCTCCACCAGACGTCCGGGCAGGCCCGCGCCGGCGAGGTTGAAGAACGCGGTGTCCTCCGAGACCCGGGCGGCCTGCTGCATGTTGTGGGTGACGATCACGATCGTGTAGTCGGTCTTCAGCTCGTGGATCAGGTCCTCGATCGCGCTGGTCGAGATCGGGTCGAGGGCGGAGGCCGGCTCGTCCATCAGCAGCACCTGGGGCTCGACGGCGATCGCGCGGGCGATGCACAGTCGCTGCTGCTGGCCGCCGGAGAGGCTGGCGCCGGGACGGTTCAGCCGCTGCTTGACCTCCTCCCAGAGGTTCGCTCCCCGCAGCGACTTCTCCACGACGTCGTCGGACTCCGACCTCTTCATCCGCTTGTTGTTCAGCCGCATCCCGGCGATCACGTTGTCGTAGATCGACATCGTCGGGAACGGGTTGGGTCGCTGGAAGACCATGCCGATCTGGCGTCGTACCTGCACCGGGTCGATCTCGGGACCGTAGATGTCCTGCCCGTCGATCACCACCTTGCCCTCGACGCGGGCGCCCGGGATCACCTCGTGCATCCGGTTCAGCGAGCGCAGGAAGGTGGACTTCCCGCAGCCGGAGGGCCCGATCAGGGCGGTCACCGACTTCGCCGGGATGGTCATGGAGACGTCCTCCACGGCGAGGAAGTCGCCGTAGTATATGTTCAGGTTCGAGACGTCGATGCTCTTTGCCATGGGGCTTCGCTTTCGGCTTTCTGTGGCGGTGGGACGGGTCAGCGGCCGGTCTTCGGGGCGAAGTAGCGCCCGATCGCCCGGGCGAGCAGGTTGAGCGCCATCACGATGGCGATCAGGATGAGCGCGGCTCCCCAGGCGCGCTCCTGCCCGAACTCAGGCGGGACCCCCGGCTGCATGTACGAGTAGTAGATGAACACCGGCAGGGTCATCATCCGGCCGTCGAAGAGGTTCAGGTTCAGCGAGTCGGTCGAGCCGGCGATGATCAGCAGCGGGGCCGTCTCGCCAGCCACGCGGGCGATCGCCAGCATGACACCGGTGATGATCCCGGCCATCGCCGTCGGCAGCACCACCTTGACGATCGTGCGCCACTTCGGAACTCCGAGGGCGTACGACGCCTCACGGAGCTCGTGCGGGACGAGCTTGAGCATCTCCTCGACCGAGCGCACCACGACCGGGATCATCAGCACCGACAGGGCGACGGAGCCGCCGAAGCCCATCCGGACGCCGGGACCGAAGAACAGCACGAACAGCGCGTAGGCGAACAGGCCCGCGACGATCGACGGGATGCCGGTCATCACGTCGACCAGGAAGGTCACTGCCCGCGCGAACCGCCCGGTCCCGCCGTACTCCACGAGGTAGATGGCGCTCAGCACGCCGACCGGGATCGAGATCGCGGCGGCGCCCGCGGTCACGAGCAGGGTGCCCATGATCGCGTGGTAGATCCCGCCGCCCTCGCCGACGACGTTGCGCATCGAGAAGGTCAAGAACTCCGCGTCGATGACGGGTGCGCCCTCGGAGACGACCTTCCACACCAGGGAGCCCAGCGGGATGAGTGCGACGGCGAAGGCGACCCACACCAGGATGGTGGCGAGCCGGTCCTTGGCGGCTCGTGCCCGCTCGACCCTCCACGACCACACCGGGAGGGCCACGGCGTAGACGACGACGGCGGCGATGAGCCAGCCGATCAGCCCCCAGCCCAGGGACAGGGCAAGCAGGCCGCCAGCGGCTGCGGCGACGACGGCGGCCAGCCACGGCGCCCAGCGGGGCAGCATCGGGTGGGACAGCGGCAGGTGCGAACGGTCCGTGCTCGGGCTCGCGGTCGGGGTGGTGCTCACGTCGCTCATCCGTGCAACCTCTTCTCGCTGCGGGCCACGATCGCGCGGGCCGCGAAGTTCACCACGAAGGTGAGCACGAAGAGCACCAGGCCGCTGGCGATGAGGGCGTTGACGCCGAGCCCGGTCGCCTCAGGGAACCCGTTGGCGATGTTGGCCGCGATCGTGGACGGGTTCAGGCTGCTGATGACGCTGATCGTCACCACGCCGGTCGCGGAGAGCACCATCGCCACCGCCATCGTCTCACCGAGCGCACGGCCCAGACCGAGCATCGTCGCCGACACCATGCCGGACCGGGCGTAGGGCAGCACCGCGAGCCGGATCATCTCCCACCGCGTCGCGCCCAGCGCCAGCGCGGCCTCCTGCTGCAGCGTCGGGGTCTGGGCGAAGATCTCCCGGGTGATCGCGGTGATGATCGGGAGCGCCATGATCGCCAGCACGATGCCGGCGGTGAGGATGGTGCGGCCAGTGCCCGACGGCTGGCCGGCGAAGAACGGCAGGAAGCCGAGGTTCTCGGAGAGCCAGGCGTACACCGGCACCAGCTGGGGTCCGAGGAACGCGATGCCCCACAGGCCGTAGACGACGCTCGGCACCGCGGCGAGCAGGTCCACGACGTAGCCGATCGGCTGGGCCAGCCGGCGCGGGGCGTAGTGGGAGATCAACAGCGCCACGCCGATGGCGAACGGTGTCGCGATCACCAGCGCGATCACAGCCGCGAGGACGGTGCCGTAGAGCAGGGGCCAGACGAAGGCGGCGAGGCTCGACTCACCGCCCAGCTTGTCCGGGGGTGCTCCGATCGCCGGGATCCCCTCGGCGGTCAGGAACACCGCGACGCCGGCCAGAGCGAGCAGGATCAGGAGTGCGGCGAGTCGGGTGGACCCCGAGAAGATCAGATCCCCACGGCGCTGTGGTGGGCGCGATCGCTGTTTCCTTGCGGTGGCTGTTGCGGACACCAGGTTCCCTCTTCGTGGGTCTGCGTTGATGGATGCGCGGGCGCCGGACGTCCGCGCCCAGGACACGGACGAGGGTCCGCGTCACAGCCTAGGGCTGGGACGCGGACCCGGGTCCAGTGCGGACGGCGGTCAGCTCTTCGCCTTGATGCCGTCGATGATGCCCTGGGCCTCTTCCTGGAGCGTGTCCGAAAGAGGAGCGGAGCCGGCGGTCTCGGCAGCGGCCTGCTGGCCCTCGTCGCTGACGATGTAGGTGAGGTAGCCCTTCACGAGGTCGGCGGTGTTCTGGTCCTCGTAGGTCTGGCAGGCGATCAGGTACGACGTCAGCACGATCGGGTAGGCGCCGGCCTCCTCGGTGGTGCGGTCGAGGTCGACGGCCATGTCCACGTCGGAGCGACCCTCGGCCCGCGGCGAGACCTCGAGCACCTTGGCGGCCGCCTCGGCAGAGGGAGCGACGTACTCCTCGCCGACCTTGATCGACGCGACGCCGAGGTCGCCGGCCTGGCTGGCGTCGGCGTAGCCGATCGTGCCCGACCCGTTGGTGACCGCGGACACGACGCCGGAGGTCTGCGGAGCCGCCTCGCCGTGCTTGATCGGCCACTCGCCGACCTCGCCGTGGGTCCAGACCTCGGGCGCCGCCGCGTCGAGGTAGGCGGTGAAGTTGTCGGTGGTGCCCGAGTCGTCGGCCCGGTGCACGGCGGTGATGTTGCTGTTCGGGAGCTCGGCGTCGGGGTTATCCTCGGCGATCGCCGGGTCGTTCCACTTGGTGATGTCGCCGGTGAAGATCTTCGCGAGGGTCTCGCCGGAGAGCTGGAGGTTGTCGACGCCCTCGAGGTTGTAGATCACCGCGATCGGGGAGACGTAGTTCGGGATCTCGATCGGGTCCTCGTTCAGGCAGCGCTCCTTGGCCGCGCTGAGCTCGCCCTCGTCGTCGCTGAGGTAGGCGTCGGAGCCGGCGAAGGCGATGTTGCCGCCGGCGATGAACTGCTCGCGCCCGCCGCCGGAGCCGACCGGGTCGTAGTTCACGGTCACGTCGGGGTTCGCGGTCTGGAAGCCGGCGCGCCAGGCGGACTGGGCGGCCTCCTGCGAGCTGGCGCCCGCGCCGTTGAGGGTGCCGGAGAGGCCCTCGACGGTCGCCTCGCTGTCACCGTCGGCGGTCTCGTTGCCGGCGGCGCACGCCGACAGGCCGAGAGCAAGAGCGAGGGCCGCGACGCCGGGGCCGGCCACGCGGCGGAAGGTTGAGCGGTTCACTGCGTCATCTCCTGTGTTCGGGACATCGAGACTTCTGAGTTGTCGCTGTCGAACGTAGGGAGGCCAGGTGAAGCGATCAGTCGGCGAAGGTGAACAGCAGGTGAACGGTGACCGGCGAAGTGGCCACCGGGTCCCGGAGATATGACGACGGTCACGTGAACAGGGTCGTCCAGGGGTGTGCTTTGCCCCGTCGAGGGGTAGAAAGGTCGGTTCTCTTTACTTTCGCACTGCTGCCGGCGCTGGGGTCAGCGGAAGCTCACGTCGTGGTGCTCGGTGGCCACGACCTTGCCGCGACGGTGGTGCACGACGAAAACCGAGCCGGGCGCGAGCGGGTGCGGCTCGATGCCGAGTGCCTCGAAGACCCACGGCAGCACCGGCCGGTGCGTGCACAGCACGCTGGCCTCCTTGAGGCCGAGCAGCTTGTCGACCTGCCCTGCGACGAGCTCCGGAGTGGCGTCCTCCTCCGAGAGGTCGTCGGTGTCCTCCATCTCGAGACCGGCCACGTCGGCGTACGGCGCGACAGTGCGCCAGCACCTGCGGCTGCTCGAGGTCAGGACATGCGTGACGCCGTACGCGCCGAGCACCGGGACCACCTGCTCGGCCTGGAACTCCCCGGCCTTCGTCAGCGGGCGCTCGCGGTCGTCCTTGGGCCACGACTTGCGCGACTTCGCCCGGCCGTGGCGCAGGATCACCAGCGGGTAGGTCTTCTTGCGCACGCCCTCGAACTCCGCGAGCGTCGCGCGGTCGTAGTCGTAGTGCAGTCGCTCGCGGGCCTCGTCCAGCGGCAGCCAGACGACCTCGTCGATCTCGTCGTTGAGCTGGTACGACGACACGTCGTCGTCGCCCACCACCCGGCCCACCCAGTAGTGCACGCGCTTCATCCGGCGCTCGCCGTTCTCCACCTGGTAGCGCTGGCTGCGCAGCGGCGGGCCGAGCCGGATGTCCAGACCGGTCTCCTCGGCCACCTCGCGCACCGCGGCGGCGGTGACGTGCTCACCCGGGTCGAGCTTGCCCTTGGGGAACGACCAGTCGTCGTACTTCGGCCGGTGCACGAGGACGACGTCGCCGCCCTTGCGGGTGACGACCGCCCCGGCGGCGACCACGTCGGCGGGGCGGCGGGCAGATTGCGCCATGGCGCTAGTCTCACACCCACTGCCGGCTGGAGAGAACGGACCCCTCGTGCGCAGACGCCTCGTCGTGTTGCTCGCCGTCGTCGCCCTCGTGGTGGTGGCGGTGGCGGGCTGGTTCGGCTGGCAGGCGGTGAGTCGTACGACGTACGAACGGGCCGTCTCCATGCTGCCCGAGTCGACGTTGCGGGCCACCTGGACCGACTGGGAGTCAGTGCGCTCGCTGGCCGACGGCCCGTCGCGGCGCGCCTCGGCCGGCGACGTGGACCGGTTCCTGTCGCGGGCCTACGACCTGGACCTGACCTCGACCTCCGCGGTCGTGGACGCGACGTTCGTGCTGTCCCGGGAGTTCGGTTTCTCGCCGCTCGACGCGTCGTGGGAGCTCTTCGGCCAGTCCCGGGAGGGCGCCGTCGTGCTGCTCGGGCTGCCCGACTCGGTCGACCTCGACGAGGTGGAGCGGCGGCTCGAGGAGCTCGGCTACTCCGAGCCGGCCGACGGGCCGGGCTCCGGCGGTGTCTGGGCCGGCTCGGCCGACCTCGTCGCGACCATCGACGGGTCGCTGACGCCGGTGATGCAGAACGTCGTGGTGCTGCCCGAGGAGCGGGTCGTGCTGCTCTCGGACAACCAGGCCTACGCGTCCTCCTCGGCCGAGGTGGTCACCGGCGACTCGGACGGCCTCGACTCGGTGGACGGCGTCTCTGCGCTCGCGTCGGCGGCCGGTGAGCCGGCGAGCGCGGTGCTGTTCGCCTCCGACTTCGCCTGCGAGGCGCTGAACATGAGCCAGGCCGACGACTCCGACCGCGCGGTCGCCGAGGACCTGGTCGACGCGGCCGGGGGAGTGCACCCGCTTGCCGGTCTCGTGATGGCCGTGCAGCCGGACCGGTCGATGGTGGTCGGCATGCACTTCGAGAGCTCCACCCAGGCCTCCGACGACCTGCGTCCGCGGGCCCAGCTGGCCGGCGGGGAGGCCCCAGGGCAGGGTGGTTCGTTCGCTGAGCGGTTCCGTGTCGTCGAGGCGGCCGCCGACGGCAACGAGATCGTGATGGAGCTCGAGCCGGCGACCCGCGACACCCCGCTGCTCAGCGACCTGAGTCAGGGGCCGGTGCTCTTCGCAGCCTGCTGACCGCCGTACGCCGAGCCGCGCCCCGCACTTGCAACGTTCTGCACCAATTTCACCGTCGAAATGGTGCAGAACGTTGCAAGTGAGCGCCAGCCGCGGCGCCGGGGCCGGTACGGCGGGCAGGGGACCGTCATGGGGTCAGCGGGAGCGGCGCCGCTTGGTCTGGATCAGCATCTCCTGCAGGTCGCGCAGCGGCGTCCCGTCCTCGGCGAACGCATGCCGCTCCCACTCGCCGGAGGGCTGCAGCCACCAGGTCGCCGTACCGGGATCGAAGGCCAGGTCGAGGATCCGGCCGACCTCGTCGACCTGGGCCTGCCCGGGGAGCCGGACCAGCGCCTCGACCCGCCGGTCGAGATTGCGGTGCATCAGGTCCGCCGAGCCGATCCAGGCCTCGGGGGAGCCGGCGTTCTCGAACCAGAAGATCCGGCTGTGCTCGAGGAACCGGCCGAGCACCGAACGGACCCGGATGTTCTCCGACAGGCCGGGGACCCCGGGCCGCACCGCGCAGATCCCACGCGTCAGCAGGTCGACGGGCACGCCGGCCTGCGAGGCGAGGTAGAGCTCGTCGATGACGGCCTCGTCGACGATCGAGTTCGCCTTGATCCGGATCCGCGACGGCCGGCCCTCGGCGTGGTTGGTGACCTCCGCGCGGATCCGCTCGATCAGCCCGTCGCGCACCGACTCCGGCGCCACGAGCAGGTGCTGGTAGCCGGTGTGACGGGAGAACCCCGACAGGTTGTTGAACAGGTGCGCGACGTCCTCGCCGATCTCGGCGTTCGCGGTGAGCAGCCCGAAGTCTTCGTACTGCCGCGCGGTCTTCGGGTTGTAGTTGCCGGTGCCGATGTGGGTGTAGCGGCGGATCCCCTCGGGCTCGTCGCGGACCACGAGCGCCAGCTTGCAATGCGTCTTCAGACCGACCAGACCGTAGACGACGTGGCAGCCGGCCTGCTCGAGCTTGCGCGCCCAGCGGATGTTGGCCTGCTCGTCGAAGCGGGCCTTGATCTCCACGAGGACCAGCACCTGCTTGCCGGCCTCGGCGGCGTCGATCAGGGCGTCGATGATCGGGGAGTCGCCGGAGGTGCGGTACAGCGTCTGCTTGATCGCGAGCACGCTGGGATCGTCGGCCGCCTGCTCGATGAACCGCTGCACCGAGGTGGAGAACGAGTCGTAGGGGTGGTGCACGAGCACGTCACGGCGCTGCAGCGCACCGAAGACGTCGACCGGGGAGGCGGACTCGACCTCGGCGAGGTCGGTGTGCGTGGAGGGCACGAACGCCGGGTACTTCAGCTCCGCCCGGTTGATGTCGGCGATCACGCCGAGCCCGCGCAGGTCCAGCGGGCCGGGGAGCCGGAACACCTCCGCCCGGGAGACTCCCAGCTCGGAGACCAGCAGCTCGAGGATGTGGTCGTCCATGGACTCCTCGACCTCGAGCCGCACCGGCGGCCCGAAGCGGCGGCGGAGCAGCTCCTTCTCCAACGCAGCAAGGAGATTCTCCGCGTCGTCCTCCTCGACCTCGAGGTCCTCGTTGCGGGTCACCCGGAAGGTGTGTACGGCGATCACCTCCATGCCCGGGAACAGCGACTTGAGGTGCTCGGCGATCACGTCCTCGAGCGGCACGAACCGCTGCTCGCCCACCGCGACGAACCGCGAGAAGATCGGCGGGACCTTCACCCGGGCGAAGTGCTCCTTGCCGGTCTGGGGGTTGCGGACGAGCACGGCGAGGTTGAGCGACAGCCCGGAGATGTAGGGGAACGGGTGCGCCGGGTCCACCGCGAGCGGGGTGAGCACCGGGAACAGCCGCTCCTTGAACTGCTTCTTCATCTGCTTCTGCTCGTCGCGGGTGAGGTCGGGCCAGCGGAGCAGCTCGATCCCCTCCTTCTCGAGCGCGGGGATGATCTCCTCGCGGAACAGGGTCGCCTGGCGCTCCATCAGCGCGCCCGTCGTGCTCCAGATCTGCTCAAGCACGTCACGCGGCATCAACCCGGACGCGGCGCGGACCGCCACCCCGGCGGCGATCCGGCGCTTGAGGCCGGCCACGCGCACCATGAAGAACTCGTCGAGGTTGGAGGAGAAGATCTGCAGGTACCGCACCCGCTCGAGCAGCGGGATGGTGTCGTCCTCGGCGAGCTCGAGGACGCGGGTGTTGAAGTGCAGCCACGAGAGCTCGCGGTCGAGGAACCGGTCCTCGACGAGTGTCGGGAGGGAGATCTCGGGTGCGGTGTCCATGCCACCCATCGTCGCACCGCGAGGTGAACGGGAGTAGCCATCGACCAGATCGGATGAGGCAGGAGTAAGTTGCCCGCATGCCGACCGGATTCGCCGAGAAGATCGAGCCCGCTGTGTTCCGCGCCCTGATGGGCCTGCCCCGTCCCGTGCTGCGCGCGCTGGCAGGACGGCCGGTCGTCGTCGACGGGCAGGTGCTCGACGTGGAGACCCAGTGGATGCTGCGGCTGCAGAGGCTCATGCGCGAGCCGGCCGCCGAGACCCTGCCGATGGACCAGGCACGCAAGGCGATCCTGCGCCAGGCCACCCTGGCCGGCGGCAAGCAGCCGATCGGCCTGGTGCGCGACCTGAAGGTCCCGGGTGCGGAGGGCGAGATCCCCGCGCGGCTCTACGTCCCGCGCGGCCAGGTTGCGAGCCCGCGGAACTCGCCGCTGCTGTTCTTCGTGCACGGCGGCGGGATGATGTACGGCGACCTCGACAGCCACGACGCCCTGTGCCGGTTCCTCGCCGAGCGGGCCGACGTACGCGTGCTCTCGATCGACTACCGGCTCGCGCCCGAGCACCGGTTCCCCGCCGCGGTCGAGGACTGCTGGGCGTCGTTCCAGTGGGTCAGCGAGTACGCCGAGCAGCTCGGCGCCGACCCGGAGCGGATCGCCGTGGGCGGTGACTCGGCCGGCGGCTACCTCAGCGCCGTGACCGCGATCCGGGCCGCCGAGGCGGGGCTCCCGCTGCGCTTCCAGCTGCTGATCTACCCGGTCACGAACATGGCCGAGCGCAGCGACAGCCGCCGGATCTTCGGCGAGGGGTTCTTCCTGACCACGGCGTTCATGGACCTCGCCGAGACGTCGTACCTCCACGAGCACCACGACCGGCGCGACCCGAACGTCTCGGTGTACTTCCACGAGAAGTTCCCGCCCGACCTCGCGCCGGCCTTCGTCGCCACCGCAGGCTTCGACCCGCTGCGCGACGAGGGCGAGGCCTACGCGCGGCTGCTGGCCGAGCACGGCTGCCAGGTGGAGCTGAAGCGCTACCCGGGGTTCATCCACGGCTTCGCGAACATCGTCGGCGTGGGCCGTGCGAACCGAGCCGCCGTCGCGGAGATGGCGGTCAGGCTCCGCCGCGCGCTGGCCTAGTCGCGTGCGTACATCACGTCGGTGTCCTCGGGGGCGTGCGTGAAGCCCAGCTTGGAGTACACCGCGACCGCGGGCGCGTTGTCGGCCTCGACGTAGAGGATCACCTCGACCAGCCCCCGGTCACCCAGGTGGTGCAGGCCGGTGAGCGTCAGCAGCCGACCGAGCCCGCGGCCCTGCGCGTCGGGGGAGATGCCGACGACGTACACCTCGCCGACCCGGTCGTCGTGCACCTTGGTCCAGTGGAAGCCCAGCATCCGGCCGGTCTCTGCGTCCTCGGCGACGAAGAACCCCGCCGGGTCGAACCACGGCTCGGCCATCCGCTGCTCGAGGTCGGCGCGGGTCATCGAGCCCTGCTCCGGGTGCTGCGCGAACGCCGCCGCGTTGAGCGCGAGGAACGCCTCCTCGTCGCGCCCCGGCTCGAAGGGGCGTACGACCGTCCCGCCCGCGCCGTTCAGCTCGGGCAACGGCCGTCCGTCGGTCAGCGGGCGGCGCATCACCCACAGGTCCCGGACCCTGCGGAAGCCGAGCGCCTCGGCGAGCCGGGAACCGGCGGGGTGGTTGCCGTGCGACCACGCGGTGACCGCCCGCCCCTCGACGGTGGCCAGCGCCGCCTCGGCGAGCGCCCGTCCGATGCCCGCGCGGCGTGCACCGGGGGCGACGACCAGGTTCGCCTCGACCGACGCGGACTCGTCGATGCCGCTGAGCAGCGCGAAGCCGACGGTCTCCCCGGCCTCTGCGCGGGCCACCCAGAGCGACTTGCCGGCCAGGCCGTCGTGGCGCAGGGAGAGCTCGGTGCCCTCGTTCAAGGGGCTGCGCCCGTCGGTCTCGGCGGCGTGCGCGGACACCGCTCTCAGCGCGGAGGCAACCGAATCGGTGCCCGCCGCGTCTGACTGCTGGAACTGGTCGGGGTCCACCCGCGAGATCGACGTCACCTGCTCACCTTAGGCAAGTCGCGCATGGAACCTGTCGGGCTGGGAACGGTGGTGTGGACCCGCTTATGTCGAGGTTTGGGAGTTTTGTCGATGAACGAGGCGATTGCGCTGGCATTTGCCGCGGCGGTGCCGTTCCTGTGCCTGGGACTGCTGCTGTGGCTCGCCCGGCTCGAGGACACCCTGGCCGACGGGATCGAGACCCCGCGGGCGACGCGAGAGCCGGCGCCGGTCGCCGTCGCGGCCACGCAGGCCGACCCGGTCGCCGCCTGAGGACGGCCCGGTCCGGGCAGCACCCGCGAGCTCAGTGGGCGGGCGCCTCGTCGTGGGCGCCCCGGTCGACCGGGGGCACGACGAACCGGTAGCCCACGTTGCGCACGGTGCCGATCAGCGTCTCGTGCTCGGGGCCGAGCTTGGCCCGCAGCCGGCGCACGTGCACGTCGACGGTCCGCGTGCCACCGAAGTAGTCGTAGCCCCAGACCTCCTGCAGCAGCTGCTGACGCGTGAAGACCCGCCCCGGGTGCTGGGCGAGGAACTTCAGCAGCTCGAACTCCTTGAACGTCAGGTCCAGCGGCCGGCCACCGAGCTTGGCGGTGTACGTCGCGTCGTCGACGGTGACCTCGCCGGAGCGGATCACGTGCGCGTCGGGCGCGACCTCGGCCTGCGCGGCGAGCCGGCCGACCGCCAGCCGCAGCCGCGCCTCGAGCTCGGCCGGGCCCGCGGTCGCGAGCACGACGTCGTCCATGCCCCAGTCCACGGCCACCACCGACAGGCCGCCCTCGGTGACCACGAGCAGCACCGGCTGGTCGGAGCCCGTGGTGCGGATCAGCCGGCACAGGTCCCGGGCGTGGGCGAGGTCCTGGCGACCGTCGACGAGGACCACGTCGGAGTCGGGCGCCTCGAGCAGCGCGCTTCCCATCGCCGGCAGGATCTTCACCTGGTGGGGGAGCAGGGCGAGCGCGGGCAGGACCTCCGCGGACGGCTGGAGCGAGCTCGTCAGCAGGAGCAGGGTGCTCATCACACCTCCCCGGGGTGAGCGGACGCCGGCTCGCCGTTGAGCTTGCGCGGGGCAGTCGGGCACCCGCTGAGGTGCCCGTGGCACCACGGTGTGGGCCTTGCCCGATGGTGCAGGATATCGGACATGGTCACCGCCGGTTCTGTCGAAGCCCCCGAGGCAGGGTCCGTGCTCGTCCGTTACTGGGCCGGCGCGAAGGCCGCTGCCGGGGTGTCGGAGGAGTCCTTCGCCGCCCCGTCCACCCTCGCCGAGCTGCTCGACGAGGTCGTGCTCGCGCACGCCGACCGGCCGAGGCTCAAGGACGTGGTCTCGGTGTGCTCCGTGCTCGTCGGGGACCGCCCGGTCGGTACGTCGGACCCGGCGAGCGTCGTACTCCGGCCCGGCGACACCGTCGAGCTGCTCCCGCCGTTCGCCGGCGGCTGAGCACCCCGGCCGAGACCCGTCTAGGTCCGAGCCCATCCCCGTCCCCCGACCGGCCGCCGGCAAACCCTCCGGCGGCCCCTCGTTATCCGAACGTGACCGGATTCGGGGGACAAAGTAAAGACTTCACGCCCCACCGTTTCCGCGCGTAACCCCAGGGCATCGGCGCCGTTGTTGACCGTGTCCGACCTCCAGCCAAGCGGGTCGGGACAGGTTTCGGCACCCAGATCGGGGCCGGGGGGAACGGAAGGTAGTCGGGATGCAGATCAAGCAGAGCCTGCTGCGGGTAGCCGCAGCCACGGCGGTCACGGTCGCGATGACGGTGGGCTTCGTGGGTCCGGTGGAGGCCACCGGCGACGACAGGTCGGGTCACTCCTCCTCGAGGTCGGACGGCCACCGCGACGGCGGCCACGACAGCGGTGCCTACGACAAGGGCCACGACGGCAGCAAGTCCGACGGTGGCTACGAGCACGGCCACAAGGGCAAGGGCCACAAGGACGGCCACAAGGGCGACAAGGGTGGCTACGACCACTCGGAGGGCAACGCCTCGACCCAGGGCGACTACGACAAGCCGCAGCCGGAGAGCAGGGCCGACCAGAACGACGGCGGCGCCAACGCCGGCGACTGCGAGGACGGCCCCAAGCACAGCTACTGCTCCACCCGGGACGGCTCTGCTTCCCAGAACGGCAAGGGCGACGGCGAGGCCAAGGGCAAGCCGTGCGCCGGTTGCGTCGGCAAGGCCGACAACAAGAACCCCAAGGGCCAGTACCCGAACGGCAGCGACCACAACGCCGGCTACGAGTGCGACCGCAACCAGGGTGTCGGCAAGGGCAACCCCGCCCACACCGGCTGCACCGGCACGTCGGAGGACGTGAAGTACGAGCCGAAGCCTGAGCCCAAGCCCGAGCCGAAGCCCGAGCCGAAGCCCGAGCCGAAGCCGGTCGTGGTGACCCCGGAGAGCCCCGAGAAGCCGCTGCCGGTCGTGTGCCCTGAGGGTGCTGAGATGGTCGACGGCACGTGCGTGGTTCCGGTGCCGGTCGAGGACGAGAAGACCTGCCCCGCGGGCACGACCATGAACGAGGAGGGCGACGCCTGCCTGCTCCCGGTCGAGCCGCTGGACACCACGCCCGAGGTCCTCGGTGTCGAGCAGGAGGCCGAGGCTCCGGCGTTCGTCGAGGCTGAGCGTCCGGCGGCGAACCGTGCGCCCGCAGCCGTCGCCCCGGTCGCCGGGATCCTTCCCGCCACCGGTGCCGGCGCCTACGGCACGGCCGTGCTCGCCGCTCTCGGCCTGCTGGCCGCCGGCGGTGTGCTGCTCGCGCGCAGGCGCCCCCAGACCGAGGACTGATTCCTCGGGTCGGCTCAGCCGGCCAAGCAGCCCCCGTCGGAACCTCCCCGGTCCGGCGGGGGCTGCGCCGTGTCACGGGCCGCGACCCGGACGGCCCCCCGGACATCAGCGCCAGAGATGTGACAATCGGCGGGTGAGTGATGGAGCGTGGATCCTGGTGGCGGCCCTGGTGCTCGCGACCGCTTTCGGTGCCTGGCGCGCGGCCCGGGACGGCCGGTTCCGGGGGACCCACGCCGTCCGCGGCGCCGACCAAGAGCAGGAGGAGAGCGCCGTGGCACGACCGGCGAGCGTCCTCGACGGCGCCGACCTCGAGCACGAGCTCGGGGAGCGGGCGACGTTGCTGCAGTTCTCCTCCGCCTTCTGCGCGCCGTGCCGGGTCACCCGCCGGGTCCTGGCCGAGGTGGCCCAGGTGGTCCCCGGCGTCGTGCACATCGAGGTCGACGCCGAGCACCATCTGGAGCTGGTCCGCCGGCTCGGGGTCGCCCGGACGCCGACCACGTTGATCCTCGACGCGCACGGCCAGGAGGCCTCACGGGCGAGTGGCGCACCCAAGCGCGACGAGGTGATGGCGACCCTGGCGAAGGTGGTCGGGTGAGCGAGCCGGTCCGGTCGGTGCTGTTCGTCTGCACGGCGAACATCTGTCGCTCGGCCTACGCAGCCGTGGTCGCCGCCGCGCACCACTCCCATCCCGTGCAGGCCACCAGTGCGGGGACGCACGGCCGGGTCGACGATCCGATCGACCACTTCATGGCCGCGGAGCTCGAGCGCCGCGGCTACGACGGGTCGGCGCACCGGAGCCGGCCGCTGACCCGTCGGCTGGTGGACGAGGCGGACCTGATCCTCACCGCCACCGCGGAGCACCGGACCTTCGTGCTGCAGGAGTGGCCGATCGCGGTGCGCCGTACGTTCAGCATCGGCCAGCTCGCCTCCGCTCTCGAGGTCGTGCCAGCCGACGTTGCGGGCAAGGACCTGCTCGTCGCTGCCCGCAAGGCTCGCGCCACCGCGCATCCCGACCACGACGTCGCCGACCCGTACGGCCGGGGCGCCGAGGCCGCGGCTGTCGCTGCGCGCGACCTCGACTCGCTGCTGGAGCGCATCCTCCCGCGCTTAGCGTCCGGATGATGGACGTGCGTCTTGCAATCTGAGACCGGACTCCTGGTTTCGGAACTGGTGGTCTAGGGTTCTCGCATGCTCTCGACCATGCTGACCAAGCGCCGCGCAGTGGACCACTGCCTCGTGCGCTCGGCGCTGTGTCGAATGTCCTGACGGGCACGTCCGTCATCGAGGTCCCTCTGGTGGACCAGGTCGGCTGAGCTCTCCCGAGCCCCGAACCTCCGACGTGCCCGTGCCTTCGCAGGCCGCCCCCATCCCCGCATGCCCTTGCGCCGTCGACCGCGCGTGCACTCTCGGTGCCGACGTCGGTCAGCGGCCGTGCACGGCATGCTCCGACGCAGGAGACACCATGTCCAGCTCCACCCGGATCGACCCGCGCGGACCTCGGTTCGCCGCCACCCTGACGACGGCGCTCCTCGCCGCCGTGCTCCTCACCGCGCCGTCCACCATCGCGACCGCCCTGCTCGCGGTGCAGGCCGTGCTCTTCGCGGCCGGTGCGCTCGGGGGCATCCAGCGCACGCCGTACGCCTGGCTCTTCAAGCGCCTGGTGCGGCCGCGGCTGGCGCCGCCGACCGAGCTCGAGGACGCCCGGCCGCCGCGCTTCGCGCAGACCGTCGGCCTCGGTTTCGCGGTCGTCGGGCTGGCCGGCTTCCTGACCGGCGCCGACCTGCTCGGCCTGGTCGCGACGGGCTTCGCGCTCGCGGCGGCGTTCCTCAACGCGGCCTTCGGGTTCTGCCTCGGCTGCGAGGTCTACCTGCTGCTGCGCCGGCTCACCCCGGCGTCGCGCACCGCAGCCACCGACACGCTCGCCGGCTGATCCGAACGACGCTCCGCTCCACCCATCCACCACGAACATCGATCCCCGAAGGGAAACCATCATGAGCCGCAACGACGTACTCGTCACCGCCGACTGGGTCGAGGAGCACCTCGACGACCCGAAGGTGGTGCTGATCGAGGTCGACGAGGACACCTCGGCCTACGACAAGGGCCACATCCGCAACGCCATCAAGCTCGACTGGAGCGTGGACCTGCAGGACCAGGTCCGCCGCGACGCCGTCGACAAGGACCAGTTCGGTGCGCTGCTCTCCGAGCGTGGCGTCGCAGGCGACGACACCGTGGTGCTGTACGGCGGCAACAACAACTGGTTCGCCGCCTACGCCTACTGGTACTTCAAGCTCTACGGGCACCAGGACGTCCGGCTGCTCGACGGCGGGCGCAAGAAGTGGGAGCTCGACAGCCGCGAGCTGGTCAGCGAGGTGCCGCAGCGCGAGCGCACCAGCTACGTCGCCGCCGAGCAGGACCGCTCGATCCGCGCGTTCCGTGACGAGGTGGTCGAGGCGATCGGCACCAAGAACCTGATCGACGTACGCAGCCCCGACGAGTACGCCGGTCGGCTGCTCGCCCCGGCGCACCTCCCGCAGGAGCAGGCCCAGCGAGCCGGGCACATCCCGACCGCCGCGAACGTGCCGTGGAGCAAGGCGGCGAACGACGACGGCACGTTCAAGAGCGACGAGGACCTGCGCAAGCTCTACACCGACGCCGGCATCGACTGGGACAAGGAGACCATCGCCTACTGCCGGATCGGCGAGCGCTCCTCGCACACCTGGTTCGTGCTCCACGAGCTGCTCGGTGACGAGTCGACGAAGAACTACGACGGCTCCTGGACCGAGTACGGCTCGCTGATCGGCGTGCCGATCGTCGTGGGCGACGAGGCCGGCGACGCGCCGCGGACCGCCTGATGTGCGGCGCAACCGTGGGCGGGCTGTCCCTCGACGGCATCGACCTGGCCAAGGAGTCGGTGATCCAGGGCGTGGTCACCCGCGAGGGCGGTGAGGGCGCCGAGCCGGTGGGCAACGCCTACGTCCGGCTCCTGGACCGGACCGGCGAGTTCACTGCGGAGGTGCCGACCTCGGCCACCGGACACTTCCGGTTCTTCGCCTCGCCCGGCACCTGGACGCTTCGTGCGCTGGCTCCGGCATCTGAGCCGGTGGACCGCGCCGTCGTCGCTCAGCGTGGCGTGGTCGCCGAGGTGCAGATAGTGCTCTGAAAAAAGTCGAGACCGGAAGGTTTGGAATCCGGCGACAGCGGGCACCCAGGGCCAGACCGTCCGGGCCACTGTCACAGGGTTCTTCGGCCGGACGAGGCCCTCGCGTCGCTCACGCAGCCGACGCGAGGGCCTTCTGATTCGGCGGGATGGAGCCCGTCCGGCCACTGTTCACCGCGTCATCCTTCCCGGTGTCACGAGGGTGAAACCACCGACACGGGATTCGTTGGGTGTGGTGCGGGTCTCACTCAGTCGCCGACGCGACGACGGTGCTGCACGGGCTCGGGGGCGTAGCCGTAGCCGTACCCATAGCCGTACCCGTAGCCGCCACCTCGGCCGCGGCGTACCGGGACCATGTTGAAGACCAGGCCGAGCGCCTTCGCGTCGACGGCGGCCAGCCGCTCCATGGAGTGCCGCAGCTGGTCGCGGGTGGTCTTGCTGTGCCGGACGACCACCAGAGCGCCGTCGGCCTGGGCGGCCAGCAGTGCCGCGTCGGTGACCGGCAGCAACGGAGGCGCGTCGATCACGATCACGTCGTACTCCTTGCGGGCCACCTCGACCAGCTCGTTCATCACCCGCGACTGCAGCAGCTCGGCCGGGTTCGGCGGGATCGTGCCGCTGGTCAGCACGGTCAGGTTCTCCACGTGGGATTCCTGGACCGCGTCGTACAGCTCGATCGAGCCGATCAGCACCGTGGTCAGACCCACGGTCGGCTCGAGGTCGAACACCCGAGCCACCTGGGGCCGGCGCAGGTCCCCGTCGATCATCAGCACGCGCTCGCCGGCCTGGGCGAGCGTGATCGCCAGGTTGCAGGCGGTCGTGGTCTTGCCCTCGCCGGGGAGCGAGGAGCTGACGACGAAGACCTTGCTGTCCTTGTCGACGTCGACGAACTGCATGTTGGTCCGCAGCACGCGGAACGCCTCGACCCGCGGTGCGTGGCTGTCCAGCGAGGTGACCAGCGGGTGCTTCGTAGCCCGGGTGTCGAAGGCGATGTCGGCCGTCAGCGGTGCGCCGGCGATCTCCTCGATGTCCTCGGCGGTCTTCACGCTGGTGTCCAGCAGCTCGCGAAGCACCGCCAGGCCCAGCCCGAGCAGCAGTCCGAGGACCGTGGCGAGGGCCAGGTTCCGCAGCGGCTGGGGGGAGACCGGCGACTCGGGCAGTGGCGCGGCGTCGACGATGCTGAGCTTGATGGGTGCGTTGGCGCGCCCCGGTGGGGTCTCCAGCTCGTCGACGAAGCCGGTCAGCTCCGTGGCGAAGGTCTGGGCGAGCAGCTGCGCGGTCTCGGGGCTGGGGTCGGTGACGGTGATGTCCATGTTCACCGTCTCCGGTACGACGGTCGCCTCGACCTTCTCGGCCAGCTCGGCCGGCGTCATGTCGAGGTCGAGCGACTCGATCACCCGTCGGGAGAGCTCCTGGCCGGTGGCGAGGTCGGCGTACGAGGTGATCCGCTGGGCAGAGAACAGGCTGCCCTGGTAGGCCTCGCCGCTGCTCTCCGGGGTGGTGGAGACGAACAGGCCCGCGGTGGAGGCGTACTGCGGTGTCATGTTGAACGTCACCGCGGCGGCCACGCCGACCGCGACGACCACACTGCCCAGGATGAGCAGCCACCGCCGCCGCACGATCCGCAGGTAGTCGCGCAGTTCCACCGTTCCCTCGATTCTGTGGGTCGAGGCACCCTGTCGCCCCGATGATGCGGGCTCCACCCTAACCGGACAAACCGGCTCCGCCCTCATGCTCGCCGCCCGTCCGCGGCCCGTTCGGCCCTCGGACGGTCTGGCCGGGTCTGCGCCGGATCCGTATCGTGGCCGGGTCATGAAGCGCTCCCGTGAGGACGAGTACGCCGAGGCGTTTCGGCTCGGCTACGAGCGAGCCCGTCGTGGGCACGAGCCGACCGTCGCCGTCGACCGCGACGAGCTGACCCCGCTCGACGACCTGCTCGAGCCAGGTCGGGACGCGCCGGTGAAGCGGCCCGTGCGCCGTCCGCCGACCCGGCTGATCGGGCTGGTCGCGCTGGCGGTGGTCCTGGTTGCGAGCGCCTTCCTCGTCGGACGGCTGCTCGCCGGGTCCGATGGCCCGGCCGGTGACGCCACCGTCGCTGCGGTGGAGGGTCGGGCCGACACGGCCGGCGCCGCTGGGCCGGAGCCGTACGGCGGTGCGGTCGCCGCGGTGCAGGTGGAGGGCTCCGAGGCGACCTGCCGGAGCGGGGCCAGCGTCGACGCGGCGGGCAACCCGGTGACCTACGAGCCGGCCCGGGCGCACGACGCGGACCTGAGCACCGCCTGGCGCTGTGACGGCTCGGGTGTCGGTCAGCGGCTGATCCTCCTGCTGCCGGAGGGGGCCGGGGTCGCCGAGGTCGGGCTCGTGCCCGGTTACGCGAAGACCGACCCCGTCAGTGGCGTGGACCGGTATGCCGAGAACAACCGGATCACGCGCGTGCGCTGGCACTTCGCCGACGGGTCCAGCGTCGTCCAGCGGATCGACGGCGACCCTGCGGACCGCAGCATGCGCACGATGCGGGTCCCGGTCGCCGAGGGTGGGCGCGTGGTGCTGGAGATCCTCGAGGCGGCGCCGGGACGCCGCGACACCATCGCGATCAGCGAGGTGCGAGTGGCCGGCCCGTCGGCCTGATCGCTCAATCGCGACCGGTCGGTGGCCGCGGTGTCTCCAGGATCATCGTGACCGGCCCGTCGTTGACCAGCGCGACCTGCATGTCCGCGCCGAACCTGCCCCGGGCCACGGTCGCCCCGAGCCGTTCCAGCTCGGCGCACACCGCCTCGTAGACCGGCTCGGACACGTCGCCGGGGGCTGCGGCGTTCCAGGTCGGCCGCCGGCCCTTGCGGGCGTCGCCGTAGAGCGTGAACTGGCTGACCACGAGCACCGGCGCACCGAGGTCGGCCGCGGACCTCTCCTCGCGCATGATCCGCAGCTCCCAGATCTTCCGTGCCATCCAGGTGACCTCGTCGTCTCCGTCGTCGTGGGTGACGCCGAGCAGCACGACCAGGCCGGGTCCTTCAAGGCTGCCGACAACCTTCCCGTCAACAGAGACACTGGCGCCAAGAACTCGTTGAACTACGGCCCGCATCGGGAGATCTTCCTGTCATGTCGGTCGACTGGTCCCGCGAAGTCTGACACGATGACCGCCATGAGCACCGCCTCCGCCCTCGCCTCCGACAAGCTGCTGGTGACCGTCGCCCCGACCGGCGCCGAGACCGCCAAGGAGGACGTCCCCCAGCTGCCCACCACGCTGGAGGAGCTGGTCGAGACCGCGCAGCGCTGCGAGGCGGCGGGTGCGGCGATGATCCACGTGCACATCCGCGACGACGAGCACCGGCCCACGCTGGACCTCGGCCGGCTGACCGCGACGGTCGACGCGCTGCACGAGGAGACCGGGCTCGTCGTACAGCTGTCCACCGGCGGCTCGGTGCACGACCCGCTCGAGCACCGGCTCCGGGTGCTCGACGCCCAGCCGGACTCGTGCTCGCTGACCATGGGCACCACCAACTTCGGCGACGACGTGTTCTCCAACCCGTGGCCGTTCATCACCGAGCTCTACCAGCTCTCCCAGGAGGGGGAGGTCGTGCCCGAGTTCGAGCTGTTCGACCTCGGCCACGTGCACGCGCTGCACCGGCTGCTCGACAAGTACGGCCTGCCCTACGGCGGGCGCGTGCACTGCGACCTGGTGATGGGTGTGCCCGGCGGCATGCCGGGTACGGCGGACGCGCTGGTCGCCGCGGTCAACGCGCTGCCCGACGCGGTGACGTCGTGGTCGGCGACCGGCATCGGACGCAGCACGCTGACCGTCGGGCTCGCCGCGCTGAGCAAGGGCGGCCACCTGCGGGTCGGGATGGAGGACGTGCTGACCCTGGCCAAGGGGGTGCCGGTCGAGCACAACGCGCAGCTCGTCGAGCGCGCGGTGGCGATGGGCCGGCTCGCGCAGCGCGAGCCGATGTCACCTGACGAAGCCCGTGACCTGCTCCAGATCAAGCGCCGCTAGACTCGCCGCCATGGAAGCTGTGTTCATCGCGCTCATGGCGGCGGTCGTGCTGCTCAGTGGGTTCGTCTCGATCCTGGTCGTGTACAAGCTCATGAAGGCCAAGAACTCCTAAGCATGCCTTTCGAGCTGCCCGACAACCTGCACCCCGACTGCGCCCCGATCGCGTGGCTGCTCGGCACGTGGCGCGGCAACGGTCACGGGGACTACCCGACGATCGAGCCGTTCCAGTTCGGCCAGGAGGTGATCTTCACCCACGACGGCCGGCCGTTCTTCCACTACATGAGCCGGGCGTGGATCGTCGACGCCGAGGCCAACAAGGTCCGTGACGCCGCGATCGAGACCGGCTTCTTCCGGCCCAAGGCCGACGGCACGCTCGAGGTCGTGATGACGCACAACACTGGCTTCATCGAGATCTGGTACGGCCACGCCGAGGGCGCCAAGGTCGAGATCGCCACCGATGCCGTCGGCCGGACCGAGACGGCCAAGGAGGTCACCGCCGGGCACCGGCTGTACGGCCTCGTCGAGGGCGACCTGCTGTGGACCTACGACATGGCCGCGGTCGGCCAGAAACTGCAGCCGCACCTCTGGGGCCGGCTCGTCCGCCAGTAGCCGCTCGCCCGACGCCGGCCGGCCTCGGGCTTCGTGTGTAACACGTTTCACTTCTCTGCAGGCGTAACCCCGGACACGCCGTAGGCGTTGGACCTGGCGTCACCGACCCAGGGAGCCACCGCATGCGCCGCACCACCGCCGCACTCGTCGCACTGACCGCCGGACTGTCCACGCTGGCCGCCACGACGGCGACGACCGGGACCTCGTCGGCGGCGCCCACCGGCCCGCGGTCGGAGGTCGCTGCCCGCGAGGTGATGTTCGTCGGCAACAACTGGGACGGCACCGCGACGGTGGTCGACGCCAACACCTACCGGCCGATCAAGACCATCAACACGATCCCCGACCAGGCCGAGCGGATGCTGGAGATCGTCACCAACCCCGACAAGCTGGTGTTCTACATCGCGATCCGGGCCGGCGTCGGCGAGGGCAACGACCAGTTCACCGACGACATGTTCTCCACCCCCGACGGCCGCCTGGTCGCGGTCAGCCGGCCGAGCTTCGCCGACGTGGTGGGCATCGACCTGGCCACCGGGAAGATCGAGTGGCGGTTCCCGATGGAGGGCTACCGCGCCGACCACATGGGCGTCTCGCCCGACGGCACCCGGCTCCTGGTCAGCGACTCTACCGCCAACAAGGTGCACGAGCTCGACATCCGCACCGGCAAGAAGCTGCGCGAGTTCGGCTCCGGGGACACCCCGCACGAGAACAACTACACCCGCGACGGCAAGCGGATCTTCCACGCCAGCATCGGCCGGGTCTACACCCCCGTCGACCGGCCCGAGCTCGGCGTCGCCTACGACACCGCCAAGGGGGAGCGGGTCTTCCAGATCGTGCGCAACAAGGACATGAAGATCCTGCAGCGCTGGGACATGGGCAAGGAGCTCGCCGAGGCGGGCTATGACGGGATGGAGTCCGCCGTACGCCCGATGGCGGTCGCGCCCGACGAGCGGTTCGTCTACCTGCAGGTGTCGTTCTTCCACGGCTTCGTCGAGTTCGACACCCGGGCCAAGGACCCGAAGCGGACGTACGACGGCGAGCCGCTCGTCGGCAAGGTACGCCGGGTCGTCCCGCTGCCCGACCGCACCGACGGCCTCCCGCGTGAGCAGTACCTGCTCGACTCCGCGCACCACGGCCTGGCCATGAACGAGCGTGGCACCAAGCTCTGCGCGGCGGGCACGATGTCGGACTACGCCGCGATCGTGAACCGCAAGACGCTGCGCCGCAAGATCCTCGACGTCGGCGCGAAGCCGTACTGGGCCACCAACGGCCCCACCGGCGAGGAGTGCTGGGTCTCGGTCAGCGGCGACGACAAGGTGGTCGTGATCGACTACCGCAAGGCGCGGATGCTCAAGCAGATCCCGGTCGGCGACCACCCGCAGCGGGTCCGCGAGGGCCACGTCGCCACCTCGGTGCTGCGCGCCTGGCGCACCGCCTGATCTGGCACAGACTCAGGCGCGTGCCGGGCGCGCGGCGGCGGCACGGATACCCGTAAGGACTCTCACAGTTCCGAAACTACGAGTACCCGGACAATCCCGTACAAGGGTCCGTTCTGGCCCGTACAGTCCTTCCGGGTAGTTCCTTTCGGTCATTTGTCCTCTGCATCGAATCAGATCCCCCTACGGCGGGATTTGATTGCCGGAATCGCTCCGGCATTCACAGGGGGAAATGTGTTGTACCAACGGGGGCCCGCCAGGTGGGCCACACTCTTCATGGCCGCTGTGGCGGTCGTCCTCGCCATACTGACACCGCTGTCCGCGTCGGCAGCGGCCCCGGGATCGGCGACCGGAACCGTGACCTCGGGCTCCGGTCCGGTCGAGGGCGCGCTCGTCACGCTGCACGAGCTGGCCGGGACCCCCGGCTCATGGGACTACACCGACTTCGTGGACGAGACCTACACGCAGGCCGATGGGACGTACACCTTCACGGCGCTCACGCCCGGGGCCTACTACACGGTCGAGGTCCAGGCCCCGGAGCACGCCAGCGCGTGGTTGGGTGGCGCCGCCAGCTGGGAAGACGCTGAGTACTTCCAGTCGGTCGAGGACGGCAACGATCTCCCTTCGCTCACCCTCCGGCCGGGCCTCACGGTTCGTGGAACGGTCGAGTTCGACGGCTCCCCGGTAACCGGCGTCGGGGTCAGTGCGCTTCGCTGGGACGGGGCCGCGTTCGAGGAGACGAACTGGTCGGAGACCGACGACGCAGGCATGTACGAGATGCGCAACCTGCAGGAGGGCACCTACACGCTCTGGTTCGATGCCGACTACACCGAGGCCCACGCGGACTCCGTCTACTTCGGCGGCGGATCGAGCATGCCCACGGGAATCGGCGACGCATCGAAGGTCTTCACCGTCGACGCGGACAACCCTGTGATGATCGCGGACGCAGTGCTGCCGGCGGCCACCGTGGCCACCGGCCAGGTCCGGGGCTCCGACGGCCCGCTCAACGGCGCGAGCGTGACCGCCTTCGTGTGGACCGCTGACACCGAAGGCGGCTGGTGGGAAGAGCGCTCTCGCTCCCGGACGTCCGCTGACGGCGGCTACACGGTCAAGGTCCCGCGCAACAGCATGGTGACGTTCCGGTTCGGCGCGCCTGGTCACACCCGCCAGTTCCTGGGAGGCGGCACCGAGCTGCCGGAGTCTCCTGACTCGACCAGCTCGGTCGAGGTCGGGGCGGCCTCGGTGAGCGTTCCACAGGTGACCCTGGCTGTTTTCGACACGAAGTTCGGTGACGCCGCCGGTCAGAAGCTCGACTTCTGCTACGCCAATGCACTACCGAACGAGCTGGACGTCTCCAGCGGTGAAGTGCCGATCCCCGCGGAGTTCGGGCTCACGTTCTTCGGCCAGCCATACACGGAGCTGTTCGTCAACAGCCACGGCAACATCACCTTCGGGCACGACAACCTCACGTTCACGCCCGAAGGCCTCACTGGGGAGACGTACCTCCCGATCATCGCGCCGTTCTGGGCGGACGTCGACCAGACCGCCAACGACCAGGTCACGACCTACGGCTTCTCCACCGACGGGGAGACGTTCTGCGCCGTGTGGGCGGGCATGGGGTACTTCGACCAGCACGTCGACAAGCTCAACACGTTCCAGCTGGTTCTCTCCTCCGCCGAGGACAACCCCGGTCGGTCGCCGGGCGACTTCGACATCACGTTCAACTACGACCAGGTTCAGTGGGAGAGCGGTGACATGTCGGGTGGCGCCGACGGACTCGGTGGCACCACGGCCGCTGTCGGCTTCTCCGCCGGCACGGGCCTGCCCGGCTCGTTCATGGAGCTGTCCGGCTCGTTCGAGCCCGGCGCGCTCCTGGACGGTGGTCCCCAATCCCTCGTGGCGGGGTCGATGAACACCACTCAGCCGGGCCGCTACATCTTTGAGGTCCGCAACGAGGGCGCAACCTTGCTCTACGGCTCCATGAAGGGAATCGTGGAGGACAGCAGCGGTGAACCCGTGCCGAACGCCTACGTGGAGGCCTGCAGCACCTCCTCCACGGGCTCGTACTGCCCGTTCACTGAGACGGATCAGGAGGGCAACTTCGAGTTCCCGGCCGTCCTGCCCGGCGACTTCGACCTGCGCGTCTGGCCACCTACGGGGGACCTCTTCGGCGGCAGCGCGTCGGTGACCGTTGTCGAGGCGGAGCCGGCTGACGTCGGGACGATCACTCTCGAGGCACCGGAGCCGATGCCGGCGGAGGTGACCCTGGAGACGATCAGCGAGAGTGCCAGCGGGGTGCCGGCGGTGTCCTACGCCGACGACCTCGACTTCGCAGTCAAGGGCTGCGAGAACGTCGCGAACCCGACCTACTCCGTCCTCCAGCCGAACGGGACACCCGTGCTCGACGCCAACGGCGATCCGCGCGAGAACATCCCACTCGCAGAGACCTCGCCCGGCGTGTACGAGGCGGTGATCCCGGCCTTCGCTCCCTACACAGGCGAAGCCGAGATCACGACGAACGTGCCGGCCACCTGTGGCGGCGATCCAGTCGGGTTCAACCTCTACATCGACCCGAGTGGCATCGTGACCGACCAGTACGGTCGGCCGATCGCCGACGCGACGGTGACCCTTCTCCGCTCCGACACTGCCTCCGGTGTCTACGCTCCGGTCACCGACGAGACCGTGATGTCACCGAGCAACCGGACCAACCCGGACACGACCGACACCAACGGCTACTTCCGGTGGGACGTGATTCCCGGCTGGTACAAGGTCAAGGTCGAGAAGGATGGTTGCGACACGCTCACGAGCCCGGGCATGTCGGTGCCGCCTGAGCGTATCGACCTGCTGCTCAAGCTCACCTGTCCCACGGTGGTGGCTCCTGCGCCTGTGGTCGCCCCCGCCCTGACCGGCACGCCCAAGGTGGGCGAAACGCTGACCGCGTCGAAGGGCCAGTGGCCTTTGCCGCTGGAGTGGGTCGACACCGAGTGGTTCCGTGGAGCCACGAAGGTCGCTCAGGGCACGTCGTACACGGTGACGCCGGCAGACGCCGGGCAGACCCTGCGCGCAGTCGTGACGGCGGCCCGCCCGGACTACCGACAGGAGCAGGGCACCGGGGCGGTCGTCCAGTTCACGAAGGTCACCGAGCAGGTCAGCACGACGGTCGAAGGCGCTCCCCCCGGTGGCGGGGGCGGTGGAGGTGGCGGTGCCGTCCCCCCGGCGAGTACGCCGAAGTCAACAACCCCTCCCACCATCGAGGGCGTTGCCCGTGTGGGCCACCGGCTCACCGCGGGCAACGGCACCTGGGACAAGGCAGGCCTGACCTTCAGCCACCAGTGGCTGCGTGACGGTCAAGCCATCGCCGGTGCCGACGGCACCACCTACGCCCCGACGGCAGCAGACCTGGGGGCGGCGTTGAGCGTCCGGGTGACCGCGCGCGGAGCCGGCCTGACGGACGGGACGGCACAGTCCCAGACCGTCACGGTGCAGCGTGGTCGGGCGCCGCGTGTCATCGAAGCACCGAGCCTCGAAGGTCGGGCCGGAGTCGGTCGCACGGTGACCGTGGCTCCGGGCACCTGGGATATCCGGGGTCTGGACATCACCTACCAGTGGTTCCGCAACGGGCAGCTCATTCGCGGTGCCACCGGGATGAGCCACCAGCTGCGGCCCCTCGACGCAGGTCAGAAGCTCGCGGTCGTCGTCACGGCGAAGAAACCGGGATATGAGGCGGCAACCTTCACCACAGCGGTCGTCAGGGTGGCCAAGCTGAGGTCGACCACCGCGGTGGAGGTAGTGCGGGTCAGGTCTGCGTTCACCCGCCTGGCGGTGGACGTCGATGTCCCCGGAATCGCGAGGCCCGTGGGCCGGCTCGTCGTGCGGGCCGACGGCAAGCGAGTCGCGGTCGTGCCGCTGCATCGACGTCACGCCGGTGAACGGACTTTCAGGGTGGCCGGCTTGAAGCCCGGCGCGCACCGGATGGTCGTCGTTTACCGCGGATCGGCCTGGACACAGGCGTCGAAGGATGCGGTGGGGGTGCGCACTCCTCGCTGACCCTTGTCACAGAGCCGGAGCCCGGTCCCCCAAGGGGGGCCGGGCTCCGGTCGCTCTCGCTTCGGCGATGCGTCAGGCTCGTGCCGGCACCTCGGCGGTGCGCTTGCCCAGCAGGACGCCGAGCGCGATCATGCCGACACCGAGGACGAAGTGCAGCCAGTCGTCGGCGGTGTTGAGCGGCACGAAGTTGGCGCCGCTGTCCTTGTCGATGATCAGGCCGTAGATCCACAGCACCAGGTAGACCGCGCCGCCGCCGATGAGGAAGCTGCGGGCGCCGGCGAACGAGCGGGCCATCAGCCAGCCGACGACGCCGAACAGCAGGTGCACGATGTTGTGCAGGATCGAGACCTGGAAGATGCCGAGGAGCTTGGCCTCGGACTCGTGGCCGGCGAAGGTCATGGTGTCGTAGTCGGTGGTGATCCCGGGGATGAACCCGAGCACCCCGACGGCCAGGAACGTGACCGCGACCGCCAGCGCGGCCTTCTGCAGGGTGCTGCCGGTGGATGTGTTGGTGTGGTGGGACATGTGATGACTCCTTCTCTCGATTCATCTCTTGTGTTGTGGACGGTTCCCCAGCGGCATGCCGCGTGTGGAGCGTCCATAACCCCGCGTTACAAGGGGGCGGGGGTGCGCCAGGAGGCCTCGGTGCGTTCGACGAGGTCGTGGACGACGCCGGCCAGGGAGCCGTGCGCCTCGAAGGCCGACCGCTGCCGTGCGGCGCCGGTGCCGTGGGCGAGCAGCCGCTCGAAGGCGTCCGCGGTCCACTCCCAGTCGCCGGCGTCGCGCAGCGCGGTCTCGGTGTGCGAGCGGAGCGACTCGAAGACCTCCCGCACCGGAGCGAGCTCCAGGGTGGCGGGGTCGACCAGGGTCGAGGAGAGGCCGTGTCGTGCCGCCCGCCAGGACGCGGCACGCAGCAGGTCGCTGCGCCAGACCACCTCGGGCCCGCGGTCATCGGCGGCCGCGGTCTCCACCAGCGCCCGGGCCAGGGTGGCGATCAGCACCGCGTCCTGGGGCTCGGTGCACACGTCGGCGACGCGGATCTCCAGCGTCGGGTACTTCGAGGAGATCCGTGCGTCGAGGTAGAGCATCCCCTCGTCGACGGCGGCGCCCCACTCGATCATCTTCTCCAACGCGTGACGGTAGGCCCCGCCGCTCTCGAACGGCTCGGCCGGCCCGCTGCTCGGCCAGCGCCCCCACAGCTGCGAGCGCCAGCTGGCGAACCGGGTGTCCCGGCCCTCCCAGTACGGCGAGTTGCCGCTGAGCGCCAGTAGCACCGGGAGCCACGGCCGGATCCCGTCCATCACGCGGACGGCCTCGTCCTCGCCGTGCACGTCCACGTGCACGTGCATGCCGCACACCAGCGACTGGCGGGTCATCTCGCCGTACTCCTCGAGGATCCGGCGATACCGCGGCTTCGGGGTGATCGCGGGGTCCGCGGCCACGAGCACGGGTGTCGGGACCGCAGCAGCCGCGGCGCCGGCCGCCCGCGCCGCCTCCCCGACCGCGCGGCGGCCGCGGCCCAGGTCCTCGACGAGCTCCTCGGCCGACGAGCACGGTCGGGTGGCGGTCTCGATCTGCTGGAGGAACAGCTCCTGGTCGACGGGGGCGTCGTCCTTCTCGAGGACCTCGCCGCGGTCGGCGGCGTCCTCACGGGCCCGCAGCGCCTTCGCCGACACCGCGGTCACCTCACCGGTGTCCGGGTCGACGAGCATCAGCTCTTCCTCGACGCCGATCTTGCGCATGCTGGAGGCACTCTTCTCTACGAGGGGGTACGACGGTCTGCCGCTCCGGTGCCCACAAGGCGACGGCCCACACCCCAGAGGTGCCTAGAATCGGCGGGGTGAGGACCCGGGACTGGCAGGCGATGCTGCGCGAGAAGGGCTACCGCCTGACGCCGCAGCGCGAGCTGGTCCTCAACGCCGTCGACCGGTTGGGCCACGCGACCCCCGACGAGGTGCTCGCCGCGGTCCGCGAGGAGTCGCAGGCGGTGAACATCTCGACCGTCTACCGCACCCTCGAGCTGCTCGAGGAGCTCGGGCTCGTGCGCCACAACCACATCAGCGACCGGGCTCCGACGTACCACTCCACCTCGGTGCCCGACCACGTCCACCTGGTCTGCCGTGGCTGCGGCGCGATCACCGAGGTCGCACCGGAGATCATCGCGCCGATGACCGACACGTTGCGCGCAGAGTACGACTTCACCACCGACATCGGGCATCTGACGGTCTTCGGGACCTGCGCGTCCTGCACCAAGGAGGGCGAATGACCACGGACGAGAGCATCCTGTCGTCGGCCGGCGACCTGGCGAGGACCCTGAAGCCCGGGGACCTGGACGCGACGCTCGGCCAGATCACCGCGGCCGCGGTGACCCTGCTGCCCGAGGTCACCTACGCCTCGGTCACCGTGCGGCACGGCGACGACCGGCTGGAGACGGTCAACGCCACGGACCCGAGGCTCCTACCCCTCGACCGCAGCCAGTACGAGCTGCACGAGGGGCCGTGCTACGACGCGGCCACCGACCAGGCGCAGGTGCTCGCCCCCGACCTGGCCACCGATCGCCGGTTCCCGCGCTACGGCCCGGTCGCGGTCGCTGCGGGCGTGAGGTCGCAGGCCGCGTTCCGGCTGTTCGAGCGCAACGGCACCCAGGGCGCGCTGAACCTCTACGCGACGAGTCCGGGCGCGTTCGCCGACCTCGGCGGGACCTCGCAGCTGTTCCGCAGCCAGGCGGCGGTGGCGATCGCCTACGCGCACGAGATCACCAACCTCGCCGAGGCGCTCGAGACGCGGACGACGATCGGCAAGGCGATGGGCATCGTCATGGAGCGCTACCAGCTCAACGACGAGCGGGCGTTCGCGTTCCTGACCCGGCTCTCCCAGCACCGCAACGTCAAGCTCCGCCTGGTCGCCGAGGAGATCGTCGCCGAGACCGCGCAGAGCGCCGGTCGGGAGTGAGCGGCGCTCTCAGGCCTGGGGCTGGTAGACCGCCGACAGGTGCTGCAGGTCGTTGACCCGCAGCCGCACGACGCCGGCGTCCCAGTCGACGGTCTCGACGTCGGCCCAGCTGACGTAGCCGGTGTGCCGGTGCAGGAACCGCACGATCTTCTTGACCACCCACGGCCCCTGCGTCGGGTGCCGGTCGTAGCCGAACAGCGTGCCCGGACGCATCCGGCCGACCAGCAGCCCGTCGACGACCAGCTCGGCCAGCGGGCCGGTCACCCGCGACGACGGTGCGAGGCGTACGTCGACCACCTGGTCGCCGTCGCGGCCGTCGGCGAGGACCACGCGCATCCCGAGCAGGTCGGTCAACCGGTGTCGTGAGGTCATGACGGGTCCACCTGGGAGCCGGGGATGGCCGCGATCACCCGGTCGCGCATCCAGGTCTCGAGGCCGTCGACCGCGACCGTCGTACGCCCGACGGCGAGCCTGACCGCGGTCTCCACCGCGGCGACCGCGGACCAGTCGATGCGCGCCGGAGCCGAGCGCCCGGACAGCCGCGACCACGTGCCGGTCACGACCGTGCCGAGGGCGCCGCCGAGCCGCGGTCCGAGGGCACCCGGCCCGGTGAGGAGGGCGGTGACGTAGATCCGGCCGTCGTCACGCTGCTCGAGCTCGATGTCGTCGACCTTGCCGACCATCAGCCCGTCGTGGTCGAGGATCTGCCGGTCGAGCAGCTCGAAGTGCCCGTCCATCGCGTGGCCGGCCGGGGAGTGCTGCATGTCGGTCATGTCGTGCCCAGCTTCGTCCAGATCATCAACGGCAGCGCCGCGAGCGACGCGACGAGCACGATGACGAGGTAGATGCTGCCGAAGGTGTTCGCCAGCCAGGTGTTCTTGTGCTTGCCCATGTACTCCGGGTCGTTGGCGACCATGAGGATGGGCAGGTAGGTCAGCGGGAGCGCGACGGCCGAGAACACGACCGAGAACTCCGTGACCAGGATCGGGTCGACCGTGGTGAGCAGCACGACGGCGGCCAGGATCGTGGACAGCAGGATCACCGCGTGGAAGCGGGACGCCTCGCTCGGCCGGACGAACTTGCCCCACTGCCAGCCGAAGTACTGCGCGATGCTGTAGCCGACCGACAGCCCCGTCTCGCACGCGGCGCCGAAGGTCGCGGCGAAGAAGCCGAGGATCGCGATCGCCAGCCCGACCTTGCCCAGCGCGATCGCCACCGGAAGGGACACCTGGCCGAGCGTGGAGACGTCGATGCCGGCGGGGAACAGCGTCACCGCAGCCACGCCGGCGATGGACAGCGACAGCAGCCCGCCGAGCGGGAAGCCGACGAAGACGTTGGACCGCATCAGCGCGATGCTCCTGGCCGACCACTTCTCCTCCACGCCGCCGGAGGAGAAGAAGAACACCTCGTAGGGGGTCATCGCGGCACCGAACAGCGCGATCGCGTAGTACCAGTACGACGGCCACGCCTCGCCCTGCGGCTTGGCCATCGTCGAGGCGGTGTGCCACATCTGGCCCCAGTCGGGGCCGAGCTGCCACAGCGCCACGGCGAACACGACCAGGGCCAGGCCAAGCAGACCGAAGACGTTCTCGACGAGGTCGAACTTGGCGCGCCAGAGCACGATCCACACGGCCGCGGCGGTGAACGGGATCCAGAACGGCTCCCAGACGCTGGTGGCCAGCTCCAGCGCGAGCGCGATGCCGCCGATCTCGGCGGTGTAGGTCAGCAAGGTCACGGCCATCGAGCCGAACAGGTTGGCCAGTCCCACGCGCGGGCCGAGGCGCTCGCGGATGATGTCGAAGGTCGGCCGGCCGCTCACCGCGACCACCCGTCCCGACATCTCGGCGAACACGACGATCCCGATCACGCCGACGACCACGACCCAGGCCAGGGACATGCCGAAGCGGGATCCGACGGTGGCGTTGGTGACCAGGTCGCCGATGTCGACGAACCCGCCGATGGCGGTGAGGATGCCGAGCGCGACGGCGAAGACCTTCTTCACGACAGCCGCCCCTCGACCTGCTCAAGGGTGTTCGCCAGCTTGTCGAGATCGCCGGCGAGGGACGGGTACTGCTCGCGGTGCCGTCGCTCGACCGCGATCCGGGCGTCGGCGAGCAGGTCACCGGCGTCGCCGAGCAGCGTGTCCACCCGCGTCGCGAGCCGGTCGCGCGAGGGCGGTTGGTTGAGCTCGGTGAACGCCTTCGTCGCGGTGTCCAGGGCGTCCTCGCTGTAGCGCAGCTGCGCGACCGCGGTGGGCCGGAGCATGCGGTCGTCGTACAGCAGCTCCAGCAGGCGCTGGACGGTGCGCACCTCGCTGATCGTGGAGCCGACCGTCAGTGCGGCCTTGTCGTCGTAGGTGTCCGCGTCAGGGCTGGCCGGCACGCACGCGGTGAGGGAGGCGAGGAGGACGAGGCCGGCGAGGACTCGGCGCTTCACCGGTGGTGCCTTGCTATCCACCAGCCCAGCGCGACCAGCTCGAGCAGGAGGACACCCCAGCCGATCGACACGGCCATCGCGAGCGTCACGCCTCTGCTCCTTCCGGACACCTGGATCCTGCAAGGATCGGCCCCCAGGTGCCCTGAACTGGGGAGGTCGAAACCCGCTGCCTTTCCTAGGCTCGGTGACGTGGTCGTGGCCCTGCTGCTCTTCGCCCTGGTCCTCACCGCCGGAACGCTGCACCGCACCGGCGTCCTCGGCCTGCTCTCGCTGACCATGCTGTCGACGGCGTGGTTCCTGGTCAACGGCCGCGCCGACCACGCCACCCTCCTGGTGCTCAGCCCCGGCCACGGGATCACCGTGCTCGACGCGGCGGGTGCCGCCGGCCTGGTGCTCGTCGTCGGGCAGGCCCTCCGGTTGGCCTCGGGCCGGACGGAGCGGGCGTCGCGGAGGCCGGCGCACCGGCTCGACCGGTCCTCGACACGGTGACCGACTGGACGCGCGGGCGGGGATCCGTACGATCGGCGGGTGCGGACCGGACAAAAGACCCACTCGTCTCGACGCACGACGCTGCGCTGGGTGGTGCTCGCGTCCACCGTCGTACTGGTGGGACTGGCCGCGGTCTACGCGTGGCAGGCGCGGTCGGCGTACGTCGATCTGCGCTCCGCCCAGGACCGGGTCGGGGTGCTGCGGCAGCAGATCGCCGACGGTGACCTCGACGGGGCGCGGGCCACGGCCGAGCGCTTCGCCGACGAGACGACCGCGGCGCGGCAGGCGGTGCACGGCCCGCACTGGGCTCTGATCGGCGTGCTCCCCGTGCTGGGCGCCAACGTCGAGGCCGTCCAGACGGTCACCGCCACGGTCGACGACCTCGCGGTCGACACGCTTCCGAACCTGATCGCGGCGGCGGAGACCGTGGACCCCGAGCGGATGGCGCCGGTGAAGGGTCGCGTGGACGTCCGCCCCCTCCGCGAGGTGGCTCCACGGATCCAGGCGGCGCACCGCGACGTGGCGGCCGCCGAGGAGCGTGTGACGGGCGTCGACACCGCCCAGCTGGTGCCGCAGCTGCGCTCACCCGTGACCGACCTCGCCGCCACCCTGACCGAGCTCAGCGGGCTGACCGGAACGGCGACGCGGCTCGCCGAGCTGATTCCGCCGATGCTCGGGGCCGACGGTCCCCGCGACTATCTCCTGTTGGCTCAGAACACCGCCGAGCCGCGCGCTCTGGGCGGCATTCCCGGGGCCGTGATCGCGATCCGGGCAGACCACGGCCGGGTGGAGCTGGTGGAGCATCGCACGGGCAGTTCGTTCGGCAACCGGGGCAGGCCGGTGCTTCGCCTGAGCAGCGCCGAGCGGGCTCTGTTCGGCACCCAGCTCGGTCGGTACATGCAGAACGTGACCTCGACGCCCGACTTCCCGCGCGCCGCACGGCTCGCGCGACGGATGTGGGCCGACGAGACCGGCACCGAGGTCGACGGCGTGGCGTCGATCGACCCCTATGCGCTGCAGCTGCTGCTGCGGGCGACGGGGCCGGTGACGGTGCCCGGGGGCGGCCGGCTGACCGGCGACAACGCAGCGCAGGTGCTGCTGAACCAGGTGTATATCGACTACCCCGATCCCGACGCCCAGGACGCCTTCTTCGCTTCGGCGGCGGCACGGGTCTTCGACAAGGTGATGTCGGGCGAAGGTGACCTGCGGGCGACGGCAAAGGCGCTGGTGGAGGCGACGGAGCAGGGCCGGATCCTGCTCTGGTCCGCGCGGGCTCCCGAGCAGGCAGTGCTCGCCACCACAGCGCTCGCCGGGGAGCTGCGAGGCGAGCAAGAGGACTCCCCGGTCGTGGGCGTCTACCTGCACGACCGCAGCGGAGCCAAGATCGCCTACTACGAACGGATGCGGGTGGAGGTGGCGGAAACCGACTGTCGAGCCGACGGTGCGAAGGACCTGACCGTGTCGGTGCGGCTCACCTCGGCTGTCCCGCGCGACGTGGAAGGCCTGCCGGACTACCTGACCGGTGGCGGAGTGGTGGTGCCCGAGGGCCAGATCCGGACCGACGTGCTGCTCTACGCCCCTTCCAACGGGATGATCGAGGACGTCCGCGCCAGCACCGGCGGCGGGGTGACACCCCAGGTGCACGACGGGCTACCCGTGGTCTCGCACACCGTGGTCATCCCGCCCGGGAAGTCGGTCACCCTCGATTACGAGCTCTCGGTCGTCGGCCTCCCGGGAAAAACGCGACTGCGCACAACCCCGTCGGCTATCGAGGGCAATTTCCGGAGACTGGTTTCACATTGTCCCTAATGTCCTCTACCGTGTATGTGAAATAGATTCTCCAATCTTCCTACGGGGGAGACACATGATCATCCGACGCGTTCTCGGCGCTGCTGCCGCCTCGGCGGCTCTCGTCCTTGCACCAGTCGCCGCCACCGCCTACACCGGCCCTGAGGAGGACGTCGAGGTCACCGACCCGACGCCTGCCCCGGGCCAGCCCTTCGGCGTCAGCGTCGACGCAGGTCCCGACAGTGCCGAAGCCACTCTCACGGTGACCTCCGACGACCCGGCCGTGGACGACGAGGACATCGAGATCGCGGGCACGCAGTCGATGACCAAGGCCACGGTCAACGGCGTCGCCGACTTCACGGTCACCCTCCACGTCGAGAGCAACTACTCGCTCATCGGCTACGACGAGGACGGCAACGTCGTCGCCGAGACGGTGGTCACCGTCGGCGACGGTGAGGCCGGTCGCGCTGGCACCGGTGGCGATGTCGAGGCGGGCGCCGGCACGGACGCCGGTGCCGACGCCGGAGCCGGGCTGCCCGACACCGGATCGAGCACCACCTCGATGCTGCTGGGCGGCACGGGTGCGCTGCTCGTCCTGGGCGGTGCTGCCATGGTCGTCGGCCGTCGCCGTCGCGCCCAGCTCAACTGACCCGACACACACGTCCGACGAAGACCCTCGCGAGCAGGCTCGCGAGGGTCTTCGTCGTTCTCGTCCTCGGCCCCGCCCTGCTCGCGGTCGCTGCCTGCGGCGGGACCGACCAGCAGCCGGACGTCTCCGGCGACGCACGCGGTGACGAGACAGCTGACGCCCGCCTCAGCCTGCGGGCGACGGCCGCAGGTCTGCGCCGGGCGACCGACCGGGTCCGCTCCGCCGAAGGGCTGCAGTCGTTGGTGCGCTCCGGTTGCCTCGAGGGGGCCGCCGTCGAGCGCGCCGAGGCCCTTGTCGGCCAGCCGTTGGAGCACCGCCCCCTGACCGGTGTCGTCTCGACGTGCGTCCCAGGCGGCCGGGTCGCGGAGAACCTCGTACGCAGCAGCGCCTCTCCCGAGGCCGTGGTCGACGCCTGGCTGAAGTCCCCGGGGCACCGCAACAACCTCCTCGACCCGGCACTGCGGGTGACCGGTGTCGGCTGTGCGCGCGACGCGGATGAGGTGTTGTGCGCGCAGCTCTTCGCGGACCGAAACCACTAGCGCCGCGGGGCACCCGCGGTCCTATGCTGGGCGGATTGATGTTGCGGCGATCGAAAGGGGTGCAATGACTGCTCGCCGCCCCGGTCGCGTCCAGAAGATCGCCTACGACGACACGCCGCTGAGCTCGCGCAAGCCCGACATCGACGCGCGGATCGGCTGGCTCCTCGCGATGTCGCGGCTGCACCACCCGGACCCGGAGATGGCCGACGGCCGTCGGTTCGTCCAGGCACTGGCGGCGGTGGGCTGCACCGCGAGCCGGAGCCTGGTCAGCCGCTGGGAGTCAGGGGAGATCCCGATCTCCTACGAGGGCATGGCCGCCTACGAGCAGGCCCTGGCGCTGGTCCCTGGCCAGGTCTCCTCGATCACCGGCTACGTCCGCGCCGCGATCCCCGGCGTCAAGACCCGGGTCGCCCGGCCGCAGCTCGACCCGGCCACGCCGGAGTTCTCCCGCCGCTTCGACGAGCTGATCGACCTCGCCGAGGACGACGCGGCCTGCGCCACCGAGTGGCAGGACCTCGGCTGGCACCTGGCCGCGGTGCCGCTGGCCCACCTGCGGGCTCACACCTGGGAGAAGATCACCCGCCAGGTGGTGAACCGGCTGCCGCGCTCGCTGAAGGTGCCGTACCGGCAGTACAGCACTGCCGCCATGAACCTCGCCGCGTCCCCGCGGGCCCAGGACTACCTCACCGGCGCGGTCCACGACTACATCCACACACCTGGGGTGCAGGTCCTCACGAACCCGATCGGCATCCTCGACCAGCTGCCGACCCGCAAGGCAGCGGAGATGGTGCTCGACCTCGTCGAGGAGCCACCGAGCGAGGCGGTGGGCGCGCTGGCGGTGTGGGTGGCCGCGCAGAAGGTCACCCGCGGCGACTTCACGCCCGAGGAGCGCTCCCGGCTGGACATGCTGGTGCTGCGCCGGTGGCGGGCCAACCCGGCCAAGGCGTCCGCCGAGCTCGCCGAGCTGATCGCCTGCTTGCCCGAGGGTCTGCGCTCGACGCTCACCGACGCCGCGGCCAAGGCAGGCCGTCGCAAGCTCGAGTACGTCGTGGAGTCCGGCGAGGACCTGGCGCCGAACATGGCCCGTGGCCTGTCCCACGACCTGGCGGAGGCCGCACGCGCGCAGGTGCCGAACGAGCCGACGTACGACGAGGACCGGATGCTCCAGCGGCTGGTCCGCGAGGCACTGTTCCACCGCGACTCCGAGCGGCGGCACCTGGCCTCCCTGCTCATCTCGGCCTCGCCGTTCGGTGAGGCGCTCGCCGACGGGCTGCTGTCGCTGATCGGGGTCGCGAACGCGCCGACGCCGGTGCGCGTGCGTGCCGCGACGTTGGCGAGGTACCTCAGCACCGACGCGCACCGGCTGCGGATGGTCGGCTTCCTCGACGACGCCAACGACGAGGTCGGCACCTTCGTCGCCCAGGCGATCGGACACATGACGTTCACGTCCTTCTCCGACCAGGTGCTGCGATCCTCGCTCCAGGACGAGTGGTCGCCGCGGGAGCGCGCCAAGATGTACGCCCTCGGGATGACCGGCTCGCCCGGTCTCGAGGTGCTCGCTCGGTCGCGGAACACGCCCGAGTGGCAGCGGACCGCCGCCCGGTGGTGGATCGCGCAGGGGCCTGCCGTGCGCGCATGACCGCCCGCCCGGCGGGTAGCACTCCGACATGAGCATGCAGAGCCTCCGGGCGCTCCGGGCGCTCTCCGGGCGCAGGACGGTGGTCACCGGCGGCGCCGGCTTCGTCGGGTCGTGGGTGTGCGAGCGCCTGCTCGAGCTCGGCGCGGAGGTGGTGTGCGTGGACAACTTCGCGACCGGCTCGGCAGGCAACGTCGAGCACCTCGCCGGTCGACCGGGCTTCCGCCTGCACGAGCAGGACGTCTCCGCGGGGCTGCACGTCGACGGCGACGTCGACCTCGTCATGCACCTGGCCTCACCCGCCTCCCCGGTGCACTACCTGGAGCTGCCGATCGAGACGATGAAGGTCGGCAGCCTCGGCACCATGCACGCACTCGACCTCGCCCTCGAGCACCGTGCCCGGTTCCTGCTCGCCTCCACCTCGGAGGTGTACGGCGACCCGCAGGTGCACCCGCAGCCGGAGGACTACTGGGGCAACGTCAACCCGGTCGGCCCGCGGAGCGTGTACGACGAGGCCAAGCGGTTCTCCGAGGCACTGACCATGGCGTACCGCCGTGAGCACGACCTGGACACCGCGATCGTGCGGATCTTCAACACCTACGGCCCGCGGATGCGTCTCGACGACGGCCGTGCGATCCCCGCCTTCATGTCCCAGGCGCTGGCAGGCAGGCCGCTGACGGTCACCGGCGACGGCAGCCAGACCCGGTCGCTGTGCTACGTCGAGGACACCGTCGAGGGCATCCTGGCGCTCGCGGCCTCCGACCAGCCGGGGCCGGTCAACATCGGCAGCTCTGACGAGATGACCATGCTCGAGCTGGCCGAACGGGTCCGCGGCCTGGCGGGCTCGTCGTCGCCGATCGAGCACGTCGACCTGCCGACCGACGACCCCAAGATCCGGCGGCCCGACACCACCCGGGCCCGGCAGCTGCTCGGCTGGGAGCCGCGCACCCCGGCGGACGAGGGCCTCAAGCGGACCGTCGAGTGGTTCGCGGCCGCGGCCGGCCGCGTCTGAGGGAGCTCTGCCAGAGCCGCGTCAGCGGGAGTCCGACAGCCGCGCCTGCGCCGCGGCCAGCACCTCGCCGATCCCGATCTGCAGCAGCGCCGGATCGGTGGTCTCGCCCCACGGGTCGCCGTCGCCGACCCCGTGCCAGAGCACCGTGTGCGGCCCCTTGGCCGGCGGCCCCCACTCGGCCGGCGAGACCGGACCGAACAGCACCACCGACGGGGTGCCGAAGGCCGAGGCCAGGTGCGCGACTCCGGTGTCGCCGCACACGACCAGACGGGCGTGGGCGACCACCCCGGCCAGCGTGGCCAGGTCGGTGCGTCCGGCGAGCACGGCCTGGTCGGGCAGGCCCGCGAGCGCGGCCACCCCGTGGGCGAGCGGCTCCTCGCCAGGGCCACCGGTCACCACCACCTCGTGCCCCTGCGTGGTCGCCCAGTGGGCAACCTCGGCGAACCGATCCGCCGGCCACCGGCGAGCGGGGAAGGCCGCGCCCGGGTGGACCACGACGGCGTCGGCGCCGGTCAGCGGCGACGATGCCGGACGCCGCAGCAGCAGGTCGTCGACGTCGGTGTCGATGTCGAGGGCTTCCTCGAGCAACCGGCACCAGCGGCGGATCTCGTGCTCCCCGGGCCGCCAGGCCGGGCCTTCGAACCCGGCCTCGGCGTTGCCGAAGGCGGCCAGTCGCCGCGGCGACAGCGCACGCAGCAGCTCGTGGGTCTGCGGGCCCTTGCCGTGCAGGTTGACCGCGAGGTCCGGGGCGGGACCGGCCCAGTCCAGCGGTTGCAGGCCGCCGGCGGGCAGCAGCGCGTCGGCCACGTCGGCCAGCGACACCAGGGGCGTGAGCGCGGTCGGTGCCGCCAGCACCAGCTCGTGGCCGGGGAACGCCCGCCGCAACGCGCGGAGCGCCGGGACACCGGTGAGGAAGTCACCGAGTCCCAGCGCTCGCAGGGCCAGCAGTCGCGGCCGGGTGCCGTCGTCGATCAGGGCCATGACCCCTCGACGGCGGGCGTCACCACCAGCTCGCGGACCTCGCAGCCCTCGGGCTGCTGCAGCGCGAAGACCACTGTCCTCGCCACGTCGGCCGGCTGGTTGAGCTTGGCGTCCGGCGGCGGCATGTACTGCGGGTCGCGGCCGTCGAAGAAGTGGGTGTGCATCCCGCCCGGGACCAGCATCGTGGTCGACATCCGGCCCTGGGTCTCCGCGGCGAGCGCCCGGGTGAAGCCGACGACGCCGAACTTCGAGGCGGAGTACGCCGTGGCGTCGCTGAGCGCGCGGACGCCCAGGGTCGAGGCGACCGTGACCACGTGTCCGTGGCGCTCGAGCAGGTCGGGCAGCGCCGCCCGCACCACGGCCGCGGTGCCGATCAGGTTCACCAGGATCACCCGGTCCCAGTCCTCGGCGGCGACGTCTTCGAGCTTGCCGCAGGCGTCGGTGCCGGCGCAGGTGACCACCGCGTCGAGCCCACCGACGCGCTCGGACACCGAGCGGACCGCCCGCTCGGCGGCGCGTGCGTCGGAGAGGTCGACGACCTCCTGCTCCACGTCGGCGTCGGACTTCACCCGGTCGAGGTTGACCGGGCGGCCGCCGGCCTGCGCCACGGCGTCGATCACGGCGGCGCCGAGGCCGGAGGAACCTCCGGTCACGAGCACGTTTCCAAGGGTCATCGGACGATCTCCTTCTGGGTCTGGGAGTCCTCGGCGGCCGAACGCTCGGCCGCGGTCTGCACGATGCGGCTGGTGGAGCGGCCCTCGAGGTAGGGGAGAACGACGGCCTGACCGCCCCACTCGCGCAGGACCGCGGCCTCGGGCACGTCGGTGCCCGCGTAGTCCCCGCCCTTGGCCCACACATGCGGACGGATCCTGCGCAGCGCCTCGACCGGGGTGTCCTCCTCGAACACCACGACGGCGTCGACGAACTCGAGAGCCTCGAGCACCCGGGCCCGGTCGGCGGCGGGCACCAGCGGTCGCGACGAGCCCTTGAGTCGCCGCACCGAGTCGTCGCTGTTGAGGCAGACCACCAGGCAGTCCCCGAGCCGGCGCGCCGAGCGCAGGGTCGCGACGTGGCCGGCGTGGAGCAGGTCGAAGCAGCCGCCGGTGGCGACGACGGTGCCGCCGCGGGCCCGGACGGAGACGATCAGGTCCTCCACCGAACCGGGTGGCCCGGCGGTGGGCGGGCGGTTGCTCACGAGCGAGGCGGGCCCACCGGCGGCGACGTACTCCGCGGCCGCGACGACGGCGTCGGCGATCGCCTCGGTCGTCACCCTGCCGGCGGCCAGGGAGAGCGCCGCGGTGGTGGCGAACCGGTCGCCGGCGCCGCACGGGTCGATCGCGTGCACCGAGGGCGCCGGGGTCACCACGGGGGCTCCGCTCCCGTAGGACAGCAGGGCACCACGGGAGCCGAGCGTGACGGCGACGGCCTGGGCGCGCCAGTGTGCGACCAGGCCGTCGGCCCGGCGTCCGGCGGCGGCGAGGTCGGTGCCGCCGGCGGCGACGTCGATCCCGGCGAGCTCTCCGAAGTGGGCGGACTCGCCCTCGTTGGGGGTGACCAGGCGTACGCCGGGCACCGGCTCGCAGCCACGGGGGTGGGGATCCCACACCACCGGGACCCGCGACGGCAGCCCGGCCAGGAGCTCACGCAGCTCGGGCACGGCGGTGACCCCGCGTCCGTAGTCGGCGACGAGCACGGCCCCGGCGCCGTGCAGCACGCCGCCGACCTCGGGCGGAACCCCGGTGACCGTGCCCGGCGCGCTGCCGCTGTCGAGGCGGAGCAGTGACTGTCCGTCGGCGCGCACACGCTTCTTCACCGGGGTCGGACCGTCGAAGGGCAGCCCGATCACGTCGACGCCGGCCTCCACCAGGAGGCCGTGCAGCTGCTCCCCGGCAGGGTCGTCGCCGAGCGCGGTGACGAGCACCACCTCGTGGCCGTCGCGGGCGGCCATCAGCGCCGCCAACCCGGCGCCGCCGGGGCGCGGGTGCTCGACGAGCTCGTCGAGCACCGGGACCGGCGCGTCGGGCGTGAGCCGGCCGGCGCGGCCTTCCAGGTCGACGTCGAGCAGGGCGTCCCCGACGACGACCAGCGGGCCCCTCATCGGCGGCTCCTCGCGCCGGTCTGCGCCGGGATCCTGGTCTCCGCGGGGATCACCCCGAGCTCGCGGTCCAGTCCTGCGCAGAGCACGTGCAGGCCGACCAGGTGCAGCTCCTGGACGGTCGCGGTGAACCGGGCCTCCACGCACAGCGCCTCGTCGGCGAGGTCGGCCAGCGGGTTGGGCCGGGGGCCGGTGAAGGCCCAGACCTGCATCCCGATCTTCCTGCCGCGCTCGGCCGCGGCGACGATGTTCGCGCTGGTGCCGCTGGTGGACATCAGCACCAGCACGTCGCCGGGCCTGCCGTGGGCCTCGACCTGGCGGGCGAACAGCTCCTCGGGCGGGTAGTCGTTCGCGATCGCGGTGAGGCTGGAGGTCTCCGCGGACAGGCAGATCGCCGAGAACGGTGCCCGGTCGTCGCGGTAGCGCCCGACCAGCTCGGCGGTCAGGTGCTGTGCCTGCGCCGCGCTGCCGCCGTTGCCGGCGGCGAGCAGCCGTCCGCCCGCATCGAGGACCGAGGCGAGCCGGGTGCCCCACTGGTCGGCGACCTCGACGCAGTCGTCGAACACGGCCGCCGCGCGGCGCAGCTCCTCGAGGTGGTCGTGGGCGCAGGGGGTCGTCGGGCGGGTCATCGGATCACTCCTGTGCGAAGGCGGATCGGGCTGGTCACGGACGCGTAGACGTCCTCGGTCGCAGCGGCGACCTGCCGCCACTGGTAGGTGGTCACCGCACGGGCCCGGCCGGCGCGGCCGTACTCCTCGCGGCGCTGGGGGTCGGCGAGCAGGTCGCGCAGGACCGGGGCGAGCAGGTCCGGGCGGCGGGGTGGCACGAGCTCGCCGGTCACGCCCGGCACGATCGTGTCCAGCAGGCCGCCGACGGCGGAGCCGACGATCGGACGGCCGCAGGCCATCGCCTCCAGCGGGACGATCCCGAACGGCTCGTACCAGGGGACCGCCACGACGATGTCGGCCTCGGCCATCACCCGGGGGACGTCCGGACGGTCCACCGAGCCGAGGAAGCGGACCCGGTCCTGCACCCCGTGCCGGGCCGCGAGCCGGCGCAGCCGCGCGATGTCCGGGTCGGTGTCGAGGAACTCCGGGGCCGGGCCGCCGGCGACCATGAGCTCGACGCCGGGGAGCTGCGAGAGGGCCTCGATGACGTTGCCGACGCCCTTGCGCTCGACGAGCCGGCCGATCACGAGCAGGCGGGGCCGGTCGCCGGGCGGCACGTGCAGCGGCCTGAAGTCGTCGGTGTCGACCCCGCAGGGGATCACCGTGGCCCGTCGGCGCGGCAGCCCCATCGCGGCGAGCTCGTCGACCTCGTCGCTGCAGGTGGCGATCACCCGGTCGACGCGGCGGCACAGTCGGCGCTCGAGGCCGATCCGGGTCGGCGGGCTGGTGTCGCGCGAGCCCTGGTGACGCTTCTTCACGGTGCCGAGGGCGTGGAAGGTCTGCAGCACCGGCACGCCGACTCGCCGGCCCGCCTCGACCGAGGCGATGCCGCTCATCCAGAAGTGGGCGTGCACCACGTCGACGGGGTCCTCGCGCCAACGGTCGGTCAGGTAGTCGGCGAAGGCCGGCATGTACTGCAGGAGCTCGTCCTTGGGGATGTCGCTCGGCGGCCCGGCGGGCACGTGCTCGACGACGTACCCGTCGGGAGCGGTCACCCGGACCGGCGCGGAGGTGTTGTCACGGCGGGTGAACACGGTGACGTCGTGGCCTCGGTCGACCAGTCCTGCCGCGAGCTCCGCGACGTGGACGTTCTGGCCGCCGGCGTCGACGCTCCCGAGCGTGGCGAGCGGGTTCGCGTGCTCGGAGACTAGAGCGATTCTCATGTTCCCTCCTGTGCCGGACTGCCGATCTGCATCGGCTGGTGTGTGCCGCTCAGCTGCTCGACGGCCTTGAGGACGTCCTCGGGTCCGACCGCGCTCAGGCACGGGTGGCCCTCGAACGGGCACTGCGTGACGCGTGTGTCCCGGCAGACCGCCTGCTGGTCGCCGAGAAGCACGGTCGGGACGCGGTAGGGCGCCCAGCGCACCGCGGGCACGGTGGGCGCGAACAGGGAGACCACCGGGGTGCCGACGGCCGCGGAGAGGTGCGCCGGGCCGGTGTTGCCGACCACGACGACGTCGGCGGCGTCGAGGACGGCGGCGAGCTCGGGAAGCGTGGTGCGCCCGCCGAGGTCGGTGGCCGCGGTGGTGCCGACCACGCCTGCGGTCAGGGCGCGTTCGGACGGCGCGCCGGTGACCACCACGCGGTGACCGCGCGCGGTCAGCAGGTCGGCGGCCTCGGCGAACTGCGCGGCCGGCCACGCCCGGGCGGGCACCGAGGTGCCGGGGTGGAGCACCACGAACGGCTCGTCGGGGACCAGGTACGAGACGTCGGGCAGCGGTCGACGTACCGCCAGCGCCCCGTCGTCGCCGGCGGGCAGGCTGAAGCCGGCCGCCTCGGCCAGGGAGAGGGCGCGCTCGGCCTCGGGCAGCATCTCGTCGACCCGGTGGCGCAGGTCGAGCAGCGACCCGGGGTAGTCGACGCTGATCGCGCCGACCCACGGCACGCCCGCCATCCGGAGCACGAGCGCGGTCGGCAGCGGGGACTGGTGGAACGAGGTGAGGACCAGGGCTCGGTCGAACCGGTGGCCGGCGAGCGTGTCGGCCAGCGAGTCGACGTCCTCCCGGCGGACCTGGTCCGGGGAGGGGTCGATCCACGGGCAGCGCCACTCCAGCACCTCGTCGACCCCGGGCAGCAGCCGGGCGGCCGCAGACCCGTGGGGACCGGCGAGCACGGTGACCCGGTCCGAGCCGGCCGCGACGGCACGGACCGCGGGGCCGGCGAGGAGCACGTCGCCGGCGTTGTCGAGTCGGACCACCAGGGTGTGCCTCACCAGTGCCCCGCCAGGATGTCGTCCACGGCCGCCGACAGCGTGGCCGCGACGTGGTCCGCCGCAGCGACTTCGTCGCCGCGCGTCACGGACGTGGGCACGAGGATCCCGTGCGCCCCGGCTGCTTCCGCGGCCTCCACGTCGGTGCCGATGTCGCCGACGAGCACGCACCGCTCCACGGGTACGTCCAGCTCGGCGCAGGCGTCCTTCACCATCCCCGGCGCGGGCTTGCGGCAGGTGCATCCCTCGTCGCGGGTGTGCGGGCAGTAGCGCCAGACCTCGAACGGGCCGAGCAGGCCGTGCACCCGCTGGTTGACCGCCTCGACCTGGTCGAGCGTGATCCGGCCGGAGCCGACCCCGCTCTGGTTGCTCACGACGCCGACCCGGATCCCGAGTGCACGGAGCCGGTCGATCGCCTCCTTGGCGCCTTCGACGGGTGCCACCTTCTCGGGGTCGCCGTTGTAGGGGACGTCGTGGACGATCGTGCCGTCGCGGTCGAAGAGCACCAGCTCGGGCAGGCCGCGCCACGGCGGTGCCGCGCGGTGCGTCCAGGCTCCCTTGAGGGAGTGCCAGGTGGCGGCGGGCGGGATCGCGGCGCTGGTGAGCAGCATCCGCCGCACTTCGGCGCGGTCACGCGGGCCGGGCGCGATCCGGGCCGCGGCGAGCTCCGCGGTGCCGGTCAGCCAGGCGGTGGCGGCCAGCGCGGCAAGTCGTGGTCTCCGGGCGAGAAGCGCAGCCAGCGATCCGGCCGCCGCGGCGGTCACGGCCACGTGCCGGGGCCGGCGACCGGCGGGGGCGCCGACCAGCTCGCGCCACCTCGGCCCGTGCAGGGCGCGCATCAGGAAGTCGTCGGCGTTGCCGCGCTGCTGCTTCAGGCTGGCCCAGTCGTCGGCCGGCCGGACCGGGTGGGTGATCCACCGGTGGCCGTCGACGATCCTGCCGGCGGCTCGGCTGACCCGCAGACCGAGGTCGGCGTCCTCGCGGAACGCGCGCGGGAACCGCTCGTCGAAGCCGCCCACCGTGGAGAGCGCGCGACGGCGGTAGGTCAGGTCGGCGGTGATCCACTGCGAGGTGGCCAGTCCGGCGGTGCCGCGCTCCCAGTCGGTGGGTCGGCGGTGCTCGGGCAGCGGCACGCGCACCCGGCCCTGGCTTCCGGCCACGTCGGGGCCGAGGTCGGCCAGGTCCCGGAGCAGGGTGGCGTACCAGTCGGCGTCGGGCACCACGTCGTCGTCGAGGAAGCTCACCCACGGCGTGCGGGTGTGCCGCCAGCCGATGTTGCGCGCTCGCGCGGGGCCGCCTCCGCCGGATCGGACGACGCGCAGGTCGGCGAGGTCGATGTCGGCCAGGTCCAGGTCCGGTCCGGCGGGCCGGTCGTCGACCACGACCACCGGGCAGTCCACCCGGACGCTGCCGGTCGCGAGCGCCTCCAGGAGCACACGGAGGCTGGGCCGTCCCACCGTGGGGACGACGATCGAGGTCTGCGGGTGCCCCATCAGGCCGCCTTCGGCCGCCGTACGACGAAGGGGCCGATCGCGAGCAGGTCGACCGGAGCGGAGCCGAAGCACTCCAGCGCGTCACGGGGGTCGTCGACCATCGGCCGGCCGGCGGTGTTGAGACTGGTGTTGATCACGACCGGCAGGCCGGTGCGCCGCTCGAATCCCTCGAGCATCCGGGCCACCAACGGCTCGGTCTCGGTGTGCACGGTCTGCACCCGGGCGGTGCCGTCGACGTGCACCACTGCGGGGATCCGCTCGCGCCACTCCTTGGCCACGTCGTGGACGAAGAGCATGTACTGCGACGGCAGCGGGCCGCGGCTGAAGATCTCGCTCGCCCGCTCGGCACGCACCATCGGTGCGACGGGGCGGAACTGCTCGCGGCCCTTGACGTCGTTGAGCCGCTCGAGGTTCTTCTCGTGGCCGGGGTGCGCCAGCAGCGAGCGGTGGCCGAGCGCGCGCGGACCGTACTCGCTGCGGCCTTGGAACCAGGCGACCACGCCGTTGTCGGCCAGGCACTCGGCCACGGCGTCGGCGACGTCGTCGGGTCGCTCGTAGGGGATCCGGGCGGTCTGCAGCCAGGCCTCGATGTCGGCGTCGGTGAACCCGCGACCGAGGTCGGCGCCCGGCATCGGCCGGGTGAGGTCGCCCTCGGCGCGCGCGACGTGCAGCGCACCGCCCAGCGCGGTGCCGGAGTCGCCGGCGGCCGGCTGCACCCAGATGTCCTCGTAGGCGCTCTCGTCGAACAGCCGGGTGTTCGCCACGCAGTTGAGCGCCACACCGCCGGCGAGGGTGAGCGCGTTGCCACCGGTGCGCTCGTGCAGCCAGCCGGCCAGCTCGAGCAGCACCTCCTCCAGCCGCGTCTGCACGCTGGCGGCCAGGTCGGCGTGGTCGGCGGTCCACTCCTCGTGCTTGCCCCGCTGCTTGACCAGCGACCCCCAGTCGATCGGGTCGGTGTGGAAGCCGCCGTCGCCGGTGGTGTACACCGCGTGGCGCAGCTCGTCGAGGAAGCGTGGTTTGCCGTACGACGCCAGCGCCATCACCTTGTACTCGTCGCTGCTGCGCAGGAAGCCGAGGTGCTGGGTAACGTCCTCGTAGAGCAGGCCGAGCGAGTGCGGCAGCTCCTGGGTGCGGAAGATCTCGAGGTCGCCGGCGTCGTAGCGGCCGGCGAGGTGGCTGGCGGACTCGCCGCGGCCGTCGAGGACGAGCACGTCGGCGGCGTCGAGGTGCGGCGAGGCGAGGCCGGCGGAGGCGGCGTGGGCGACGTGGTGGGGGACGAACCGGACCGCGGCCGGGTCCAGGCCGGGCAGCGCCGTGGCCAGGAATCCGGGGGCGCGCTGGGCGTAGGTCTGCCGCAGGTGGTCCCACGGGTCGTCGAGGCCCATCTCCTCGGCGGGCTTGGCCAGCTCGGGGTCGTAGGAGTAGGCGACCGCATCGATGTCGGAGATGTCGAGCCCGGCCTCCTCGAGGCACCATCGGGCGGCGAGCTCCGGCAGCTCCCACGCGGCGAACGGCACCGGCCGCTTGCCGTGCTTGCGGCGGGAGAAGCGTTCCTCCTCGGCCGCGGCGACGGTCTCGCCGTCGATGACCAGCGCGGCGGCCGGGTCGTGGAACAGTGCGTTGATCCCGAGAACCTTCAAGCTCGTGCTCCCTCGTGCCGAAACTGTCAGGCGGTCATCGATCGGTTGCCCACTCGACCCGTTCGCAAACAGGGCCCGAGAGAAGTGGCTCTCGGAAAGTCAAGAACCGCCGAGTAAAGGTCGCATGATCCGCACCACGTGGGGCAACGCCTCGTTGTGCGAATCTCGGTGATAGGCACGGGCTACCTCGGGGCCACCCACGCAGCGGCGCTGGCCGCGTGCGGCCACGACGTGGTCGGCGTGGACAACGACCCCCAACGGGTCGAGCGGCTGTGCAGCGGCTCGGCGCCGTTCCACGAGCCCGGTCTCGACGCGCTCCTGTCGCAGTACGTCGACGCGGGCACGCTCGGCTTCTCCACGGATCCCACCGCCGCGGCGGGCGCTGACGTGCACTTCCTGTGCGTGGGGACGCCGCAGCGGCCCGGCACCCACGCCGCGGACCTGTCCGCGCTGCACGCCGCCGCAGACGCCCTTGCGCCGCTGCTGGACCGGCCGTGCCTGGTGGTCGGCAAGTCGACCGTCCCGGTGGGCAGCGCAGGTGAGCTGCGGGACCGGATCCGTGCGGTCGCCCCGGCGGGGGACGACGTGCACATGGCGTGGAACCCCGAGTTCCTCCGGGAAGGACACGCGGTCGAGGACTCGCTGCACCCGGACCGGCTGGTGTTCGGTGTCGAGCGCGACGAGGACGACCAGTGGCTGCGCGACGTGTACGCCACCCAGCTCGCCGAGGGGGTGCCCGTCGTACGCACCGACCTGGCGACCGCGGAGCTGGCGAAGGTGTCGGCCAACGCGATGCTCGCCGCGCGGATCTCGCTGGTGAACATGCTGGCCGAGGTGTGCGAGGCCGCCGACGCCGACGTCGGTGACCTGACCCGGATCCTGGGGCTCGACGAGCGGATCGGCTCGAAGTTCCTCAACCCCGGCGTCGGGTTCGGGGGCGGCTGCCTGCCCAAGGACACCCGCGCGTTCGTCGCCCGCGCCGAGGAGCTCGGCGTCGACGGCCCCGTGGCGATCCTGCGCGAGGTCGACACGATCAACATGCGGCAGCGGGCACGCACGATCGACCTGGCCGTGGAGATGCTCGGCGGCAAGCCGGCCGGGCGGAAGGTGGCGGTGCTCGGCGCGGCGTTCAAGGCCGACTCCGACGACGTCCGCGACTCGCCCGCGCTCGACGTGGCGGCCACCCTCCAGGCGCGCGGCGCCGAGGTGCACGTGCACGACCCGAAGGCGAACGACAACGCGCAGCGGGCCCGGCCCGGGCTGCACACGCACGACAGCGTCGAGGCGGCGTGCCGCGACGCCGAGGCGGTGCTGGTGCTCACCGACTGGGACGAGTTCCGCGGCATCGACCCGGTCGCGCTGGCCGGCGTCGTGCGGCACCCGCGCGTGATCGACGGACGGCTGGTGCTCGACGCCGACAAGTGGCGCGCGGCCGGCTGGGACTTCCATGCACTCGGACGAGGAGCGAGGTAGGCGGATGCGGATCCTGATGTGGCACGTGCACGGCTCGTGGACGACGTCGTTCGTCCAGGGCGAGCACGAGTACCTGTTGCCGGCGACCCCCGGGCGCGACTCCGACGGACTCGGCCGGGCGCGGACCTGGGACTGGCCGGCGAGCGTCGTCGAGGTGCCCAGCGACCGGCTGCGCGACACCGACTTCGACCTGGTGCTGCTCCAGCGGCCCCACGAGCTCGAGCTCGCCGAGCGCTGGACCGGGCGCCGACCCGGTCGCGACGTGCCGGCGGTGTACGTCGAGCACAACACCCCCGGCGGCGAGGTGCCGTTCACCCGGCATCCGCTGGCCGACCAGAGCGACATCCCGGTCGTGCACGTCACCCACTTCAACCGGCTGTTCTGGGACTGCGGCGACGCGCCGACCGATGTGGTCGAGCACGGCATCGTCGACCCGGGGCACCGCTACTCCGGCGACTGGGCCCGCGCCGCGGTCGTCGTCAACGACCCGGTGCGACGCTGGCGCGCGGTCGGCACCGACCTGCTGCCGGGGCTGTCGGAGACCGCGGCGCTCGACGTGTTCGGGATGAACGTGCACCAGCTCGCCGACGTGCTCGACATCCCCGGCGACCGGCTGTGGACCTTCGAGGACCTGCCGCAGCACCGGCTGCACACGGAGCTGGCGCGGCGGCGGGTCTACGTGCACACCTCCCGGTGGACCTCGCTGGGGCTGTCGATGCTCGAGGCGATGCACCTCGGCATGCCGGTCGTGGCGCTCGCGACGACCGAGGCCGTGGCCGCCGTACCCCCGGAGGCGGGGGTGGTGACCACCCGTCCCGACGAGCTCGCGCAGGCGGTGTGGCGGTTCATCCACGACCCCTCGGAGGCCCAGGCCGTCGGCGCCGCCGCGCGCGAGGCCGCGCTGGCCCGCTACGGGCTCGGCCGGTTCCTCGCCGACTGGGACGCCCGGCTGCACGCGATGGTCCCCGCGACGGCTCGCTGAGGTGGGCGGCATGCGCGTAGTCGTGACCGGCGCGACCGGGAACGTCGGGACAGCCGTCCTCGACGCCCTGAGCGCCGACGACCAGGTCGACGAGATCGTCGGTGTCGCCAGGCGGCTGCCCGAGCACGCGCCACCGAAGGTGCGGTTCGTGCAGGCCGACGTGGCGCACGACGACATGGTCCCGCACCTTCGAGGGGCCGACGCCCTGGTGCACCTCGCCTGGATCTTCCAGCCCACCCACCGGCCGGAGGTGACCTGGCGGTCCAACGCCGTGGGCAGCGCCCGGCTGTTCGACGCCGCCGCGGCTGCCGGGGTCGCCGCGGTCGTCCACGCCTCGTCGGTGGGGGCCTACTCACCCTCTCCCCACCGGGTCGACGAGTCCTGGGAGACCCACAGTCTTCCCACCGCGGGGTACGGACGCGAGAAGGCGTACGTCGAGCGGGGGCTCGACGCCTTCGAGGCCGAGCATCCCGGCATCCGGGTGGTCCGGCTGCGGCCGTCGTTCATCTTCCAACGCCAGGCGGCCACCGCGCAGCGCCGGATCTTCGCCGGGCCGCTGCTCCCCAACCCACTGCTTCGGCCCGGGCGGCTGCCGGTGCTGCCGTGGCCGAAGGGGCTGCGCTTCCAGGCGCTGCACGCCGCCGACGTCGCGGAGGCCTACCGGTTGGCGGTGGTCTCCGACAGCGCGCGCGGCGCCTACAACGTCGCCGCGGAGCCGGTCATCGACCGCACCGTGATGGGCGAGCTGATGGGCGCCCGGACCGTGGAGGTGCCGGGGGTGGCCGCACGCACCGCGATGGCGGCGCTGTGGCACCTGCACGCCATCCCACCCGAGCCGGCGCTGCTGGACCTCGTCCTGGGCCTGCCGCTGCTGGACACCAGGCGGATCCGCGACGAGCTCGGCTGGCAGCCGCGGACAACGTCGGTGGAGGCGCTGCGCGAAGTGCTGGTCGGGATGGCCGACTTCGCCGGAGGACCGACCCCCACGCTGCGTGGCGACTCGGTCCGGGACCGGGCGCGCGAGGTGTCCACCGGGGTCGGCGAGAAGTACTCCGACGACCTCCCCCAGTGACGATGGGGGACCTGCCGCTTCCCAACGTGGTCGTGATCGGGGCGATGAAGTGTGCCACCAGTGCGCTGCACGCCTACCTCGACGCGCACCCCGACATCAGCATGACCGCCACCAAGGAGCTCAACTTCTTCAACGGGCCCGAGCAGCCCCCGCACGACGACCCCACAGCTGGTGGAGGTCCGGCCAGTGGCACCGCGGGCTGGAGTGGTACGCCGCGCAGTTCGACCCGCACACGCCGGTCCGGGGCGAGTCGTCGCCGGCGTACACCTCACCGGACTTCCCGGAGGTGCCGGACCGGATGGCGAACGTGATCCCCGAGGCGCGGCTGGTCTACCTGGTCCGCGACCCGGTCGAGCGCGCGGTGTCGCAGTGGGCCCACCACCGGCGCGACGGCGCCGAGCACCGGCCGCTCGACGAGGCCGTCCTGGACCCGGACAGCCAGTACCTCGCCCGCAGCCGCTACGCCGAACGCCTCGCGCCGTTCCTGGAGCACTTCGACCGCGGGCAGGTGCACGTGGTGGTGCAGGAGCGGCTGCTCGCCGACCGTGACCGGCAGATCGCGCGGGTCTACGAACACGTCGGCGTCGACCCGGACTGGCGCGACCCCCGTCACGAGGAGCGGCATCACGTCGGTGACGGTCGCCCGGAGGTGGATCCCGCGCTGCGCCGTGCCGTGGCGCAGCGCGTGGGCGACGACGTGCGACGCCTGCGCGAGCTGCTCGACGACGACCTGGAGGAGTGGAACGCATGACACCGAGCCTGCACCCGGCCACCGACACGATCACGGCCGTGGTGATGACCCGGGACCGCTGGCCGGACCTGCAACAGACCCTGCCCCGGCACGAGGCGCCGGTGATCCTGGTCGACAACGGTTCCACCGACGGCACGCCGGACCTGGTCCGCGAGCACTTCCCGCACGTCGACGTCGTCGCGCTCGACCGCAACCACGGCTCGGTGGCGCGCAACATCGGGGTCGAGCGGGCGCGGACGCCGTACGTCGCCTTCGCCGACGACGATTCCTGGTGGGCCCCCGGCGCGTTGGCCGAGGCAACCGAGGTGTTCGACGCGCATCCACGGCTGGCCGTGCTGGCCGGGCGGATGCTGGTGGGGGAGCAGGAACGCGAGGACCCGATCTGCGCGCTGATGGCCGAGTCGCCGCTCGGCGTCGAGGAGGACCTGCCGGGGCCCTCGATCCTCGGCTTCCTGGCCTGCGGCGCGGTCGTCCGGCGCGACGCCTACCTCGCCGGGGGCGGCTTCGACGACGTCATCTTCTTCATGGGTGAGGAGGAGCGGCTCGCCCTCGACCTGGCGACGCTCGGCTGGGGGCTGGCGTACGTCGACTCGGTCGTCGCCCACCACCACCCCTCGCCGGCCCGGGACTCGACCAGGCGGAAGGCCCGGGCTGCCCGCAACCGCCTTCTGACCACGATCCTGCGCCGCCCGTGGCCGGTCGTGGCACGCGCGCTCGCCGAGGACCTCAGGGCAGGCCGTGCGGGATGGATGGCGATCGCGGAGACCGTGCCGGTGCTGCCCCGGGCACTGGCCCGGCGCCGAGCGGTGCCCTCGCACGTCGAGGCGGCCCGCCGGCTCCTGGACCAGCCGCCGCGGACGCGCGTGCGGAGCTGACCCGGAGCCCGGGACTCAGCGCAGCTTCGGCACGCCGAGGTGGACCACCTTGGTGGCGGTCATCTCGTCGAGCAGCTCCGGACCGTAGCCGAAGCCCTGGCCGCTGGCACCCCGCGGGTGCGCGGCGCCACCGGGTGCACCACCGAACGCGGCGTTCACCTTCACGGTGCCGACAGGCAGCTCGCGCCAGGCGCGCTGGGCGTGCTCCATCGACGGGGTGAGCACCACGGCCGCCAGACCGTAGCGTCCCGAGCAGGCCGCCTCGAGCGCGGTGTCGAAGTCGGGCACCACGGAGACCGGAGCCACCGGGCCGAACGTCTCCTCGCGCATGATCCTCATCTCCGGCGTGCAGCCGGACAGCACCGTGGCGGGGTAGAAGCTCCCGGGTCCCTCCGGGATCTCGCCACCGGTGAGCACCGTGGCGCCGGCGGCCACCGCCTCGGCCACCTGCTCGTGCACGGCGTCGCGCATCCGGTCGTCGACGAGCGGGCCGAGCTGGGTCGAGGGGTCGGTGCCCGGACCGGTCACCAGGGCCTCGGCGCGCCGGACGAGTGCGGCCAGGAAGTCCTCGGCGATCGACTCCACGACGAGCAGCCGCTCCACGGACACGCAGATCTGGCCGGCGTTGGCGAAGGCTCCCATCGCGGCCTGCTCCGCGGCCCACTCCGGGTCGACGCCGGCGTCGACGATCATCGGGTCGTTGCCGCCGTTCTCCAGCAGCACCTTCGCGCCGGTGCGCACCGCGGCCTCGGCGATCGCCCGCCCGGTCGCGGTCGAGCCGACGTGCGCGATCAGGTCGACCTCCGAGGACGAGGCGAGCGCCGCGCCCGTCGTACCGTCCCCGCTGACCACGTCGAGCACCCCCGCGGGCAGCTCGGCCTGCATCAGCCGGGCCAGCTCGATGCCGGTGTGCGGCGTCCGCTCGGACGGCTTGAACACCACGGTGTTGCCGGTCACCAGCGCCGCGCCGATCAGCCCGCACGGCACGGCGACCGGGTCGTTCCAGGGGGTGATCGCCGCGACCACGCCGCGTGGCCCGGGCACCATCAGGTCGGTGGCGTCCCAGGATCCCTGCAGCGAACGTCCCCGGTGGACCGGCCCGAGCTCGGCGTACTGCCGCAGCGTGCCGACCCCGGCATCCACGCCACCGCGCGCGTCGTCGATCGGCTTGCCCATCTCACGCGTGGTGAGCAGGGCGAGGTCGTCGGCGCGCGCGGCCACCCGGTCGGCGATCGCGTGCACCGCGGCAGCGCGCTCCGCCGGAGCGGTCCGCGCCCATTCGCCGGACGCCTTGACCGCCGATCCGACCGCAGCCTCCACCTCCGCCGGGGACGCGATGGCGACCTCGCCGAACAGCGAGCCGTCGGCGGGATCGTGGATCTGGATGGTCGTGTCGGGCACGTCGCCTCCTTCGTGGTCGGGACTGTGCTGTGCCCGTACCCGCGACGACTGCTCCCACAACCCCTAGGTGGGCATCTCGTGCCGCAGGCGGTCCTCCAGCCAGCGCGCCAGCCCACGGTCGGAGGCCTGGCCGCGCCTGCCCTGACAGATCTCGTGCACGACGGTCCGTGCGACCGCCTCGGGGCTGACGCCGTACTCCGCCGCCCACAGCGCCAACAGGCTCGATGCCGCGTCGGCGTCGATGGAGTACCTGAAGATCAGGACGCCCTTGGCCTGATCCAGCAGAGCCGCGATGTCGGTGCGGTGGCCTGGCCGTACCGGCTCGTCGATGGTCCCCGTCATGTCTGTCCTTGCTCGAAGCAAGTTGTGGGTCGCCTGCTTCTCAAGCGCACAACCTCTGGTGACGGTACCCCGCCCGGGTCACCCCGTCGAGACCCCGCATGCCGCCCCACCCGGTGGGTACGCCGACACAGAAGCCGGCGCGAGCCGGGCACCCGCAGGAGAGGAGCAGACAGTGGCCAACCACGACACCGTCAGCGACGAGCTGTGGGAGGAGTTCCACCGCGTGGTCAACATGACCTCGCGCGAGCTCACCGACTGGCTGATGGTCCGCAGCGCGGACGAGAACGCCGAGTCGCTGCCCGACCAGGCCGGCACCGAGACCGGCCAGCACGTCGTGCAGATCCTCGGCAAGCGCCGCACCGACCTGACCGACAAGGACGCCGCGGTGATGGAGAAGGTGGTCCGCAAGGTCCTCGAGGAGCGCCGCGACGACCTCGAGCCCACCGCCGGCCAGGCCGCCTGGCGGCACAAGCTGATGACGCTGGGGCACGACCCGCTCAAGCCCGCGGAGTAGCCGCGTGGCCTCCGCCGACACGCTCACCTTCGTCGGTACGGCGACCACGCTGATCCGGCTGGGGTCGTTCACGGTGCTCACCGACCCCAACTTCCTGCATCGAGGTCAGCGCGCCTACCTCGGCAAGGGGCTGTGGTCGAAGCGGCTCACGCAGCCGTCGATGCAGCCCGCCGACCTGCCGCCGCTGGACGCCGTGGTGCTCTCGCACCTGCACGGCGACCACTTCGACCGGGTCGCCCGCCGCGGGCTGGCGCGGAAGCAGCCGGTGATCACCACCCCGCCCGCGGCGAAGCGGCTGAGCCGGTGGGGCTTCGAGACGCGCGGCCTGGACACGTGGCACACCGAGACCCTCACCAAGGGCGAGGAGACGCTCACCGTCGAGGCCCTGCCGGGCATCCACGCCCGCGGGGTGATGGGGGCGCTGCTGCCGCCGGTGATGGGCTCCATGCTCGAGCACCGGGTCGGCGGCGAGGTCAACCGGCGGGTGTACCTCAGCGGCGACACCCTCACCGGTGAGCACATCAGCGAGATCGCCCGGCGCCACCCCGACATCGACGTCGCCGTGGTGCACCTCGGCGGCACGCGGGTGCTGTTCCACACCGTCACGATGGACGCCGACCAGGGTGTCGACTTCCTGCGCCGCGTCGGCCCGCGTCAGGCGGTGCCGGTGCACTACGACGACTACGGCGTCTTCGCCTCGCCGCTGTCGGCGTTCACGCGTCAGGCCGGGCTGGCCGGGCTCGGCCACCTGCTCACCGAGGTACGCCGTGGGGAGACGGTCGCGCTGGGGGAGGCCGAGCCGGGGGAGTGACGTCACAGGCATGACCCTCGGCGCTCGGGGCATCCCGAGCCATGCCCCACAACGGACGCCGGGCGCGTGACGCGGCCCGCGAGCACTTCGGTCACGAAACCCTGCTTCCCGGGCAGGAGGAGACCATCGGGGCGCTGCTCGACGGCCGCGACGTGCTGCTGGTCTCGCCGACCGGCTCCGGCAAGTCACTGACCTACCAGGTCGCCGGAGTGCTGCTCGAGGGCTGCACGGTGGTGGTCTCGCCGCTGCTCGCGCTGCAGGCAGACCAGATCGACAGCCTCGAGGAGGGTGGCCCGCAGCTGCGCGCGGCGCGGGTGAGCTCCGCGGAGACCGACAAGCAGCGCGAGGAGGCCCTGGAGCGGGCCCGGACCGGTGAGGTCGAGTTCGTCTTCATGTCACCCGAGCAGCTCGCCGCCGACGACGTCCGGGAGCGGGTCCGCGAGCTCGGCCCCAGCCTGGTGGCCGTGGACGAGGCGCACTGCGTGTCCGCGTGGGGGCACGACTTCCGGCCTGACTACTTCCGGCTCGGCGAGCTGATCGACGACATCGGTCGGCCACGGGTGATCGCGATGACCGCGACGGCTGCGCTGCCGGTGCGCAACGACATCGTCGACCGGCTCGCCCTGCGTGACCACCGCGTGGTCGTCACCGGCTTCGCCCGCGACAACATCGCCCTGCGGGTCACCCGCTGTGCCGGCGAGGACGAGCAGCGCCAGGCGGTGCTCGACGCGGTCACCGAGGGCGCTCAGGACGGCGGCGCCGGGATCGTCTACTGCCGCACCCGCAAGGGCGCCGAGGAGTACGCCGGCATCCTCGAGCTCGCCGGGCGTCGCACGGCGGTCTACCACGCCGGGCTGAGCCAGAAGCGGCGTGACGCCGCGCACGAGGCGTTCATGGCCGACGAGGTGGACACGATTGTGGCGACGTCGGCGTTCGGGATGGGCATCGACAAGCCCGACGTCCGGTACGTCGTCCACGCCGACGTGCCCGAGTCGCCGGACACCTACTACCAGGAGGTCGGTCGCGCGGGGCGTGACGGCGACCCGGCGACGGCGACGCTGGTGTACCGCGCCGAGGACCTGTCGCTGGGTAGGTTCTTCGCCGGCGGCGTCCCCAAGCGCAAGGACGTGGCCGCCGTACTGGCCGCGCACGCGAAGGACCCGGACACGGTCCGCGAGGCGACCGGTTTCGGGCCACGCAAGGCCGGCCGGATCCTCAACCTCGCCCAGCTCGTCGCCGAGACCGGCGGCCCCACCGGTGCGGGGCAGAAGGTCGTGGACGCGGTGGTCGAGCGCGCCGAGGCGCAGCGCAAGCTGGAGCACTCGCGGGTGGAGATGATGCGCGGCTACGCCGAGTCCGACCGGTGCCGCGCGGAGTTCCTGCTGGCCTACTTCGGCGAGCCGGCCGACGGCTTGTGCGGCATCTGCGACAACTGCCGTGCCGGGGTCGCGGAACAGCCGGCCGACGAGAGCCGGAGCCCGTTCCCGCTGCAGTCCCACGTCCGGCACGCCGAGTTCGGCGAGGGCACGGTCACCGACATCGAGGAGGACCGGATCACCGTCCTGTTCGACGACGTCGGCTACCGCACGCTGTCCCTGGCGCTGGTCGAGGAGCAGGAGCTGCTCGAGGGGGCCTGACCGGCATGGCCCCTCCCGGGTCGGGTACGGCTCACCATGCCCGCGAGAGTCGCCCGCGCGAACGTCGCCGCCACCGGGTCCTGGACCGACCCGGACGGGTTCCGGATGCCCGCCGGTGAGGTGCACGCCTGGCTGTCCGGCACGAACCAGACCCTGTGCGGGCTCTCGACGAAGCGGTCGCGGCTGGAGCGGTTCTCGCACGTGGACTGGCTCGACGTGCAACCCGCGACCGGGCGCGACGCCGACGAGGTGACCGACGTCTGCCCGCGCTGTGCAGCCGCGATGGGACAGCGCCGGGACACGAAACCGTGGACGCGGACCAACCCGCGCCCCTGACCGAGATCGACCGCACCCACCCAACCCCCCGAGGAGGAGCGATGGCCGACCAGCTTCCGCTGCCCGACTACGACAACCTGCCCACCGGCTCGATCGAGTCCCGGATCCGCACGCTCGGCGAGGCCGACGTCCGCACGCTGCTGGACCACGAACGGGCGCACGCCGACCGGATCCAGGTGGTGCAGCTGCTCGAGCGGCGCCTGGTCGCGCTGGACACCGGGGAGGCCGAACCCTCCGGCGGCAACCCCCAGGCCGTGGCACCCGAGGCGGCTGCCGGCCCGGCCGGCGGATCGAAGGTCTCCCCGCAGACCGAGGGCGACCCCCAGAACCCGCCGTCGCAGGGCGTGCCCACCAACCCCGCCCAGCCGCGCCGCTGACCGCCGAGAGGGAGGGAGCACAGATGCAGAACCCCGGGAGAACCACCGGCCGTCTGGTCCGGGCCCTGGGCGCCGCGAGCGCCGGGCTCGGCGTGCCGATGCTGTGGCGCACCGACGACGTCGCCCGGTTCGCCGGTGTCGACGACAGCCCGGTCGCGCCCGCCATGATCAAGGCCGTCGGCGCGCGCGAGATGGTGCACGCCGCGATGCTGCTGGTCGGTCCGCAGCGCTCGGTGTGGACCCGGGTGGCGGGCGACGCGATGGACCTCGCGGTCCTCGGGAACGCGCTGGCCGCGCGCAGCGGCGAGCGCAGGACGCTTACGACGCTCGCCACGGCCGCCGTCGCGGGGATCACCGCGGTCGACCTCTACGCCGCCGTGCGCACCGCTCGTGCCCAGCACGGCGCCGGCCGGCCCGGACCGCTGGAGCTGCACGCCTCCACCACGATCGCCCGCAGCCCGCAGGAGGTGTACGGGTTCTGGCGTGACTTCGAGAACCTGCCCGACTTCATGCTGCACCTGCGCTCGGTCACCGACCTCGGCGACGGCAGGTACCGCTGGGAGGCCAACGCGCCGGTCAAGCGCAAGGTGACCTGGGAGGCCGAGGTCACCGGCGACGAACCGGGCCGGCGGATCTCGTGGAAGTCGACCAAGGGCCTGGCCAACTCCGGCACCGTCCACTTCGCGGAGGCGCCGGGCGACCGGGGCACCGAGGTGCGCGTGGTGCTCCACTACGACGTGCCCGGCGGCCGGCTCGGACGGGCGGCCGCGAAGCTGCTCGGCGAGGAGCCCGAACAGCAGGTGCGCGACGACCTGCGCCGGTTCAAGCAGGTGCTCGAGACCGGCGACGTCGTACGCACCGACGCGCTGCCGCACGGCACCGACGCACGGCACCAGATGGTGCAGGGACCGGCCAAGCCGGCCACGCACGAGAAGGCGAGGACCCACCGATGAGAGCAGTCGTGTGGGAAGCGCCGACCAAGGTCGGCGTGCAGACCGTGCCGGACCCGCAGATCCTCAGCAGCCGGGACGCGATCATCAAGGTCACCTCGACCGCGATCTGCGGCTCCGACCTGCACCTGGTCGACGGCTACATCCCCAGCGTGGTGCCCGGCGACGTGCTGGGCCACGAGTTCATGGGCGAGGTGGTCGAGCTCGGCGCGGACGTGAAGAACCTCCGGGTAGGCGACCGGGTGGTCGTGCCGTTCCCGATCGCCTGCGGCGCCTGCCGGCCCTGCAAGCGGGGGCTGACCTCGCTGTGCGAGAACTCCAACCCCAACGCCGGCCAGGCCGAGAAGCTGCTCGGCCACTCCCCGTCGGGCATCTTCGGCTACTCGCACATGCTCGGCGGCTACCAGGGCGGGCAGGCGGAGTACGTCCGGGTGCCGTTCGCCGACGTCGGGCCGATGAAGATCGAGGACGACCTCACCGACGAGCAGGTGCTGTTCCTCACCGACATCCTGCCCACCGGCTACATGGGCGCCGACCTGTGCGACATCCAGCCAGGTGACACGGTCGCGGTGTGGGGCGCCGGCCCGGTCGGCCAGTTCGCGGTCGCGAGCGCCTACCTCCTCGGCGCGGAGAAGGTGATCGCGATCGACCGCGTCCCCGAGCGGCTCGCCATGGCCGAGGACAAGGGCGGCGCGCACCCGCTGAACTACGAGGAGGTCTCGGTGCTGCGGGAGCTCCGCGAGCTCACCGCCGGCCGCGGACCCGACCACGTGATCGACGCGGTCGGCATGGAGGCGCACACCGACGTCACCCCGCTCCACGTGTACGAGAAGGCCAAGCAGGTCGCCAAGGTGGAGACCGAACGTCCGCACGCGCTGCGCGAGGCGATCCTCTCGGTCGCCAACGGTGGCACGGTGTCGATCATGGGCGTCTACGGCGGGATGATGGACAAGTTCCCGATCGCTCGGTGATGAACCGGTCGCTGACGATCAAGACCGGGCAGTGCCACGTGCACCGCTACATGCGCCCGCTGCTGGAGCGGATCCGCAACGGCGAGATCGACCCGACGTACATCATCAGCCACCGGATGTCGCTCGAGGACGCGCCTGAGGGCTACGACCTGTTCAAGCACAAGCAGGACTCCTGCACCAAGGTGGTCCTCAAGCCGTGAGGCGCCGTTCCCGGGAGGCCGCGGCCGAGCCCGCCAGGCCAGCGCCGACGGTGGTGGCCCCGCCGGCGGTGCCCGGCCCGATCGCCAGGGTCTGGCAGGACCCGCTGGGCCGCGCCGGCATGCGCAGCGCCCAGATCCTGCTGGTGCTCGCCGTGGCCTGGGTGGTCACCGACGTGGCGATCCGGCTGCGGCTGCTGGTGATCCCGCTGCTGATCGCCACGCTGATCGCGGCGGCCGCCAACCCGCTGGTCGACTGGCTGGACCGACGCCGGTTCGTCCCGCGCTCGCTCGCCGTGATCGGCACGATGCTGGCCGGCCTCGCGCTGCTCGGCGGGCTCGGCTGGTGGATCGGGGCCGCGGTGGCCAGCCAGTGGCAGGACCTGCGCCGGTCGGCGGTCGAGGGCCTGGAGCAGCTGCGCGACTACCTGGTCGACGGGCCGCTGCCGATCGACCCCGGCGACCTGAGCGGCCTGCAGGAGCGGGCTCGCGAGTTCCTGTCCGGGGCCCAGGTGCAGCAGGGCGCGATCACCGGAGCGACGGCGGTGCTGGAGTTCCTGACCGGGCTGTTCCTCGGCATCGTGCTGCTGTTCTTCCTGCTCCGCGACGGTCGCCGGATCTGGGGCTTCATCGCCGACCAGCTCCCGGCCCGGCAGCGCGACCGTTGGCACACCGCCGCGACGCGCGCCTCCGGCGTGCTCGGCGGCTACGTCCGGGGCACGGCGGTGGTCGCGACCGTGGACGCGCTCGTGATCGGGATCGGCCTGGTCGTCGTCGGTGTGCCGCTGGCGCTTCCGCTGGCCGTCGCGGTGTTCCTCGGCGCGTTCATCCCGCTGGTCGGCGCGACGCTGGCCGGCGCCCTCGCTGCGCTGGTGGCGCTGGTCTCCAACGGGCCGGTGACGGCCCTGATCGTGGTCGGCATCGTGGTCGCGGTGAACCAGCTCGAGGGCGACCTGCTCTACCCGGTCGTGATGGGCCAGGCCCTGGCGCTGCACCCGCTGGCGATCCTGCTGGCGTTGACCGCCGGCACCATCGTCGCCGGAGTCGTCGGCGCGATCCTCGCGGTGCCGTTCGCGGCGGTGGCGTGGGTGGTGGTGAAGACCTTCCGGGAGGCCCGGGCGCGCGAGCCGGTCGATCCCGCCGGATCGGGGCGCTGATCCGCTGCTGGTTGTCGCCTCGCGATATTAGGCTGTGCGCATGGGGGAAGACACGGGGGACGCCGGGGCGGCTGCGCCCGATCCCGGGTCGTTCGCGACACCGCAGGAGTTCGCCGAGGCGTTGACCGCGCTGCGGCACCGGTCCGGTCTGTCGATCCGCAGGCTGTCGTCGATGACCGGCATCCCGTCGGCGACGCTCGGCGGCTACTTCGCGGGCCGGCACCTGCCCTCGGTCAGCCAGCGCTCGGCGCTCGAGGACGTCCTCGGCGCCCTCGGCGTGGACGACCCGACCGAGGTGGACCGCTGGTTCGAGGCGGTACGCCGGCTGCGGGCTCGTCCGGCCGAGCGGACGCCGAACCCCTACCCCGGCCTGGTCAGCTTCACCGAGGAGCAGGCCGACCGGTTCTACGGCCGGGAGCACTACGTCGCCGACCTCGAGCAGGCTGTCCGGACCGCGCTCGCCGACCCCGCGCGGCCCGGGATGGTCGCGCTGATCGGTGCCTCCGGGTCCGGGAAGTCCTCCCTCCTCCGGAGCGGGCTGATCCCGCGGCTGCGCGAGAACGGCATCGCCGTCGCGGCACTGGTGCCCGGCCGCGACCCGGTGGCCGCGCTGGACGGGGTCGCTGACGGCGAGGTGCTCGTCATCGACCAGCTCGAGGAGCTGTTCGCCGCCGACGCCGCCGAGCGGGCCACCTTCCTCGACCGCCTCGCGGGCCTGACCGCCTGGAACGGCTCGCGGCGCCGGGCGGCGGTCCTCGGGGTCCGGGCGGACTTCTACGGCCAGCTGCTCCGCGAGCCGGTGCTGCTGCAGGCCCTGCAGCACGCCCAGGTCGTGCTCGGGCCGATGTCCGAGGCGGAGCTGCGGCAGGCGATCGTCGAGCCGGCCCGCTCGGTGGGGGTGAGCGTCGACGACGAGCTGGTCGAGCGCCTGCTGCGCGACCTCGCCCCGCGCGGCCAGGCCACCGCAGCCCACCATCCCGGCGCGCTGCCGATGCTGTCACATGCGCTGATGGTGGCCTGGGAGCGCCGGGAGGGCAGCCGGCTGACGCTCGCGGACTACCTGCAGACCGGGGGGATCGCCGGAGCGGTGCAGGCCACGGCCGAGCAGGCCTACGAGGGGCTCGACGACCAGGGCCGCGACCTGGCGCGCAACCTCTTCGGCCTGCTGGTCAACCTTGACGAGGAGGGCGTGCTGACCCGGCGCCGCGTTGGCCACGACGAGCTCGGCCACCTCGCGCGCGACCACGAGGTGGAGGAGGTGCTCGAACGGTTCATCTCCGCGCGGCTGCTGACCGCCACGGACACCACCGTCGAGGTCAGCCACGAGGCGTTGCTGGAGGCCTGGCCGCGGCTGTGGCAGTGGGTCGACGAGGACCGCGAGGCGATCCGGGTGCGCCGCCGCGTGTCCAGCGCGGCCGCCCTGTGGGCCGAGCACGGCCGCGACGACTCCTCGCTGCTGCGCGGCGCGCCGCTCGCCGCCGCCTTGGAGCTGCTCACCCTCGACCAGCAGCGCGGCGGCGGGCTCCTCACGCCCGCGGAGCGGGAGTACGTCGAGCTGAGCCGCTCCCGCGAGGGCGAGGAGCTGCGCCGGGAGCAGCGCCGCAGCCGCCGGCTCGCCCAGCTCCTCGCGGCGGCGAGCGTGATGGCGCTGGTCGCCGCCGGCCTGGCGATCCTGGCGCTGGACTCCCGGAGCCAGGCCCGCGACCAGCGCGCCGCAGCCGCTCAAGCCCGCGACGAGGCACTCTCCCGGCAGGTCGCGATCGAGGCCGACCGGCTCGTGGACACCGACCCGATCGTCGCCAAGCAGCTCGCGGTGGTCGCCTACGAGATCGCCGCCACCGACAAGGCCCGCTCCAGCCTGCTGGACACCACCTCCACCCGCGACGCGACCCGGTTCGTCGGCCCCGACGGCAGCATGCGCGCCTCCGCGACCCGCGACGGCTCCCTGCTCGCGCTCGCCGGCGCCGACGGGCACGTGCGGCTGTGGCAGCGCGGCGGGGACGGCTCCTACTCGCAGGTCGCCGAGGTCACCGCCGACCCCGCGGGCGGCCTGCTGTTCGCCGGTGCGATCAGCCCCGACGAGCGGCTGCTCGTGGTCGGCGGGATCTCCGGTGCGGTCGCGGTGTTCGACATCAGCGACCCCACGACGCCGGTCCTGATCGCGACGCTCGACGAGCCGGAGACCGCCGTACAGTCCCTGGCGTTCAGCCTCGACGGTCGCACGCTCGCGGCCGCTACCAGCGACCCGGCGCTGCACCGGTGGCGCATCGACGGGGAGACCGTGCGGCCGCTGCCGGTGCTGCGCGACTTCGAGACGTCGGTGCAGGCGGTGGCGTTCGCGCCCGGAGGGGTGCTGGCGACGGCGACCAACGACGGCCAGGTCGCCCTGTGGCGCAGCACCGCCGACGGCACGCCCCGGCTGCTCCACGAGACCCGGGTCGGCGAGGGCACCACCTCGGTGCTGAGCCTGGCGTTCAGCCCCGACGGCCGGACGCTCGCGGCCGGGGCGAAGGACAAGCAGGTCCGGCTCTGGGACGTCTCGACGCCCGCGAGCCCGCGACCGCTTGCCGGCCCGCAGACCCGGCTCGACAGCTTCGTGCACAGCGTCGCGTTCTCCGCCGACGGGGCACGGGTCGCCGCCGGCGGCGCGGACGGCTCCGCCCGCGTGTGGGAGCTGGCCGGCGGCGCAGAGATGGACCGGGTGCCGGTGCCGGCGAACGTCACCAGCGTCGCGTTCCTCGACGGCGACCGCAGCCTGCTGACCGGGTCCCTCGACGGCACCGCACGGCTCTGGTCGCTGCAGCGGCCCGGCGTGCACGAGCCGAGCGACAACGTGTGGTCGCTCGGGTACGACGAGGCCGGGTCCCGGCTGGTGGCCGGGCCCGGCACCGCGGACGGCGCGGTCCATGTGTACGACCTGGCAGCGACCGGCGAGCACGCCGAAGGAGCGGCGCTGCGCGCTCCGGCCACAGCGGGCGCGCTCGACGGGTCCGCCGCGATCTCCCCGGACGGCGAGCTGGTTGCCGGAGGCACCGCCACCGGCAACGTGGTGCTCTGGCGCGACGCCGGGGACCGCTTCGAGCAGGTCGTGGTGCTCGCCTGCTCGACCCAGCTGATCGAGGTGGTGGCCTTCGGTGACGGCGGCCGGCTGCTCGCCGCGGCCGGCGACGACGGCGCCGTGGTGGTGTGGGACGTCGCCGCGCTGCTCGCGGGTGATGGCGAGGGCGCTGAGGTCGCCCGCGTCAACGTCGGCACCGTGCCGTTGGGGATGGCGCTCGACCCCGATGCCTCGCTGCTCGCGGTCGGGGCCGCGGACAACCTCGTGCACCTGTGGCGGCTCGACGAAACCGGGGCCGTGGCGGAGGAGCTCGAGCCGCTGAGCGGGTTCGAGAACTACGCCAACGGGGTCGCGTTCAGTCCCGACGGCCAGTTGCTCGCGTCGGGCAGCAGCGAGGCCGCCGTACGGGTCTGGGACGTCTCGGACCCCACCTCGATCGAGCCGGTCGGCGGGCCGCTCCTCGGCCCGACCGAGACGGTCTACTCGGTGGCCTGGCACCCGGCCGGCGACGTGCTCGCCGGAGCCAGCACCGACGGCACCCTCTGGCTGTGGGATCTCGCTGACCCGGCTCGGCCGGACCGGCTGGCCAGCCTCGCCGGGCTGGGTGCGGACGCCTACGTGGTGACCTTCACCCCCGACGGCTCGAAGGTGCTGGCCGGCGGTGCCGGCGGGGCGGTCACGTCCTGGAGCACCTCGCCGGACGGGGCACTCGAGCAGGTGTGCGCGACCACCGGCACCCGGATCAGTGAGGCCGAGTGGGCCCGCTACGTCGAGGGCCTGGAGCCGTTCGACTACTGCGGCTGAGCGCCGTACGGCGGCTGTCCGAGGCGTACGGCCGTACGGAGTTGTACGGAAAGCCCGTCCGCGCTCCACGGGCCGCGCCGGAACCCGGATAGTGGTCCTGCGCCCGAGGGGGACTCGGGGCGCAACGCCGGGGAGCTCCGGGAGGAGCGGCGCCGGTGTTCACGAGCCAGCGCAACGGGGGTGCTCGGGAACACCGAAAAGGCTGCCCATCCTCCCGGAGCCGGGCATCATGGGGGTTCGGCCGGTCGCTGTCTCCGCGACCGGTTTCAGGGGGTGGGGACGATGAACGACGTACGCAGACAGGACCGGCTCACGAGCGTGCCGGCACAGCGCCGCGGCCGGCACCCGGGCGCGGCAGCACAGCTGGGGCGCCCGCCGCACAACCCGCGGCCGTTCCGGCGGGCGACCGTGGCCGCCGTGGTGGCCGCCGCTCTCGTGGTCGTGGGCTGGGTCGGCTGGGAGCAGTCCAACTGGCCGCCCCCGCCGCCGACGGGCACCTCGGTGGAGCAGTCCACCGGCGAGTGACCGGTACGACGCCTTGTCGGCGGGTTAGGTACGTCAGGTACTTGACGTACTGAATGGGCCGAGGCACCATGAAGGGTGCCCGAAGGAGTCCCGGCATGACCTCGCGCCACTTCAGTTCCTACACCCAGGCCCGCCAGCAGTTGCGCGCCGTGCTCGATGCTGCCAGCAGCGGCGTCGTGACGACCATCGACCGCGACGACGAGCGCTTCCTGGTCGTATCGGCGGAGCAGCAGCGTCGCGACCTGACTACGTTGCGCCCGTCTCGTGCCGCGGTCGTCGCTGAGGGCGGTGGCTGGGTGGTCGTGCTCCCCGGCCTGCCGGTCCACGGTGACGGGGAGACGTTCGACGAGGCGATCGAGGACGCCGTCGACGCGCTGCGTGAGTACGCACAGGACTGGAACGACCGGTTGCGCCTGGCGCCGAACCACGCCCAGAACCATGCAGTCGTCGAGCTGATCGAGCTCTCCGACGACGACGAGCTGCGCGACTGGTTGCTCGGCGGCGCTCCCGCCGCAGCCACCACACAGGACGAGCAGGACATGCGCTCGCAGCGGTTGCTTCGAGCGTGAACGCGGGCACTCGGGTCGACCACAACCAGTTCTGCATCAACGACAAGTGGGAGAAGGTCCGCGACGCCAGGGGCCGCGAAGTGCGCCACCACGTCACGTGGGAGCTTGCACTCGGAGATGGCCGCATCCTCCGCACGCGCATCTCGAGACCGCTGAAGAAGGAAACCTACGGGCCCACCTTGTGGAGGCGGATCCTCCGTGACCAGCTCGAAGTCACCGAGGAAGAGTTCTGGGCTTGCGTCACGGAGGGCGTTCGCCCCGACCGTGGCGTCCACGACGACCAAGTGCCGCAGAATGCGTTGCCCGCTCAGCTCGTGTACCAGCTCATCCATCAAGCGGGTATCAGCGAGGACGAGGTCGCGCGGATGACCCTTCAGCAGGCGACCGCAGCGATGGCCGCCTACTGGAGTACGCCTCGGGAACCTTGAGCCAGACGAAGGTCACGCTCGAGAGGCGGGTACGGCGGGGCTCAGGGGCGAGACGCTTCCCGTCAGACCCGATCTCGCAGGTAGGGGTGTGAGGGCGTCTGGTTTCGGGTGCTCGCCCCGCGTGTCA
>NZ_BAAGUV010000016.1:0-36824 GCF_054781215.1 Nocardioides pakistanensis | reverse complement strand
CTGAAAGGCACTTGTTGCGTTCACACCCCGACAACCTCGGGACTTACCTGCGGAACCGGGTCAGAGCTCGATGCGCTGGGGTGTGAACGGCATGAACGGCCCCTTCTGCTCGACCATGCCGCCCTGATCCTCAGCGGCGCTCCGCTGCTCCACGTCGTCATCAGCCTGGGGTGAGTCGTCCGCCTGCTCACCGGCGTCCGGCTCGTCCGCGGTGTCGGTGTCCGGGTGGACCTCGGCGTCCGCTTCCACCGCGCCGGCCGCTCCGGAGCCCTCGCCGGAGTCCTCATCCGAGGACTCCCCCGGGGACTCAGCAGTCTCGGCCGGGGACTCAGCAGTCTCGGCCGGGCTGTCGCTGCCTGCGACGCCCATCGCGTGCTCCAGCAGCCCTGAGGGCGCGGCGCCGGTGAGCGTGGTGAGCATCTGCCGGACGTTGGCCAGCTGGGCGTTGATGCTGTCGCGGCGCTGCATGGCCGCGGCAAGCTCGCGCTCGGAGTCGGCGCGGACCCGGGCGGCGACGGACCTGGCCTCGTTGACGATGGCCGCCGCCTGCTGCTCGGCGTCCTCCAGCAGCCGCTTGGACTCGCGAGCCGCCTCGGCGTGGGCGGCCTCGGCCTCGGTGCGGGTGCGCTCGGTGTGCCGCTCCAGCTCCTCCAGCCGCTGCTTGGCCTCCTCCATCTGCTGGGCGAACTCCTCCTCCGCCTTCTGCCGGCGGCGGGCGAGCGTGGTCTCGAAGTCGGCGGCGGCCTGCGCGGCGGTGGCCCGCTGCTTCTCGTGCAGCGCCTCGGCCTCCTGGATCCGGGCAGCCGCGTCACGCTCGGCGGCGTCGAGCCGGTCGTCGGCCGACCGGCGGGCGTCCTCGAGGATCCGGGCGGCCTCGGTCTCGGCGTCGCTGCGCCGCTGGGTCGCGTAACGGTCGACCTCGGCGCGGATGTTGGCGACCGACTCCTCCGCCTGGGCGCGGTGTGCAGCCGCCTCCTCGCGGGCTCGGGTGCGCATCTCCTCGGCCTCCTCCTCGGCCAGCGCGAGGATCTGCCCGACGCGCTCACCGAGGTGGGCGAAGGTCACCGGGGTGGGTGCCTGCGGCTCCTCCTCGGGCCGCGTGGCGGCCTCCTCCGCCGCGCGGGAGCGTTCGGCCTCCGCACGGGTGCGCTCCTCGGCCTCGCGGGCCAGCTGCTCCTCCAGCCGCTGCACGCGTGCCTGGAGCGCGGCAGCCTCCTCGCGCGCCCGGTCCGCGCTCTCGGCGAGCTCGTGGATCCGGCGGTCCACCTGGGCGGGCTCGTACCCGCGCAGAACCACCCTGAAGTTCTGCCCTGCGTCGCTCATGGCTGGTCGTCCTCTTCGTTCTCTCGGTCGCTGGTGTCGTCCGCCGTGGGGGCGGCGGGCGGCACGTCGGTGAAGGTACTGCTCTCGGCCGGGACAGCCAGGGCCTGGATCACACCGGAGAGCTGGCCGAGCTCGGCGGTGATCTCGTCGCGGCGGCGGGTGAGCACCGCGACCTCGCTGCGGGCGTCCTCCAGGAGGGTCCGCGCCTGCCGCCGGAGGGTGTCGGCCTCCTGGCGGGCGTCGGCGACCAGCGTGGTCGCCTCCTCCCGCGCGGCGACCAGCTCCTCCTGGGCGGTACGCCGGTTGCGGGTGACCTCCTCGGTGACCCGCTCGCGCAGCAGCTTGGCGCCGGACTCGGCCTCGCCGAGGCGGCGCTCGGCCCGCTCGCGGAGCAGTGTGGCGTGCTCCTCGGCGTCGGCGCGGATCGCCTCCGCGCGGGCCTGGGCGTCGGTGAGCAGCCGGTCGGCGTCCTTGCGGGCCGCGGCGAGGACGTGCTCCGCGGCGTCGCTGAGCTCGGCGGCCTGCTCGTCGGCGTCGGCGATCAGGTCGCGCATCCGCTCGGTGAGCCGGTGCACGACGTCGCCGACCCGGCGTCGTACCCGCTGGGTGTGCAGGGCCGCACCGCTGTGCGCGGCCGCCTTGATCCGCTGGGCCTCCAGCTCGGCGGTGGCGAGCAGGGAGTCCATGGTCTGCCGGGTCCAGGCGGTCTCCTCGGCGGCCGCCGCGAGCGACTGCTCGGCCTCCTGGGTGGCCTGCGCGACGATCCGCTCGGCCTGCTCCTTCGCCTCGTGGTGCAGGGACTCCGCCCGCTCTCGCAGCTCGACCGCCTCACGCTGGGCGTCCTGCCGGAGCTGCTCCGCCTCGACGCGGGCGCTTTCGCGGGTCTCGTCTGCTTCTGTCCGGGTCCGCTCCAGCAGCTCCGAGGCCGCCTCCTCCGCCGCCAGGCGAACCTGCTCGGCCCGCTCCTCGGCGGTGGCGGTCTGCTCCTGCGCCCGCTGGGTCGCCTCGGCGAGCAGCGCCTCGGCCCGGCTCTCGGCCTCGGCGAGCAGGCAGTCCGCCTCGCGGTGGGCGTCCTCGGCGACCCGGTCGGCCTCGGCCCGGCGCTGCTCGGCGTGGGTGCCGACCTCGGCCAGGATCTCCCGGCGCTGGGTCTCGGCAGCCTCCATCAGCATGGCGGACTGGTCGGCGGCGTCAGCCACGAGCTGCTGGGCCTCCTCGGAGGCGGACGCGAGCTGCTCGCGTGCGGTCCTCAGCGCCCGTGCGGCCTGGTCGCGTTCGGTGGCCGCCTCGTCGCGCAGCCGCTGTGCCTCGCCCTCCAGCCGCTGCCGGTTCGCCTGGGCCTCGTCCAGCTCCTGCTGTGCCTGGGCGCGCAGCTCGTCCGCCACCTGCTGCGCGCGGCGGAGCAGGTGAGCAGCAGCGCTGTCGGCACTGGTGTCGGCCTCGCGCTCACCGGAGAGCTGGGGAGCATCCACAGTGACCCATCATGACAGGCGGTCACAGGGCGAGAGCTGGTTGTCCGGAGGTCAGCAGGCGTCAGTAGACCAGGGCCTGGACACCTTCAGCGAGGGCTTCCTCGACGAAAGTCGGTGCTCCCGCGATCCGCACGCCGGGGAGTACGGCGGACTCGCCGATGTCGCGGCGCTGGGCGCACTGCGTGCACACAGTGACCTGGCCGGTGGCCAGCACCGCCTCGAGCAGGTCGCCGGCCGGTGCCGCATGCTCCAGGCCCAGCTCCGGAGCCCGGCCGACGACGGCGAACCAGACCGCCTCACCGGTGAGCCACAGGCTCACGTCCACGCCGGCCGCGGCAGCCGTGGCGGCAACGGTGAAGCCCTGGTTGCACCGCTCCGGGTCGTCGGCGCCGGCGGTGACCTTGACCAGCAGTGACCGGTTCACGAGGTGGCCTCGGCTATCCCGGCCTCGAGGAGGGCCTGCTCCATCCGGGTGGCGATCTCGCGCTGCCCGGCGTCGGCGGGGTGGTAGCGGTCGCCGGAGAAGTAGTCGTCGCTCGGCATCAGCCAGCCGGTGGCATCGACGTACGGGATGCCCTGGGCGTCGGCGATCTCGCGGAGGTTGCCGGTGAACTCCTCGGTCAGCGGGCCGGGGCCGCCGTAGGAGAAGGGGGAGACGAGCACCAGCTGGGCGTCCGGGGCCTGCTCGACCAGCTGCGTGACGACGTCCTCGGCCGCGTCGGTGATCCGCTGCATCGGGTGCGCACCGAGGTCGTCCACGCCTCCGGCCACGACGATCACGTCGGCACCCCGGCCGACCACGTCGTCGACGCGGTCCGCGAACGGTTCGGCGTCGCCGTCGGCGTCGCTGACGTAGCCGGTCTCGGCGACCGCGTCGACCGCGACCTGCAAGTCAAGCGAGTCCGCGAGCAGCTGCGGCCACTCCGGTCCGTCGCTGACGTCGCTCTCGGCGGTGAACGAGTCACCCAGCACCACGAGCAGGAGCTGGTCCGAGGACTCATCCGTTGCCGGCTCAGCCGGCTCGTCGGAGGCGTCGTCGGCGGCCGGTGCCGAGGTGGGCGTCGAAGCGGGGGTCTGGTCCGGGGCGGTTCGCCCGGCGAGGGGAGAGGTCGGCGGCTCTGGTGGCCAGTTGGTCATGGCGCTGACCACGAAGACGACCACCGCGACGGCCGTCGCGACGACCAGGATCACCGGCCAGCGTGCCTCCCTCTTCACTGCCCTGACGATACGGGACATAACGCCGTGCACGCGGGACCTTCAGGGCGTCGACCCGGACTCCGGCGGCGGCTCGGGGGACGTTTCTCGTAGTGTGGGTCCCTGTCCGTCGAACGAACGAGGGGGCAGCAGGTGGTACTCGACTCTGAGGAACGTCCTTGGGGGTCGTGGCACGTCATCGACGTCGACCGTGGCTACAAGGTCAAGCGGATCCACGTGAAGCCCGGCAGCCGGCTGTCGTACCAGACCCATGACCACCGCTCCGAGCACTGGGTGGTGGTCTACGGCATCGCCACCTGCATCATCGACGGCGAAACGATCACCGCGGGCCCGGGCCACAGCATCGACGTCCCCCAGGGCGCCAAGCACCGGCTGTGCAACGAGACCTCCGAGGAGCTGGTGATCATCGAGGTCCAGCGCGGCGCCTACACCGGCGAGGACGACATCCACCGCTACGACGACGACTACGGCCGCCAGTCCACCCCGGCGGTCGAGCCTGTCGAGACCCCCGTCGAGTAACTGCCGCCGGTCGAGCCCGTCGAGACCCCGGTGGTTGAGGAGCGAACGAAGTGAGCGTCTCGAAACCACCGGTCTAACACGCAGACCCCCCGCGCTACAGTCGAAACCGTGTCCCACACTCACGCAAGCCCCCTCCTGAGACTCGCTGGCGCAGTAGCCGGCGACGGCATCGACGCTGACGTTGCCGCGCACTACGGCTCCTTCAACAAGGAGCAGCGGATCCTGGAGTCAGGTGAAGGGTTCGTCGATCTCTCCCACCGCGGTGTGATCCGTGTGTCCGGCCCGGACCGGCTCACCTGGCTGCACTCGCTGACCAGCCAGCACCTGGAGAGCCTTCCTCCGAACGTCCCGACCGCCGCGCTGATCCTCAGCCCGCAGGGGCACGTGGAGCACGCGATGTACGGCGTCGACGACGGCGAGTCGTTCACCGCCCACGTCGAGCCGGGTCAGGCTCCGGCTCTGGTGGAGTGGCTGGACAGGATGCGCTTCATGATGCGCGTCGAGGTCGCCGACGTGACCGACGAGCTCGCGGTCGTCTGGCGCCCCACCTCGGTGGTCGAGCCTGTCGAAACCCCGTCGATCGGGCCCCCTCCGTCGGTCGAGCTTGTCGAGACCTACGCCGGCTACCGCTTCATCCCGCGCGCAGACCTCGGGACCTTCGCCCAGGCCTCCGACCCAGCCTGCGGGATGTGGGCATTCGAAGCCCTGAGAATCGCCCGCGGCGAGGCCCGCCTTGGCCTCGACACCGACCACAAGACGATCCCGAACGAGGCCGGCTGGATCGGCTCGGCCGTCCACCTCGACAAGGGCTGCTACCGGGGCCAGGAGACCGTCGCCCGCGTGCACACGCTGGGCCGTCCACCGCGACGGCTGACCCTCCTCCACCTCGACGGGTCGGACAACCGGCTACCGACGCGAGGCGCGGAGCTGCTCCACAACGGCAAGAGCGTTGGCTTCGTCGGCACCTCTGCCCGCCACCACGAGCTCGGCCCGATTGCGCTGGCCATGGTCAAGCGCAACGTCCCGCTGGACGCCACCCTGGACGCCGACGGCGTGCCGGCCGCTCAGGAGGTCGTCGTCGACCCCGAAGCCGGCCTGCACGTCCGCCCGAACCTGCGTTAGCCCCCCGACGACCCGACGGGTTTGCTCGCGCCGGCGAGGAGCCTCCACGCCCACGAGCGATCGGTCGACGTCAGAGGTGGTCGGCCAACAGCCTCTGACGTCGACGCACCACCTGCCGGAGCTTGCGCACCCGGCCCTGGTCGAAGGGCAGCTCGTCGAGCCGGTCGACCCAGCCGTCGACCTGGCGTGCCACCTCGGCGACGACGCGGCGCGCTGCCCGCTCAGGGAGGCCGAGCTCCACTCCGAGGGCCACATAGCGACTGCCGGTGATGTTCCCGTCCCGCTTGCCGGTCACCGAGAGGGCGAGCGTGTGGTCGCCGTAGGGCTGCGAAGTCGGCAGGTCGTAGGCCGGCGCGGGAGCCCACCGCCCCGACAGCTCCTGCAGGATCGAGAAGTTCTTCGCATGGGCGTCGCCGTTGCAGCTCACGTAGGCGAACACAGCCTGAGCGAGGAACTCCCGAGCTGCGGGAAGCGGAGCCTCGCAGAGCCCGCTCAGTCGGCCGAGCACCTCCTCGGTCGTGAGGCGGTACTTCGCCTCAGGATGCAGCCCGAGCACCTGGCACCCGTCCTCGGCGGCCAGGAGATGCTCGCGGCCCTCGACATGGACACGGTCGTACCGGCGCACGACCAGACCGGACACCCCTTCGGCATCGTGCACGAGGTCCGCGTCGACGGTGCGGATCCCGCTGCCGCGGGCTGCCAGGAGGAAGAATGCTTCGTTCTCCACCAAGTGTGGGTACTCCGGCGGGTTCAGCTTGAGCAGGTACTTGTGTCCGGCAGCCGCGACCGGGAGGTTCAACATCGCGAGGCTCACCTTGTCCTGCACTCCGGGCAGGCCGACCCTGTCCACGTGGATGTGGAGGTCGGCGAGCAGGTCGCGGAACCGGACACCGGTGAAGTCCTCCACCTCGAGCCGGGCCGACATCTGTTGCGGGGCCTCTCCTGAGGGCACCACCTGGACATCTCCGATGGCGTCGCTGCCGACTGCGAGGACGAGGCTGAGCTCGTCGTCGGCGGAGGTCTTCACGCTGCGACGCAGGGCCCCGAGCCGACGGCCCTCGGGGAGCAGGCCGGCGAAGTATGCAGGCACCGCGCCGCCCGGCGAGAGGGTCGGGACATCCGTCACTGGCAGCGTGGTCGCGACGGGCGCGCCGCCGGCCTCCACCCAGGCATCGGTGTAGCGGAACTCAACTCCGCCAGGGGTGCGGGTGAGGTGAGCGGCGATCTCACCCTGCTTGTAGACGTCCGCCCGGGTCACGCTTGTCAGATCTGCAAGGGCATCGGGCCCGTCGTCGGCGTCGCGATCAGTCATCGGCCGACCCACCGGGCTTGAGGCCGTAACCGTCCGCGAGTGCGGCGCCCGCTACGACCGGTTCGTCTGCCAGGCCGCGCTCCAGTTCGAGGTGTAGTCCGAGCGCGGTCAAGACGGCGAGCAGACGATCCAGGCCGATCGATCTGCGGCCACTCTCCACGGCGTGCACAAACCGGACCGACACGTCGGCCAGGTCGGCCAGCTCGTCCTGGCGGAGGCTGAGCTCCTCTCGTCGGGCGGCTACCACCGCGGCGAGCGACCCGCGCTCGCGCGCGCGTGTGCGGATGTCGGCTCTGGACCTGCGTTGCTTCGGCATCAGCGCCCACCTCTCAGTAATCTGCGCCCGGAGGGAGTTTAGCGCTGCTGTGGCAGTCAAGGCACCGACTTTGGAGCCTAATCTGCTTCCTGCTGCAGATAAGGAGGTGTGAATGCCGAGTGCCGGGCCGGCGCCACTTCTTCTGCGCTCTGGTGCAGAACAGCAGGCTACGGACGGTTCACACGTCCGCCCGACCTGCGTTAGAGCCCGCCGTCCGTCGCTGTGTCGCTCTTGGGAGCACACACCTTGCTGAGTGCGGACGCCAGCTCGGTCCACTCCGTGGAGCCGAGGACAGTGGCGTCGTGGGCCTCGAGCAGGGCGTTCAGGCGGTCCAGCCGCCCGCGGCCCTCACGGGAGAGGTGGACCGCCACCTTGCGGCGGTCGGTGCCGGACTGCCGCCGGTAGACGAGGCTGTTGCGCGCCAGGGAGTCCACGGTGCGGGTGAGCGAGGCGTGCGGGATGAGCAGCGCCTCGGCGAGCTCGCCCATGAGGTGGCCGTCGCCGTCGCCGAGGATCCGCATCACGCGCCACTCGGTCAGTGTGCAGCTCTCGGCGTCCAGGATCTCCGACATCTCGCGGGTGACCCGGCGTTGGGCGAGGGTGAGCAGCTCGCCCAAGAGGGGAGCGCTGGACACGGCCGTCTTGTCGCGGGATCCCGCCAACGGTCTGCACCTCCCTGCACGTGTTTGTCTTGGAGCATACTCGGGGGGTGGACGTCGACGCCCGGCTCATGCGGCCCCTCGAGGCGCAGTTCGTCGGCCCCGATGCGTCGGCGTTGCGGGTCTGTCTCGTGGTGCCACAGTCCGGCCCCCTGGGCATCGCCGGGCCGTCCGCCCTGGACGCCGCACTCCTGGCCGCGCACGAACGCAATCTTCGGGGCGGAGCCGACGGTCGCGCCGTCGAGCTGGTGCTGGTGGACGGCGGTGGGGCGCCCGGCGCCGTCGCGAGGGAGGTCCGGGGCCTGTGCGACGCCGACCTGGTTGACGTCGTGGTCGGCTTCCACACCAGCGACGTGCACCGGGCGATCGAGTCGGTGGTGGCCGGGAGGAAGCCCTACATCTTCACCCCGCCGCACGAAGGCGGGACCCGTCGCTCGGGCGTGGTCTGCATCGGGGTTGACCCGGTCAGCCAGCTTGCGGGCGCTTTGGAGTGGCTGTCGGTGCACCACTCGGTTCACCGTTGGGCTCTGGTGGGCAACGACTACATCTGGCCGCAGGCGGTGCACCGCGTCGCCCGCCGCCTGCTCGCCCACACGGCCGGCCGGGTCGTCCTGGAACAGCGGGTGCCGCTGGGTGGGGTCGAGTCACGGACCGACCGCCTCGTCGATGATCTGACCCGCTCACGAGCACAGGCCGTCCTGCTCAGCCTGGTCGGGCAGGACCTCGCGCTGTTCAACCGAGCCCTGCGCCACTCCGGCCTCGCAGGGCGGCTGGTCCGCCTGTCTGGGTCCCTGGAGGAGAACGGCCTGTTGGCCTCCGGCGGGGACCGGACCGGCACCATGTACGCCGCGATGCAGTCCTTCACGACCTTGCAGGACGACCGCCGCCTCGGCCTGGAGGAGCGCTACTCCGGCCTGTTCGGCCCCGAGGCGCCGGTGCTCGACACCTACGCCGAGGGCATCTACGACGGCGTCTACCTCGCGGTGGCCCTGGCCCAGGAGAGCGCCCTCACTCCGGATCAGATCGCTCCGGCCACGGCCCGGCTCCGCGGTGGCCTGCGGTCGCTCCCGGTGCACCTCGGCCGGGCGGACGGGTTGCAGTTCCAGGTCGTCTCCTGAACAGATGCTTCCATTTGGAAGTATCTGGCTCTACAGTCTCTCAGCGTGGCCCGGCAGGCCAGGAAAGAGAGACGAACGATGACGGAGTTCCCCTCGACTCAGAACCATGAGTCCATCGAGCAGTACGGCTACAAGCAGGAGCTGCACCGGTCGCTCAGCTTCGGCGACCTCCTCGTGTACGGCCTGGTCTTCATGGTGCCGATCGCCCCGTTCGGCATCTTCGGCGGCGTCTTCCAGGGCTCGGGCGGGATGGTGGCCCTGGCCTACGCCATCGGCATGGTCGCGATGATGTTCACCGCGCTGTCCTACGCGCAGATGTCGCGGGCCTTCCCGATGGCCGGTTCGGTCTACTCGTACGCCGGGCGCGGGATCGCCGCACCGGTCGGGTTCCTGTCGGGCTGGATGATCCTGCTCGACTACGTCCTGGTTCCCGGTCTGCTCTATCTGATCGCGAGCATCGCGATGAACTCGCTGGTCCCCGCCCTACCGGTGTGGGCCTGGCTCGTCGGCTTCGTGGCTCTGAACACGATCGTCAACTACATGGGCATCGAGATGACCGCGAAGGTGAACCGGGTCATGCTGATCGGTGAGCTGATCGTGCTGGCGATCTTCGTGGTCATCGGCATCGTGGCGCTCGCCCAGGGCAAGGGCCGCGGCTTCGAGCTGACGCCGCTGTTCAACTCCGACACGTTCTCCTGGCCGCTGGTCTTCGGCGCCGTGTCGATCGCCGTCCTGAGCTTCCTGGGCTTCGACGGCATCTCGATGCTCGCCGAGGAGAACAAGGAGTCGGCGCACGCACTCGGTCGCGCGATGGTCGCCGCTCTGCTCCTGGCCGGCACCCTGTTCATCGTGCAGACCTGGGTTGCGTCGCTGCTGGTGCCCAACCCGGAGCAGCTCATCAGCGAGGGTGATCCCGGCGGGACCGCCTTCTACGACGCCGCCCGGGTAGCCGCCGGCGGCTGGCTGGCCAGTCTGACGGCGCTCGCCACGGCCATCGCCTGGGGCTTCGCCAACTCGCTGGTGGCTCAGGCCGCCACCTCGCGACTCCTGTACGCGATGGCCCGCGACCGCCAGCTGCCGCCCTTCCTGTCGAAGGTGCACGCCAAGCACGGGGTGCCCGTGAACGCCACCCTGCTGGTCGCCGCGATCTCGCTGGCACTGGGGCTCTACATGGCCTCTCGTGACGACGGGATCACCCTGTTGAGCACGCTGGTCAACTTCGGCGCGATGACGACCTTCCTGGTCCTGCACGTGTCGGTCGTCGTCCACTACCTGGTGCGGAACAAGAGCCGTGACTGGTGGCGCCACCTGATCGCGCCCGCGATCGGCTTCGCGATCCTGTTCTACGTGGTGATCAATGCTCAGGTCGCGGCCCAGACGCTCGGGTTCGTGTGGCTGGGGATCGGCGCCGTCGTGCTGGTGGGACTGGTCGCAACGGGACGGCGTCCGCGACTCGCGGCCGTCGAGCAGGTCGACGAGAGGACGGAGGCCTGATGAGCTCGCTGGAGGTTCGCTCCCTGAACCCGACTCCGGACCAGTACGCCTACGCCTTCGGCGGCAGGGATCCGCTATTGACCGTCAGGCCGGGCACCGTCGTCGAGCTGACCACCGAGGACGCCTTCGGGGGCAACGTGCGAGGCGTGTCGGACCTGCCGAGCCAGGTCTGCACGTTCCCGTTCCTGAACCCGGTGACGGGTCCGATCGCCGTCGAGGGCGCCGAGGTCGGCGACACGCTGGCCGTCCACTTCGTTGAGATCGTCCCCGCGCGGGACTGGGCGGTGTCCTCGACGTTCCCGCTGTTCGGGGCGCTGACCACCACGACGCACACCGCGATGCTGCACCAGCCGCTCGAGGAGCGGGTCTGGGTCTACGACCTCGACCTCGAGGCCGGCACGTGCCGGTTCCAGGCGCGGAACTCCGACTTCACCGTCGAGCTCCCCCTGGACCCGATGCACGGCACGGTCGGGGTCGCTCCTGCCGCCAACGAGGTGATCATGAGCATCACCCCGGCAGCGCACGGCGGCAACATGGACACCCCCGAACTGCGCGCCGGCACTACGGCGTACTTCCCCGTCAACGTCGAGGGAGGCATGCTCTCGATCGGCGACGGTCACGCCCGGCAGGGCGAAGGGGAGGTCTGCGGGACCGCGCTGGAGGCCGCGATGAAGACGGTCGTCGTGGTCGACCTCATCAAGGGCCAGGCACCGCCGTCACCACGCATCGAGAGCGACGACTTCCTGATCACGACCGGTTCGGCCCGGCCGCTGGAGGACGCCTTCCGGATGAGCCAGCACGATCTCGTCGGCTGGACCGGCATGCTGCTCGGCCTGGACCAGATGGACGCCTACCAGTTGGTCAGCCAGACCGGTCTCGCACCCGCCGGCAACGTCGTCGACACCAACTACACGATGGTCGGCAAGCTCCCGAAGGCCGTCCTCGGCGGCGCGCAGGCGTACGACGGGATCCACGACCGCCTTCGCCGGGCGGCTCAGGAGTACCTGGGCACGCGCTGACGCGAGCACTATCCAGCCAGAGCCTTATATCGGAGTGCCTCAACGGCCACGCGGATCGAGGGCCCGCCGCGCCCGGGATACGCTTTCATCCCGCGAGCCGGCTGGAGGCCTATGCCGCGGCCTCGGAGCCGGCGGGTGGGCTGTGGGTCTTCGAGGCGTTGCGCATCGCGCGTGGCGAGGCCGGTCTGGGGACGGCACACCGACCACCGCACGATCCCGAACGAGGCCGGGTGGATCGGCCCGGCGGTCCACCTTGACAAGCACTGTTACCGCGGGTCGGTGGACCGACGCGCGCGTACACACTCTCGGCCGCCCGCCGCGCCAGCTGACGCTGCTTCACCTCGACCGCTCCGGTAGCCGTCTCCCGACGCGTGGTGCGGAACTGCTCCACAACGGCAAGAGCGCCGGCTTCGTCGGCACCTATGCCCGCCACCACGAGTTCGGACCCGATCGCGCCGGCCATGGTCAAGCGCAACGTCCCGCTGGACGCCATGCTGGATGCGGACGGCGTGCCGGCCTCGCAGGAGGTCGTCGTTGACCCCGGGGCCGGCCTTCACGTGCGCCGAAACTTGGCACCGGGTCGCTCGGTCAGCCGTCTTCGGCCTCGATCGCGTTCTGGCAATGGTCAACCGCAAGGTCCCACGACGCCACGCTGGACGCCGTCGGCGTCCGCCTCGCTTCTACGCGAGCGCGGGCCTCCCTAGCGATTGGAACTTCGCAGTCGTGCTAGAGGAACCGCTAGAACCCTCTCGTCGCCGCCCCAACCATCCGTGCAAAGATGCCCCCATGCAGGGAGCGATTGTTCATGAGTGGATTGCCGCCAACGGCGGCGCCGAACGCGTCGCGGACGAGATATCGCAATGCTATCCGCACGATCCGATCTACACGCTATGGCGGGATCCCTCCGATCTGTTCGCGGGCCGCGCTATCCACGAGTCGGTTTTGGCGTCCCACCCATGGCTGCGTGACCACAAACCCCTCGCACTTCCGCTTATGCCTTGGATTTGGCGGCGTCTTGATCTGCGTCAATACGACCGAATCATCGTCAGTTCGCACCTATTTGCTCACCACGTGGCGTCGAATATTACGGCGGCAGACGCACTCATTTCCGTATACGTGCATACGCCAGCCCGCTATATCTGGGCTCCGGAGTTAGATGAGCGTGGCGACGCCCTGCTTGCTCGCATAGGCCGACAGCACTACCGCAAGGTTGATCGTACCCGGACATCTGCGAAAGCACGATACGCCGCCAATAGTTATTTCATTCAAGAAAGAATATGCCATACCTGGGGGCGTGAGGCAGAGGTAATATATCCTCCAGTAGATGTGCTTAAGCTGCAAGAGGGGAGGCCATGGCATGCCAAACTCAAGCCCGAAGAATGCACAATAGTCGAATCGCTTCCGCATTATTACGTTATGGCCGCCTCTAGGCTCGTTCCGTACAAAAGAGTCGACGAAGCGATTCGTCTCGGTTCGGCGCTTGGCATTCCAGTCGTTATCGCGGGCTCGGGGCCCGAACTGCCACACCTTCGGGCCATGGCCCATGATGCACCCGTGCCCGTAGCGTTCGTTCCTTCACCCTCCTCAATGCTCCTATACGCTCTGATTGAGCGGGCCGCGCTATTTATATTCCCTCCAGTGGAGGATTTCGGAATAGTTCCTGTAGAAGCGATGAGTCTGGGAACGCCCGTTCTGGTCAACAGGCACGGTGGCGCTCGTGAAAGTGTGGAACGGGTGCGAGGCGGCACCGTGGCCGACTTTTCGGATACCGCAAACCTAAAGGTTCAGGCCGCCCGGGCAATAGACACGGACCTTAATGCGGCGGCCGAGCGGGTGCGCTATTTCGATGCGAGGCGGTTCCGGACAGAAATTGGCGCTTGGGCAGGGGAGGAAGCATGACGCGCTACCCGGATACCGCCCGTCTGTTCGTGGATACCCGCTGGCGCGGTCAACATGGAATTGGGCGCTACGCCAAAGAGATACTGAGCCGCTTAGACCTACCGTATCGAGCCTGTTGCGGTATTGGAGATCCCGCCAACCCGCTTGACGTAGTCAATCCTCTGCGGCTCACGTTGAGTTCGTCGGATCTCCTGTATTCCCCAGGGTTCACCGCGGGCGCGGCCTTTTGCGGGCAGATTGTGACGATTCATGATCTGATACCGCTTCAGCTACAGACTCGAAGGACTTCGCTGCATCGAGCGTACTTTGATCACGTACTTAGACCTGTCGTTCGGCGTTCGGGGCACGTCTTCACCGTTTCGAGAACCTCGGAAAGACTCATACGAGAGTGGTTGCGCGACGATAGGGTCGAGGTGCACGTGACTGGGAATGGGTCCTCGGAGGCTTTTAGCCCCGAAGGACCCACCGCCGACGGAGAGCGCTATTTCCTATTCGTGGGCAACCTCAAGCCCCATAAGAACGTTTCGGTGCTGACCCGTGCTCTGAGAGAAGTTGAGAGTGACGTGCGGCTGCGAATGGTTGTACCCGAACCCTCTGCGGCAGAACGATTCGTCCGCCAGTTCGGCATTGAATCCAGAGTGCAGATACTGTCCGGATTGTCCGATGCGGAACTGGCGGCTCAATATCGTGGAGCGCTCGCCTTGCTGTTTCCCAGCAAGATCGAAGGGTTTGGACTGCCTGTCTTGGAAGCCCAGCGTTCAGGGTGTCCTGTCGTTTACAGTGAATCTTGCGAGAGCGCGCGGGAAATATGCCGTGACGGTGGTCTGGCCCTCCCTCCTACGGAGTCGGGGGCGTGGGCGGCGGCCATGAAGGAAATTCTCGCCGGCCTGACGTTGAGGGTTGCTGACACACGGGGGTTTGAATGGTCAAATGTGAGCAGAAACGTGTCAGGTGTCCTGGAAGCACTTCTGAACTGACAGAGTCGGAGTGGTGACGAACATGTCCGTGAAAGAAGGCGACCCGTGCATATCATACTCGTGACACTGTACTTTCCCCCAGAAAATATGGTCGCGTCCCTTCGGGCGCGGTCGTTTGCCGAGTATCTACTTGTGGCCGGGCACGACGTAACAGTCATTACCCGTGACCCCCCTCATTCCGGCCTTGAAATGAGGGACACTGACGGGGGGCGCCTCCGGATCTTGCGCGTTCCGGACCCCTCGGAGGGGCCGCGAACCAAAATGGACGACGCGCTGACGAGGAGGCGGTTGGAAGGCGGGCTGAAGTCGTATGGAATGAGTGGACTGCGCCGTGCCGCCAAAGCTGTCGGAAAAGTATTCCCACCCGACCGCCACATCTTCTGGGCTCTCGCCGCTGAGAGAGCTGTCAAACGAATCACTCGTCCTCCAGAAATCGTTCTCGCGTCTGCGCCTCCACTATCGGTTCTCTACCTTGCTCGTCGGATCGCAGCATACTGGGGTGCTCCGTGGATAGCCGATTACCGAGATCTCATTAGTACTAACCCGTACGACGACCATAGTGTTCCCTTGCGATATGCCCGTCGCATTCAAGAGAATCGGCTGCTTCGAAGTGCGACCGCTTGCACGACTGTTTCGAAGCCGTTGGCCGACGAGCTGGAGGATCAGCACCAGAAACCGGCTCATGTTGTAATGAACGGATATGAGGAGAAGGACTTCGAGGGACTCACTGGCCAGCCCGCGGGCGAGGGTCTAGTCGTCACCTACTGCGGCTACCTATATCCGGGGAAACGGGATCCGGCTGCCTTGCTGGTGGCCGTGAGAAGGCTACGGGAACAGGGCACTTTCGTCAGGCTGCGGTTCTTTGGAGCGAATACACACGTGCTGGCGAAGGATGTGATGCGCAATGGCCTGCAGTCACAGGTGCACTTGGGCGAGTTCCTCACCCATAAGGCGTCTCTCGACGCACAGATGGAGAGCGATGTGTTACTCCATCTCACATTGAATGACCCGCGTGACGCTGGGGTCTTTTCCGGGAAGATCTTTGAGTATATTGCGGTTGGTCGACCCGTATTGATGCTGGGATATGAGGACGGCGTATCGGCGAAGTTGATTAGAGAGTTGGGTATCGGCGTCGTCTCGAACGAGCCTGAAAGTATTATGGCGGCGCTTTCGCGCTGGTCTACGGAAAAGGCGGATCGCGGCAGTCTTTCGGTTGACTTGTCGTCTGAGATTCAGGACATGTATACCCGGCGAAGGCAGGGGGAACTGCTTGAGGAGCTGCTCCGACGGTATTCAAAGTGACGATTTTGGGGCCCTACGTGCTGTGGGTGGCCTGGGGCTCTCGCGCACAGACGCATGGTTCGGCGCCGAAGCCCAGTGATGAGTGTCGCGGGTACGGGAATGCCCTCCTGTGCCTGAGGGACAACGAAAGCAGCGGCATCGTCCCACTGCTGTAGACGGCCTTCATCAGTGAAAGCCTTGACACAATGGTGTGCCTTCGCACCCCAGCCGCGTCGGCTCGGCGCTCGACTCGCTGCGGCCCTCACGCGCCCAGGTCGGGGCCCCGATGGCTTGAATCATGGTGGGACACAGGCGAGGAACCGCCGAAAAGTCACGGTCGTGGGTGTGGGGTGCGCGGGTCCGCGGACGCGGCTCCATCGACGATCTGAGGAACTGCGATGTCACCGTGGCATGCCCGGTCTACGGACGTCCGAGGTTTGCGCCCGGCAACGGAGTAGCCTGCTCCAGATTGTCGCCTATCGGTTGAGGCCCGCCCCATCCGCTTCTTGGAGGAGTTCCAATGCTTCGAAGCGCAGGACTGATGCTGCTTCGTATGATTGCACCATTGGCCAGGCCAATCTTCCGTGCCTTTTTCGACCCGCGTATCGTCCCCGCCGGCAGTGATCGGGCCTCGATGGGAAGGTACAGGCAGTTGGTGACTGCGCTTTGGCGGCAGCGGATACTGGGTTTTAATCGCCACTGCCCGTGGCCAATCGCTACGAGCACCATCATTAGTGATTTCAGCAAACTTCACTTCCACCCAAACGACGTGCGCAACTTGTCTTCGCATGGGTGCTATTTCCAGAACTTTTCCGCCGACATCTTCCTAGGTGAGGGAACATTTATCGCACCAAATGTGGGCCTAATCACTGCCAATCATGATCCTTCGGATCTAAACAATCACCTGCCAGGGCATCCCATTACGCTGGGGAAAAAGTGCTGGGTCGGTATGAACTCGGTCATTCTTCCCGGGGTAACTTTGGGCGATGGGACGATCGTTGCAGCGGGATCGGTTGTAACAAAGTCATTCCCAGTAGGGTCATGCGTCATTGGAGGGAATCCGGCGAGGATCTTGAAACGCCTCTGACCCCACTGGTTCGAACGAACTCACCCGCCGTCAATGAATGCCCGGCCTGGGCGGCGCTCTTGAGTGGTTGTAGGGCCGGGGTGGTGTCATAAGTTGAGAACCGCCAGATGATTGCCGAATCTCCGATCGACGCTCCATGGTCCTAGGCCTGGTGACGCCCTGTGCCGAGCTTCATCAATGCCGAGTTCGAGTGCTGAGCAGGCACTTCGCCATCGCCGCTACTTCCAGCGTGATCTGCCCTTCGAGGAACCCGTGACCGACGCGGTCATCGCCGCGCGGCGGCTTAACGCCCAGATCAATACGTAGGTGGCGGCCGATGTCACGGAGTATGCGGCCACAGCTATTTGAAGTCCCTGGTTAGTTAAGGCGCATACTGCAAGGGCGCCCGTTGTGACGGCGAGTCGAAGGGCATCGAAAAGGAGTTGAGTCCAGACGCGCTCCAAGGCAATGAGCGTTTGCGAGAGCGGTGACGCAATGAGTTGTGCGGCGAACGCGATTGCCATAAGTTGCGCGAGTTGCCCACTTGCTGCCCATTCGTCGCCGAAGACTAGGGAGAAGAGAGATGGGGCGCTCAATAACAGAATGGTCGCCAGTGGAAACGCCACAAGAGTCAGCGACATGGAGGTACGCCAGAACAGTCTTGAGACGTCCCTAGACCCTAATCTTCTTGCTTCGCTAACCTTGCTCAAGTATACATGTCCGACAGCTTGGCTGATGATGAGAACCGGCAGCGCCAGCACTCGCTGTGTTAGGGCGAGCAGTCCAGCCGCGGTGGCGCCATACCACGTGATTATCAGGATCAGCGGCGCGTGACTACTCAGTGCGTTGAGGAGCGCGGCTGGCGCGAGGGCCAACGGGAACTTGCGGTAGCGCTTTCCCACTGCCATCAGCCTCGGACGACGGCGGGCCGCCCGGGCGTCACTCGTGCGTAGCCCTGACCCCCAGAGGAGGCTGAGCGTTCCGACAACGTTGCCGACCAGCTGCCCCAGGCTGAGACCCCAGAAGCCTGAGTGCATAATGCCGCCAACAATCTGAGCGGCCGCTCCGGTGAGTGATTGCGCGAGACTTCGGCGGCCTATGGCACCAAATCTCTGCTGTCGTATGGCAAGCGCGTTGAGCACTTGGTAGGTGGACACTGAAAGGGCCATTAAGGGAATAATCCAGAGCCATTTCGCTCCCTGTACCCAACCGAATGTTTCTGCGACCGGCTCGCCGAAGGCAAGGGCCAAGCCGGAGGCCAGGATTGTCGTGGTGAGGCCACTGATGAGGCCGAGGTTGGTTAGGGCATGCGCGTCTGCTTCGTCCACGGGCAAGGGCGTTGCCTGTTCGAATCGAAGCGAACCGGTAGTGCCGAGAACGATAGCGACAGAAGCAACGAGCGAGAACGCTCCGAAATCGGCTGGCGCGTATAGGCGCGTAAGCAGCGGGGCGGCTGCTAGACCCAGAAGCTGAGCGCCAACGGTGCCGCTTACGATTGCCAAGACGCCGCGGCGAGGTCCGGTGCGGAATGAAGTCCAAGCGCGATTCACTGAGGCGACAACTGTTCCAGGGCGCCGCTGGCAGCGTCCGCCACGCTAATGAAAAGCTAGCGTGTGGGTGCCAGCCTGCGCGCGTGCTCGTTGTCGATCCGGCCGAGTGTGCAACTCATGTGCTCCTTAAGTCCTTGCTGCGAAGTTTCGGGTCTCAAGTGGCTTCCGGTGGCGTAGTCGCTGTAGTAGTGCTAGTCGACAGATGTGGCAACCGGTCGCGCGACCCGGCGTTTCCCGACCCATGCTCTGGAAGTGCTGTCGCCATGAATCTCAGTTGGCGTTGTTGATCATGCCCGCGCCGACGGTCACACCGGTCGCCTCGTCGATCAGGATGAACGACCCGGTGGTGCGGTTCTTGCTGTAGGGGTCGCACAGCAACGGGACCGTCGTACGCAGCTGCACGCGGCCGATCTCGTTGAGACCGAGCTCCTTGGTCTCCTGGTCGCGGTGGAGCGTGTTGACGTCCATGCGGTACTGGATGTCCTTTACCAGCGCACGACCCGTGCGGGTGGTGTGCTTGATGGCGAGCTTCTGGCGCGGGCGCAGCGGCTCGTTGGTCATCCAGCAGATCATTGCGTCGATGTCCTGGCTGGGCTTCGGGGCGTTCTGGGGACGACAGATCATGTCGCCGCGGGAGACGTCAACGTCGTCCTCGAGACGGAGCGTGACCGACATCGGCGGGAACGCCTCGGAGACCTCCTTGTCGAACAGGTCGATCCCGGCGACCTTCGACGTCATGCCGCTCGGCAGGACGAGCACGTCGTCGCCCGGCTTGAAGACGCCGCCGGCGACCTGGCCAGCGTAGCCGCGGTAGTCGTGGAACTCGTCGGACTTCGGCCGGATGACGTACTGCACCGGGAAGCGGGCGTCCACCAGGTCGCGGTCAGAGGCGACGTGGACGTTCTCCAGGTGGTGCATCAGCGAGGGACCTTCATACCACGGCATGTGCTCGCTGCGGTGCACGACGTTGTCGCCCTTGAGCGCCGAGATCGGGATGATCTCCAGGTCCGGCACGTTGAGCTTCGTCGCGAACGAGGTGAACTCCTCGTGGATCTGACGGAAGACCTTCTCGTCGTAGTCGACGAGGTCCATCTTGTTCACCGCGAGCACCAGGTGCGGCACCCGGAGCAGCGACAGGATCACCGCGTGACGGTGGGACTGCTCGGTGAGGCCCTGGCGGGCGTCGACGAGCACCAGGCCGAGGTCGGCGGTCGAGGCCCCGGTGACCATGTTGCGGGTGTACTGCACGTGGCCCGGGGTGTCGGCAATGATGAACTTGCGGCTCGGGGTCGCGAAGTAGCGGTAGGCCACGTCGATCGTGATGCCCTGCTCACGCTCGGAGCGGAGCCCGTCGGTGAGCAGCGCGAGGTCGGTGTAGTCGTAGCCGCGCGACTGCGAGGTCGCCTCGACGGCCTCGAGCTGGTCCTCGAAGATCGCCTTGGAGTCGAGCAGGAGCCGGCCGATCAGGGTCGACTTGCCGTCGTCGACGGAGCCGGCGGTTGCGAACCGGAGAAGATCCATCAGAAGTAGCCCTCACGCTTGCGGTCTTCCATGGCGGCCTCGGAGAAGCGGTCGTCGCCACGGGTCGCGCCGCGCTCGGTGACCCGGGCGATCGCGATCTCGTCGATGATTTCGGGGATGGTCGAGGCCTCGGACTCGACACAGCCGGTGAGCGTCAGGTCACCGACCGTCCGGAAGCGGACCGTGCGCTCCTCGGCCACCTCGCCGTTCTTGCACGGGTTGTACTCCGACTCGGTCAGGAGCATCCCGTCGCGTTCGAACACCCGGCGCCTGTGCGAGAAGTAGATCGAGGGGATCTCGATCTCCTCGCGGCCGATGTAGTGCCAGATGTCGAGCTCGGTCCAGTTCGACAGCGGGAAGATCCGCATGTGCTCGCCGCCGTGGATCCGGCCGTTGTAGAGGCTCCACAGCTCGGGACGCTGGTTCTTGGGGTCCCACTGGCCGAAGTCGTCACGGTGGGAGTAGACGCGCTCCTTGGCGCGGGCCTTCTCCTCGTCGCGGCGGCCACCACCGAAGGCGGCGGTGAAGCCGTGCTCCTCGATTGCGTTCAGCAGGGTGCCGATCTGGAGCCGGTTGCGGCTGGTCTTGCCGTCGTCGACCACCACGCCGTCCTTGATCGCCTGCTCCACGGAGGCGACGATCAGGCGCACGCCGAGGCGGTTCACCCAGTTGTCGCGGGTCTGCAGCACCTCGGGGAAGTCGTAACCCGTGTCGACCTGGAGCACGGGGAACGGGATCTTCGCGGGGTAGAACGCCTTCTCCGCCAGCCGCATCATCACGATGGAGTCCTTGCCGCCGGAGAACATCAGCACCGGCTTCTCGAACTCAGCGGCGACCTCACGGAAGATGTGGATCGACTCCGCCTCCAGCTCGTCGAGTTGGCTCAGGCGGTAGTCCGCATGGGTTTCGGTCATCAGTTAGCAGGACCTCTCTCGGGGATCAGCCAGCATCGTATCCACATACCCATGGGGTCGATAATCGACGCCCACGGGGGCTGTAACCCCCGTCACGACGCGGTCTGTTCCGGTCGAGGCTCAGCGCGGCTGACGCTCCTGCTGCTTGTTAGCCAGCTTGTCCTGTCCCGGCACCGTGAAGTTGTCGTACGGCGGGAGGCCACGGCTCATCCGGACGAAGCCCCACAACACGGGTCCCAGGATGAGCAGGCCTGCGCCGACGAGACCGACGATCTCGGGGGGCGTGCCCAACATCTTCAAGCCGGTGAGGGTCAGCACGATCACGATGCCGCGGCGGATCACCGACTGCGAGACCCAGTTCGCCAGTCTGGCGCCGATGAACGTGCCCGGGACGCTGCCGACGAGCAGCGGGATCAGCACGGCCCAGTCCACACCGCTGACGATCACGTGGCTGATCGCGGCGGCAAGCACGAGCGGCACGGCCTGGACGAGGTCGGTGCCGACCAGGCGAACGGCCGACAGGGTCGGGTAGAGCAGCAGCAGCGCCACCATGATCAGTGACCCCGAGCCGACCGAGGTGATGCCGACCAGCAGGCCGCCGAGGGCGCCGACGAGCAGCGTGGGCACCGGCTTGACCGGAGGGTTCTGCTCGAAGTGCACGTCGCCACCGCTGGTGACCACGCGCAGGTTGAGGTACATCCGCAGCGCGTAGGTGCTCGCGGTGAACAGCAGTGCCGCGCCGATGGCGTACGTGAGGAAGTTGTCCTGCTCACCCTCGCCGCCCCCGAACGCCTGGATCAGGAACGCGCCGGCGAACGCGGTCGGGACGGAGCCGGCGATCAGCCACAGCGCGAGCTTGATGTGCGGCGACCCCTCGCGCCAGTGCACCGCGGCGCCGACGCTCTTGCTGACCGAGGCCGAGACCAGGTCGTTGGCGACCGCGGCGGTGGGGTTCACGCCGAGGAAGATCAGCGCAGGTGTCATCAGCGCACCGCCACCCATGCCGGTGAGGCCGACGACGATGCCGACGAAGAAGGCGACGACCAGCACCGAGAAGGCGGACATGGTGAGAAGGTCGGCCATCAGCGGTCCCGGGTCTCGACAGGCTCGACCAGCGGGGACGGCTCGACCAGCGGTCGGTCGGTGGTTGAGCCCGTCGAAACCACCGGGAAGTAGCCCTCGTCTCGCAGGTAGGTGAGCACGTCGTCGAGGGCGTCCTCGATCGGGCGGCCGGTGGTGTCGACACGGACTGCGGCGTCCTCGGGCTCCTCGTAGGGCGAGGAGATGCCGGTGAACTCCGGGATCTCGCCGCGGCGGGCCTTGGCGTACAGCCCCTTGCGGTCGCGGCGCTCGCACTCCTCCAGCGGTGTGGCGACGTGGATCAGCACGAAGGCGCCGCCGGCCTCCTCGACCATCTGCCGGACCTGCTTGCGGGTGCTGTCGAACGGCGCGATCGGGCTGCAGATGGCAACGCCGCCGTGCCGGCCGATCTCCGCGGCGACCCACCCGATCCGGCGGATGTTGGTCTCGCGGTCCTCCTTGGAGAAGGTCAGACCCTTCGAGAGGTTCCGTCGTACGACGTCGCCGTCGAGGCTGGTCACCGTGCGCTCGCCCTGCTCGAGGATCACGTCGTGCAGCGCGCGCGCGAGGGTCGACTTGCCACTGCCCGACAGGCCGGTGAAGAACAGCACGAGGCCCTGTTCGTCCGGCCCGGGGAGGGCAGCGTCCACGATGGCGGCGACGTCGTCGGGCAGCTCGCCCTCGCCGGTGACGGCGACGATCTCGCCCGGCGCGTATGCCGCGACGACCCGCTGCCCCAGGTCGTGGTCGAGGGTCGCGTCGCCGCGGGAGGCGAGGGGGACGGCGACCACGTGCGCGTCGGGCAGGTGGCTCGCAGCCGCGAGGGTGGCCCGGATCAAAGCGGGTGCGGGGAGCTCGGGGGTTCCGGCGCCCACCAGTGCGAGGAGTACGACGCGCGCTTCGGCCGACGCGGCGGCGATGCGCTCGATGTCGTGGGTGGTCAGCGGCCCGGCGACCGGGACGGTGACCGTCGTGGCGCCGTACTGCTGCCGCACCTGCTCCGGTGAGAGGTAGAGGCGACGGAACGCGCCGAACTCGTTGTGCGTGATCGGCGCGACATCCCCGACGATCCCGACGGTGCCGTCGCCGGCGTCGTAGGTCGACTCGACGGTGACGGTCGCGAGCGGGACGCCCTCGGGGTCGACGAGCTCCAGCGCGCCCGCCCGCGTCGCTGCGGCGGCGACGTCCGCGGGGACGTGGAGGGTGACCAGGCCGTCGCGGCCCTCGAACCCGGTCAGCGGGGCGAGCGCGCCGTGGCTGAGGAGCTCGAGGTCGTCGAGCTCGCGCGGGGAGGGCGAGTGCTGGGGAGGGGTGCTCGTCGGTTCGGACACCGGGCAATGATCGCACCCGGGGTCTCGACAGGCTCGACCAGCGGTGAGGCTCGACCACCGGCTGGGTCTCGACAGGCTCGACCACCGCTGGGGCTCGACCACCGGGGAGCGTTACTGTCGCGCCATGGCGAAACCTGTGGTCGTGGCCGAGATCGTGCGTTCGGGGTTCGTGGAGGGCCACCACTACGGGTCGGTGGCCGTGCTCAACGTTGACGGGAGTCTGGCGTGGGGCGTCGGTGACGTGGAGTCGCAGGTCTTCCCGCGCTCGTGCAACAAGCCGGTCCAGGCGCTCGGCATGCTCCGGTCCGGGCTGGAGCTGGACGGTGAGCTGCTCGCGCTGGCCTGCGCCTCGCACTCCGGGGAGCCGTTTCATCTCGACGGGGTCCGCAAGATCCTCGCCGGTGTCGGCCTCGACGAGTCGGCGCTGCAGACCCCGCCCGACTTCCCGCTCGACGACGAGGCGCGCGAGGACGTGCTCCGCTCTGGTGGCGGCAAGACGTCGATCGCGATGAACTGCTCGGGCAAGCACGCCGCGATGCTCGCCACCTGCGTCGCGAACGGCTGGGACACCTCGACGTACCTCTCTCCCGACCACCCGCTGCAGCTCGCCATCGCAAGGACGTTCGCGGAGCTGACCGGTGAGCCGGTCGAGATGGTCGCCGTCGACGGCTGCGGCGCGCCGTTGCTGTCCACGTCCCTGCCCGGCCTCGCGCGGGCGTTCCGCGCGATCGCGGTCGCCGAGGGTGGTCCCGAGCGGCGGGTCGCCGAGGCGATCCGGCAGCACCCCGAGCACGTGTCCGGGTCTCGCCGTGACGAGGCGCGGCTGCTCAAGGCGATCCCCGGCGCGATCGGCAAGGCCGGGGCAGAGTCGTGCTACGCCGTCGCGCTGCCCGATGGGCGCGCGGTCGCGATCAAGACCGACGACGGTGCGGCACGCGTGCGACCGGTGCTGATGGCGGAGGTGCTGCGGCGGCTGGAGATCGGTGAGCTGCCGGGTGTGGACGTCGACGAGGTCGCTGCGACCGGGGATGTGCCGCTGTTCGGCGGGGGGCGGCGCGTGGGGGAGATCCGGGCGGTGTTCTGAGGCCTTCTGTCCCGGTGGTTTCGAGACGGTCGCTCCGCTCCCTCCTCAACCACCGGGCTTGGGCGATCGCATGCGATTTGGTGCATATGCGTGGTAGGTTGCGTAGCGCAAACTTCACGGTTGTCTCGGGGGAGATGGACGAACCTGAGCGTGGAGCTGCCGGCCGCCGTCCCGCGGTCGGATACGAGGGGAACCCATGTTCAAGAAGATCCTGTTCAAGTCTTTCGCCGGGGCTGCCGCCACCGGCACCGCTCTCTCGATGGCGCTGGTCGCCACGCCGGCCGTCACCACGGCGGCCCCCGAGATCGACAACGTGAGCTGCCACGGCTACCCGGCCAACGCGTCGACCACGACCCAGATGAGCCTGCAGCGAGTCCAGGGCCCGTACGGCGCCAGCAACGGCGTCTCGGTCCGCGTGAGCTCCGATGAGGCCGGCCAGGGCACTCCGGCCGGCACCGTCCGGATCCGGCTGTTCAACGGCAGCGGCAGCGTGATCCGGTCGTGGAATCCGGCCGTCAGCAACGGAACCGTCAGTGTCAGCCTGCCGAGCCGTCTCGCCTCCCGGCAGACCTACCGGGTCACCGCCCGCTACAACCCAAGCGACTGCGCCGGCTTCACCGGCAGCAGTGCCGCGGACGCGTTCTACACCGTCCGCAAGGCGCCGACCCGCACCGCGGCCCATGCTCCGAACCTCAGCCGCACCAAGGCCGTTCGGGTCAACGTGTCCGTCGGTTCGGTCAGCCAGCACCCGGTCGTCGGCAAGGCGCGCGTGATCCTCAAGCGCCGTGGCGTCGTCCTTGCTCGCCGCACCGTGGAGCTCAGCGGTGAGAGCGCCCGCGCGTGGTTCGGCAAGCGTCGGGCCGGCTACTACGACGTGATCGTGAAGTACCTCGGCTCCGACCACTTCACGCGCAGCTCGCACGCCACGGACCTCCGCGTCTTCCGCCGCTGATCGCCAGCGTTGGCACGTTCGCATCACGCACAACGACTCCGGTTGGCCCTCGGGCTGACCGGAGTCGTTGTCGTTGCGCTGGTCGGATTCACCGGTTATCAGGCCCTCCAGGCGCGTGACGCGCTGCAGACGGTCGCCGCCGACTTCGAGGAGATCGCTGACGCGCTGACCTCCGGTGAGCAGGAGGCCGCTCGAGCACGCCTGCAGAGTGCCCAGGACGCTGCCGCGGAGGCGAGCGCCAACACCCAGGGACCCGGCTGGTGGATCACCAGCCGCCTGCCCGGGGTCGGCGACGACGTGGACGCCGTACGCACCGTCGCCGACGTCACCGACCGGCTCGCGGTCGACGTGCTGCCCACCGTGATCGACGCGGGAGAGAAGCTCACCCCCGAGAGCCTGCGGCCCACCGACGGCCGGATCGACACCGCTCCGCTCGCCGAGGTCGCGCCGGCGGTGATCCGTGCCGACGCCCACATGCAGCTTCAAGAAGACCGCGTCGCCGCGATCGACACCGCCGAGCTCAATGATGCGCTCGCCGAGCCGGTCGAGCTGATGCAGACCAAGCTCGCCGATGCTGCGTCTCTGTCCGCGAAGGCGTCCTACGCGGTGCGCCTGCTGCCCTCGATGCTCGGCGCGGACGGCGAGCGGACCTACCTGGTGCTTTTCCAGAACAACGCGGAGGTCCGCGCCACCGGCGGCATCCCGGGTGCGTGGGCGACGATGACCGTCCACCGCGGGCGGATCAGGCTCGGCCAGCAGGGCGGAGCTTCTGAGTTCGGTGAGCTGCCGCGGCCGGCCCTGCCGGTCACCGACGAGGAGCTCGACCTCTTCAGCGAGGAGCTGGCGCTCTTCCCGCAGAACATCAACTTCACCCCCGACTTCCCGCGCACCGCGCAGCTGGCCCGAGCCATGTGGCAGAAACGTCTGGGTACGGCGGTCGACGGGATCGTCTCGGTCGACCCGGTGGCGCTCTCCTACGTGCTCGAGGGGACCGGGCCGGTCGACCTCCCGGGCGGTGAGCGACTGGCCGCCGAGGACGCGGTGCCGTTGCTGCTCAACGACATCTACAGCCGCCTGCCCGACCCGGCTGCCCAGGACGCGTTCTTCGCGGCCGCGGCGCGAGCGGTCTTCGAGAAGATCGTCTCGGGCGCCGGTGACCCCACGGAGGTGCTCGACGGACTCACGCGGGGCGTGCGCGAGCGCCGGGTCTACGCGTGGTCGTCGGTCGAGGCCGAGCAGGACCTGCTCGCGCAGACGCCGCTCGGCGGCGAGATCCCCCTCTCGCCGGGGGTGGAGAGGCCCTTCGTCGGCGTCTTCCTCAACGACGGCACCGGCGCCAAGATGCAGTACTTCCTCGAGCATCGAGTCGACGTGGAGCCGGTCGCCTGCAACCGCGAGGGGCGTCAGGAGCTCGAGGTGACGGTGACGCTGCGCTCGACCGCGCCTCGTGACCCTTCCCAGCTTCCGGACTACGTCGTCGGCATGGCCGAGCAGATCGGCGTGGAGCCGGGGTCCATGCGGCTGGTCACCCACCTCTACGCGCCGGTCGAGGGGTGGGTCGAGTCCTCGACGATCGACGGTGAGGAGCTGCCCGTCAGCTCGGTGGACCACCTCGGCCATCCGGTGGTGACGCGGACGGTCGACCTCGCGCCGGGGCAGACGCGGCGGTTGCGTTACGTCGTGATGAGCGGACTCGACCAGCCTGGTGCGGTGAACCTGCGGGTGACGCCGGGTGCGCACTCGTCCGGCGTCGGCGACGTGCAGACGTCCGCTTGCTCCGCCAGCTAACACCGATTCCTCCTGGAAGTGCCTTATCTGTAAGGCGGAATGTGCCCCGTCTCACCTCCACGCCTCTTGTATCTGCTTGCAAGAGTTAGCACGATGGGGGTGTGGGCAAGGGAAAGGTCGGCAAGACCGTCGAGAGCCTCGGTGAGTACCTCCGGGAGCAGCGCGTCAGCGCCGAGCTCTCGCTGCGGCAGCTCGCCGAGCAGACCGGTGTGTCGAACCCGTACCTGAGCCAGATCGAACGCGGTCTGCGCCGGCCGTCAGCGGAAGTGCTCCAGCAGCTCGCGAAGGCGCTCCGCATCTCTGCCGAGACCCTCTACGTGCGGGCGGGGATCCTCGACCCGGACGAGGAGGGGGTCCGCTCCGTCGAGCTGGCGATCCTGGCCGACCCGGGGCTGACCGAGCGGCAGAAGCAGTCGCTGCTGGACGTCTACCAGTCCTTCCGCGCCGCCAACGGCGCACCGGTCGATCCTGTCTCGGGGCCGGCCGCAACAACGACTTCCGGTGGGGCCGAGGAGCCCTCCGGGAACTGAGGAGGTAAGCACATGGCTACCAAGAAGATCGACGCAACCGCCCCGCTGTACGCCGTGGTCGGGGTCACCGACCTCGCCGTCGAGCGTGCACGTCACTACAGCGCGGACATCCAGGCCCGCTTCGCGAAGCTCGACCTCGAGCCGAAGGCGCTGCGCGACCAGGTCCAGACCGTCGTCACGGCCCGGATCGACGAGCTCAACGAGGACGCCAAGGAGGCGCGGACCACCGTCGAGGCACGGGCGACCAAGGCTCGGGCCCAGCTGGAGTCCTACGTCAACGACACCGTTGCCGAGGTGACCGAGACCTACGGCGACCTCGCTGCTCGTGGTCGCAACCTGGTCGCCCGGATCCGCCGCCAGCAGGCCACCCAGGACGCGAAGGCGTCGGCTCAGACCGCCGTGGCGAAGGCGAAGACCACCCGGACCCAGACCACGAAGTCCGCGAAGGCCACCGCCGGCACGACCAAGCGCGCGGCGAAGACCACGAAGACGGCTGCCAAGAAGACCGCCGGCACCGCCAAGCGCAACGTCAAGGCGACCACCACGTCGGCGCAGAAGACCGCGTCGGCCGCCAGCAAGGCCGCCGGCGACGCCGCCGAGAAGGTCGGCGACTGATCCTGTCGCCCGACGAGTGACACCCGACTGCCCCCGCCACGAGGCGGGGGCAGTTGCCGTTCATGCGTAGGATTGGCTCGTGCCGCTGCTCGTCTACGACATCCAGAACTCCATCATCCTCGTCGCTGCGCTCGCGCTGTTCGCCGTGGAGGCATGGGCGTTCATCGACGCCCTCGCCCACCGGCCGGAGGAGTTCGAGGCGGCCGGCAAGCAGACCAAGAAGATGTGGGTGGTCATCCTGGCCATCGCCTTGGTCGCGCACATGCTGATCTGGCACCCGATCCACCTGCTCAACATGGTCGGTGCCGTCGCGTCGATCGTGTACCTGGTCGACGTACGCCCTGCGCTGCGGTCGCTGACCCGCCGCTGACCCCCTCCGGCCCTCGGCAGGAGGGGCGGTGCCAATCGGGCACAGTGCACGTTTAGCGGCGCTCGCGGGGGTATCCTCACAAAGCGGATACGGGGCCTACGCGTCCCCGTGCGCCTGCAGGAAGGGGGATCCGTGGCCGTCGTCGGGGGAGTCGAGCAGCAAGGGTCCGGTGTCGCGGATCGCAACCGCACTCGCCGCCACCTCGCGCGCATGCTCGTACTCGTCGCGGTCGCCGACCTCCTCGTCATCACCGCCGCGATCCTCTGGGCGTGGGAGCTGCGCCTCAACCTCGACGTGTGGGCCGCCGACATCGACCCCGACCAGCGTCTCTCCGAGACCGTCGGGCCGTGGATCGGCCTCCTCTGGCTGGTCGTCCTGGCGGCCCAGGGCAGCTACTCCGAGCGGGTCTTCGGCGCCGGCCAGGAGGAGTTCAAGCTCGTCTCGCTCGCGTCGGTGATCACCGCCGGCGGCGTCGGGATGATCTCCTACCTGCTCAACTCCGATCTCTCGCGCGGATTCGTGCTGCTGACCTTCTTCCTCGGCACGCCGATGCTGCTTGCCGAGCGCTATCTGGTCCGCAAGGTGCTGCACCGTCTGCGCGTGCACGGGAAGGTGCTGCACCGGGTCGTCGCCGTCGGCGGCCCCGCCGCGATCGGCGAGCTCGTCGAGGTGCTCCACCGTGAGCAATACGTCGGTTACGTGATCGTCGGGGGCTGCGTCCCGCAGGGGATCCCCGTCGACGAGGCGCAGATGGGCGTGCCGCACCTGGGCGCCGTCTCCGACGCCCGCCGGGTGTGCGACGAGGTGGGTGCCGACACGGTGCTCGTGGCCCGCGGCGGATACGCCTCCTCGGCCGACCTCCGGCGGATCGCGTGGGACCTCGAGGGCAGCGACATCGACCTCGTCGTCGTCCCCTCGCTCACCGACGTGGCCGGCCCGCGGATCCACATGCGTCCCGTCGCCGGGCTGCCGCTGCTGCACGTCGACGGGCCGCAGTCCGACGCCGCCGGCGGTGCGTCCAAGCGCCTCTTCGACTTCCTCGGCGCCCTGCTCGGGGTGGTGGCGATCAGCCCGCTGCTGCTCGTCGTGGCGCTGCTGATCAAGCTCGAGGACGGTGGTCCGGTCTTCTACCGGCAGAAGCGGGTGGGTCTCGACGGCGACTTGTTCGAGTGCCTGAAGTTCAGGTCGATGCACGTCAATGCCGATGCTCTCGAGGAAAAGCTCCGTGCCGAGGCGGAGCACGAGGGTGCGCTGTGGAAGATGGAGCAAGACCCGCGGATCACCCGGATCGGCCGGTTCATCCGTCGCTTCTCCATCGACGAGTTCCCGCAGCTGTTCAACGTCCTCTTCGGGGAGATGAGCCTCGTCGGACCACGCCCACAGCAGGAGTGGGAGGTCGAGACCTACGACAACGCCATGCGGCGCCGGCTCCTCGTGCGGCCCGGGATGACCGGGCTTTGGCAGGTCTCCGGTCGATCCTCGCTGAGCTGGAACGAGGCGGTCCGGCTGGACCTCTACTACGTCGACAACTGGTCGATGGTCAACGACCTGGTGATCATCGCCAAGACCGTGAAGGCGGTCATAGGCCGCGATGGTGCTTACTAAGACGGGATCGTGTGGTTCCGCGTCGAGCATCCTCCGCATCTGCAACCTGTCCGCTTCGCGTAGCATGCACGAGTGACGTGGGGGAAAGCGGTCTCGCGGCCGGGATGGCTGGTCGCCGTCCCGGCGTCTATCAGTTTCCTAGTCTGGGTCACCCCTTGGCCGGACTCATTTCGACGGGGTTTCAACGAGCGCGAGGAACTGAGCCTCGAGGGGATCGCCTTCCTCCTCGCCTGGTACGGCCTGCTGGCCGTTGTCGCCATGGTGGCTTGGCTTGCCGGACGACAGACAGAGCCGCTTGAGAACCTTGACAACGCCGACGACGCGCGCGTGTACCGCATCTTGACCTGGCTCGGAGCGGCCGGAGTGGTTGGGATGTACGTGCTCGTGGAACTCCAGTCACCCGGATTGGTAGTGCAAGCGGTCCGAGAACGCTCCTTCAACGCGGTTCGCGAGGCGGTCCCCATGACCGCCGGCGTGGCAACCCTCCGCTACGCCACCATTGCCTCCGGAGCGATCGCCACGCACCGCCTCGTCGTATTGCGTGAACGGCGGTCAGTGCACTGGCTCAACCTGGGCCTCCTCGTAGGATCCGTACTTGTCGCTTCCCGCTTGAGTCTCGTGATGAGTGCGCTTCTCTTCGTGGGACTTCTCGTGCTCCGTAGGGAGGGGAGCCTGGCACGACACAAGAAGGGCCTTGTGCTGGCCGTCGTTTTGGCCCTGATGGTACTGGGGTACGCCAACTACGTCCGAAATGCGAACTACTATGAATCGGTGCGCGGGACGCGAAATCCAGCGGCAATGTTGGCCAGCGAGGCTGTGGCCTACATCGGCACCCCAACGCAGGCTGCTATAGGAACCGCCAACGCCGGTGCGTGGCAGTTCCCCGCGCTCGGCGCTGGGGACGTGACGCGGGGCCTTGAGGACCTTATGCTTCCCTCGTTCCTGGGGGACGCCCCCGACGGCGAGACCAACCGGCGGTTGAATTGGTACCGCGGTAGCGTCTCAGTCGAAGCTTCGCTAAGCACGAACTCGGCCCTTGCGGCTGTGTATGGCCTGCTCGGCGGATGGTCTTTCCCTGCGATGACCTTCGTCGTCGCTTTAGCCGGCTTCCTCATGGGGCATCTGAGTCGGTATAGCAGCTACATGGCACTCGGGAGTTTTGTCATCGGGTATTGCTTTGCGGAATTGTGGCGCATCTCCCTGTTCAATGAGGGCATCGTCTGGTTCCTCTTGATTGCGCTGCTGGGTGCCTGTCTCATCGCTGGACGGTCCGACCCTGGCGTTGGTCGTATGGCCCCGCGAAGGCCACCGGCGGCCCACAGGCGCACTGGGCATCATGTCGCCTAGAGCCTTCCCCGTGCCGCGGTGCCGAAGAGTCGACAGAACGCGGCGGGGCTGCAATCTTGCCCGGCATCGGCCGCCGCTATCGCGCAAAGCCGTCGAGATGGGTCCGCTGTGCGTTGGCGCTCCTCAAGCGTCACGTCGTTGTGTCGCGGGCAGACTAGCGAACATGCCGTCCTGGGGTCGGCTTTGTCTGTGCCGCCGGACCAGCACCCTCGACTCGACGAGCCGAATGAACTTCATGTAGCGGTCGAGCCTCCGCGAATGGCGTCATGATCTGACCCAGCTGTCTTGCGGCTGTCAATGGCCAGACTGACGCCGCGCGGTTTGAGGCACCCTCGTTCGGGGGACTTCCGGGCATGCCCCGACTCCGAACCGTCTCGCCCAACAGCGCGGGCTGGACACGCCGCCGTGCGGGCAAGGGGTTCGTCTACCTCGACCAGCGCGGCGAGCGGCTGTGCGCCGACGACGTCGAGCGCTGCAAGTCCCTGGTGATCCCGCCGGCGTGGCAGGAGGTGTGGATCTGCCCGCACCCGAACGGCCACATCCAGGCCGTCGGCGTCGACGCCGCGGGGCGCAGGCAGTACCTCTACCACCCCGAGTGGCGCGTGAAGCGCGACAAGATGAAGTTCGACCGGGTCACCGAGGTAGCCGCCGAGCTGCCGCGTGCGCGCGCGGCGATCCTCGAGCACATCGCGATGGGCGGCATGCCGATGGAGCGCGCCGCCGCGACCGCCGTACGCCTCCTGGACCTCGGCTACTTCCGGATCGGCTCGGACTCCTACACCGACACCAACGGCAGCTTCGGGCTGACCACGCTGGAGAAGCGGCACGTGCGCCGGCACCGCGACCGGCTGGTGTTCTGCTTCACCGGCAAGTCCGGGATCGAGCACTGCATCGAGATCGACGACCCGCTGGCGATCTCCGCGGTCGAGACGATGCGCCGCCGACGCGGAGGTGGGGACCGGCTGCTGGCCTATCGCGAGGGTCGGCGGTGGAGTCCGCTCGACGCGATGACGGTCAACGACTACCTGCGCTCGACCACCGGCGCGGAGATCACCGCGAAGGACTTCCGCACCTGGCACGCCACGGTGCTCGCCGCGGTCTCGCTCGCCTCCTCCGACGAGCCCGGCCACACCAAGGCGTCGCGCAAGCGGGCGGTGCGCCAGGCGATGGTGGAGGTCTCGGAGTACCTCGGCAACACGCCCACGATCGCGCGGAGCTCGTACGTCGACCCGCGGGTGATCGACCTCTACGAGGACGGTACGACGATCGAGGCGGCCGTGCGACGCAGCTACGACTCGCCCGACGAGCGGCAGCTGGCGCTCGAGCGAGCCGTGCTCCGGATGCTGCGCGAGGACTCCGCCTCCGCGGAGCGAGCCGCTCGGCGCAAGGCAGCCTGACTTCGGCGCAGCATGACGCCTCGCTGCTGACTGGGACGCCGCCGAGGTGCGAGGGTGGGCCCATGAGGGTGGCGTTGATGGTGACCTGCGTCAATGACGCGATGTTCCCCGACACCGGGAAGGCCGTGGTGCGCCTGCTGCGCCGGTTGGGCGTGGACGTGGAGTTCCCCGAGGCGCAGACGTGCTGCGCGCAGCCGATGGTCAACACCGGCTACCTCGACGAGGCGGTGCCCGTCGTACGCAACTTCGTGCGGGTCTTCGACGGGTACGACGCCGTGGTGACTCCTTCGGGATCCTGTGCGGGATCGGCCCGCCACCAGCACTCGATCGTCGCTCGGCGAGCCGGGGACCCGGGACTGTCCCGCGCGGTCGAGGAGGTCTCGCCGAGGGTCCACGAGCTGAGCGAGTTCCTCGTCGACGTGCTCGGGGTGACCGACGTGGGGGCGTACTTCCCGCACACGGTGACCTACCACCCGACCTGCCACAGCCTGCGGATGCTCGGCGTCGGTGACCGGCCCCGACGGCTGCTCGAGGCGGTGCGGGGGCTGCGGCTGGTGGACCTCCCGCACGCGGAGGAGTGCTGCGGGTTCGGCGGCACGTTCGCGGTGAAGAACGCCGAGACGTCCGTGGCGATGGGCTCCGACAAGGCCAGGCACGTGCGGGACACCGGAGCGGAGGTGCTGGTCGCGGGCGACAACTCGTGCCTGATGCACATCGGCGGCGTGCTGTCGCGGCAGCGGTCGGGGGTGCGGGTGATGCACCTCGCGGAGATCCTGGCCGCCACCGAGGAGAGCGCCACGCCGCGTGAGCATCCGGTGGACGCCGCCTCTTCGGGGAGCGCGTCGTGAGCGCGACGTTCGTGGGGATGCCGGCGTTCCCGGCCGCGGCGCGCACTGCGCTCGCCGACACCCAGCTCCGGTCGAACCTCGCCCACGCGACCGGCACCATCCGTGCGAAGCGGGCAGCCGTGGTCGGCGAGGTGGAGGACTGGGCGGAGCTGCGGCTGGCCGGCGCGGCGATCAAGGACAACACGCTGCTGCACCTCGACGAGCACCTGCTCGCGTTGGAGGCGGCGCTCGTCGCGCGCGGGGCGACGGTGCACTGGGCCCGCGACGCGGCCGAGGCCTGCGAGATCGTCACCCGGGTCGCCCAGCAGCACGGCGTCGACGAGGTCGTGAAGGTCAAGTCGATGGCCACCCAGGAGATCGAGCTCAACGGCGCGCTCGAGGCGGCCGGGATCTCGGCCTGGGAGACCGACCTGGCCGAGCTGATCGTGCAGCTGGGCGACGACCTGCCCTCCCACATCCTGGTGCCCGCGATCCACCGCAACCGCGCGGAGATCCGGGAGATCTTCCGTCGCGAGATGGCCCGGGCCGGCCGGGCGGCGCCCGACGACCTCAGCGACGAACCGGCGGACCTCGCCGGTGCCGCACGGCTGCACCTGCGCGAGAAGTTCCTGCGCGCGCGGATGGCCGTGTCCGGTGCCAACTTCGCCGTCGCCGAGACCGGCACGTTGGTCGTCGTCGAGTCCGAGGGCAACGGACGGATGTGCCTGACCCTGCCTGACGTGCTCGTGTCCGTGGTCGGGATCGAGAAGGTGGTGCCGACCTGGCGCGACCTCGACGTGTTCCTGCAGCTGCTGCCGCGCTCCTCGACCGGGGAGCGGATGAACCCCTACACCTCCACCTGGTCCGGGGTCACGCCCGGCGACGGCCCGCAGGAGGTGCACGTGGTGCTCCTCGACAACGGCCGCACCCGCGCGCTCGCCGACGAGGTCGGCCGCCAGGCGCTGCGGTGCATCCGGTGCTCGGCGTGCCTGAACGTGTGCCCTGTCTACGAGCGGACCGGCGGCCACGCCTACGGCTCGGTGTACCCGGGACCGATCGGGGCGATCCTCAACCCGCTGCTTCGCGGTCCCGGCACCGACGAGCAGACCGACTCGTTGCCCTACGCCTCCTCGTTGTGCGGTGCGTGCTTCGAGGCGTGCCCGGTGCGGATCGACATCCCCTCGGTGCTCGTGGACCTGCGCGCCCAGGTCGTCGACGCGCGGCGTGGAACCGCCTCCCATGTCGCTGAGGCCGCGGCGATGAGGTCCGCGTCGTGGGCGTTCTCGTCCGCCGGTCGGCTGGGTTTCCTGGAGCGGGCGTCGGGCGTGGCCGGTCGGCTCGCTGACCGGGTTGGCCGCCGTACCCTGCCCGGAGGGCGGCGCGCGCTGAGCCGGTTGCCCTGGCCCGGCTCGGCGTGGAGCGATGCGCGCGACCTGCCCGCGCCGCCGGTGGAGTCGTTCCGAGCGTGGTGGCGGCGCACGACGGGGGGCCGGCGGTGAGCGCCCGTGACGAGATCCTCGGTCGCGTCCGGGGCGCCCTCGAGCACGCCGACCGGTCCGCGGTCACCGTGCCGCGTGGCTACCGCGACGTGCCGGGCCCCGCCGACCTGGTCGGGCTCTTCGTGGAGCGCGTCGAGCACTACCGTGCGACCGTCACCTCGTGCGGCGTCGGCGAGGTTGTCGCGACGATCCGGTCCGTGCTCGGCGAGGGGCGGCGCGTGGTGGTGCCGGTGGACCTGCCGTACGACGTGCAGGGCGCTGTGCTCGACGAAGGGCTCTCTGCCGCCGACCTCGACCGGATGGACGCCGTCGTGACGGCCGCCGCGATCGGGATCGCCGCCACGGGGACGATCGTGCTCGACCACGGCCCCGGCCAGGGTCGGCGGGCGCTGTCGCTGGTGCCCGACGTGCACGTGTGCGTCGTACGCGCCGAACAGGTGGTGCACGGGGTGCCCGATGCGGTGGCCCGGCTGGATCCGCTGCGTCCGCAGACCTGGATCAGCGGACCCTCGGCGACCAGCGACATCGAGCTGAACCGGGTCGAGGGCGTCCACGGACCCCGCACGCTTCACGTCGTCCTGGTGTCCTGACCGCTCGCGCGGATCTCCTGCCAGCGATCGGTGGCCAGCTCGCTGGCGGTGCCCCGACGGGAGAACGAGTACTGCTGCCAGCCGCGCGGTGGCGCGTCGACGACGAGCCGGCCGTCACCGTCCACGTGGCAGCGGAGCTGCTCGACGGCCTCGAGGAAGCGCGGGTCCGCGCGCGCGGCTCGATAGTGCGACAGCACGTAGACGTAGTAGAAGAGGTTGTAGCGCCAGAAGGGGTACTCGACCTTCGTGAACCGGCTGCCGATGCCGAACGCGCAGGGCCCGAGGGGGCTCCGCGTCTCCCAGTGGCGCAGGAGCGAGTCGACCGCCGCTGCGAGGGCTTCCTCGTCCTTCTGTGGGTTGCTGCGGAACCGGAATGCGTCGAGGACGAACAGCGTCGCGCCGGGGTTGCTCGCATCGGTCTCCGGCGATCTGCCCAGCATCACCGTGGCGCACCGCCAGCCGCCGCCGGCCCACTGACCGTCGAGGAGCCATCGGTATCCCGCCTCCGCGCGGGGGTCTCGGGCAACGCCGAGCCTCCCCAGTGCGGCCAGCGCCTGCCCGGTGATGCAGGGGAGCTTGGCGCTCGTCGAGGAGTAGCGGAAGGCGCCGTCGGCGGTCTGGTTCCGGAAGAGGAGCTCGACCGCGCCGGAGATCAGCTCGTCGCTGTCGCGGGTGGCGCCGAGCTCGCCGAGGACGTTGAGGACGAGGAGCGTCGAGAAGCTCGCCGGGGCATGGACGTTTCCGTCCTCGCGGGACCAGAAGGGTCCGCGGTTCTCGCGCTCGCGGTCGAGGATCGACTCGATCTCACTGGTCCATTGCCGAGCGTTCATCTGCGCCTCACCACCCCTGCCAACAGACTGTCACCGATGTCTTGAGACAGGGCAGCACCCCCGTGGTGCCATCGGTCACCCAAGTCCTGAGACATCACCCCGAAACTGTCGGCACCCGGCGCTAGTGTTCGAACAGATGTCCTGCATCTCTGCTTGAGTGCAGTAGCCTCGGTGGCTGTGGAGAATCAGCGCCCGGTCGGCG
>NZ_BAAGUV010000015.1:0-60550 GCF_054781215.1 Nocardioides pakistanensis | reverse complement strand
GCACTGCTGTCATGCCTGCCACGCTCCCGGTCAGCACCGACACTTTCTGTGATCTGTCTCACATATCAAGATGATCGCGGCGAGCGGTTCAGGTTGGTGCCTTCGCGGCCCTCGGGCTGTGGCAGGGACCTGGAGTTCGGCGCACGGAACGCAGGCTCCCGTGACGGTCCCCCCCCGGTCCCAGGATGTGAGACCTCCGGGCCAACCGGTGCGCCCTGACCCGGTCCACCTTCGACCGAAGGTGGTTGTGCCACGACCCGGCGCCCGCGACTGTTGTGGGCATGAGTGGCGCGGATCGCCCGGTGATCCTCTACAAGCGATGGCTCCTGCGTGAGGGGACAGCGCTGGAGGACGTCGCCGACCTGGTCAGGGCAAGGATCGAGCCTCACTACCGCGAGCTCACCACGGACGTCGTCCTGAGCCTGGAGTCCCACGGCACGGACGCTGTGCTCGCCATCCAGCGCTGGCCCGACCGAGCATCACTCGAACGCGCCACGAGCGGCCCCGGGTTCGAGAGGTGGTGGGAGGCCTACCAGCCCGTGCTCACCGCCTGGGACGAGCTGGTGGACTTCGACGCCGAGTGGGAGACCGAGGACCTCCTCGGCTGATCAGGCAGATTCGGCGGCGCTCGCGGACCGCGCCGACGTGCGCCCGCGCGAGGGCATGGCGATGGTGGCGAGCGCGACGAGGGCACCGGCGGCCGCGGCAGCGACGGGGACCCAGTAGCTCGCCGAGGCGCCATGGCGGTCGATCACCGCACCCACCGCGGCCGCGCCTGGTGCGACGCCGGCGTACATGCCGGTCGTGGTGATCGAGATCCCCTCGGTCAAGCGACGAGCCGGCACCGTCTCCTCGATCCACGCCACGCTGGCGATCAGGGTGGGTGAGATCGCGAAGCCGGCCACGAACAGCATCAGTCCCATCAGCGCGAAGCCCTCCACGAAGGGCAGCGGGACGGTGGCGACCGCCAGAGCCACCATGCCCCAGCGGAACCGGACGGGGTTGGACCGGCGCCAGTGGACCACCCCGTAGGCGAGGCCGGCCAGCAGGCTGCCCAGCGCCATGACCGCGAGCAGCGGCCCGGAGCCGGCCTTCGAGCCGAGCTCCTCGGCGAAGGCGACGGTGGCCACCTCGATCCCACCGAAGACCACGCCCATGGCGAGGCCAGTCACCACGAGCGGACCCAGGACGACCCAGCCCATCGGCTCGCGCGGCCCGGCGCCGGTGTGCCCGCGGTGCGCCGGCGGCTCGGTGGCGCGCTGGCTCGCCAGCGCGAGCGTGCCCAGCAGGCCGGCCACCACCGCCGTACCCAGGCCCGCGACCGGGTGCACCGTCGTCGCCAGCAGGGTCACCAGGATCGGACCCAGCATGAACACCGCCTCGTCGGCGACCGCCTCCAGCGCGAACGCCGTCTGCAGCAGGCGCTTGTCCGGGACGTTGTGCGACCAGCGAGCGCGGACGCAGGAGCCGATCTGCGGCAGGGCGGCCCCGCCGAGGACGGCGAACGCGTGCGGCAGGGGAGTGCGCCAGCCCGCCTCGACGCCCCACATCATCAGGCCCATCGACGCGGCGAACACCAGGATCGTCCACGGCAGCACGCGGCTCTGCCCGAGCCGGTCGGCCATCCTGCCCTGGACGACCGCGAACCCTGCGTTGCCGACCAGGTAAGCCGCGGCCACCCCACCGGCGAGCTGGTAGGAACCGGTCCGCGTCGAGATCAGCAGCACGATGCCCAGGCTCGCCATCGAGATCGGCAGTCGCGCGACGAGGCCGGTGGCGGAGAAGAGGGCTGCGCCCGGCACGGCGAGGACCCGACGGTAGGAAGTGAGCATCAGAAGCGCAATCCTAAGATGGCCGCATGCACCCTGACGCGGCCCCGTACGACGCCCTGCTGATCGTCTCCTTCGGTGGTCCCGAGAGGCCCGAGGACGTGGTCCCCTTCCTCGAGAACGTGACCCGTGGCAAGGGCATCCCGCGCGAGCGTCTCGAGGAGGTCGGCCAGCACTACTTCCTCTTCGGCGGCCGCAGCCCGATCAACGACCTCAACCGTGAGCTGCTTGCCGCGATCCGCGAGGACCTCCGCTCCGCGGGGCTGGACATCCCGGTCTACTGGGGCAACCGCAACTGGGACCCCTACCTCACCGAGGCGATCGAGCAGATGAAGGCCGACGGGGTACGACGGGCCGCGTGCCTGTTCACGAGCGCGTACTCGTCGTACTCCGGTTGTCGTCAGTACCGCGAGAACCTGGCCGATGCCGTTGCCGAGGTCGGCGAGGGAGCACCACGGCTGGACCGGCTGCGTCACTACTTCAACCACCCCGGGTTCGTGGAGCCGATGGTCGACGCAACCCTGGCAGCGCTCGCGGAGCTCGACGAGGACGTCCGCCGCGACGCGCACGTGGTGTTCGTGACCCACTCGATCCCGCTGGCGATGAACGACGCCAGCGGCCCCGACGGCGGCGCCTACGTGGCCCAGCACCTGAGCGTGGCCGAGGCCATCGGCGAGCGGATCCGCCAGGAGACGGGGCACCGCTACGCCAGCGAGCTGGTCTACTGCTCCCGGTCGGGGGCTCCCCACGTGCCGTGGCTCGAGCCCGACGTGAACGACCACCTCGAACAGCTCGCCGCAGACGGTGTCCGCGGTGTCGTGGTCGTCCCGATCGGTTTCATCTCCGACCACATGGAGGTCGTCTACGACCTCGACACGGAGGCCAAGGCCACGGCCGAGAAGCTCGGCCTGGGCTTCGTGCGGGCCGCGACCGCGGGCGTCGACCCGCGCTTCGTCGCCATGGTGCGCGACCTGCTGCTCGAGCGTGCCGCCGCCGAACGCGGCGAGGAGGTCGCCCGGGCGACGGTCGGCGTGCTCGCCCCGTCCTGGGACGTGTGCCCGAAGGGGTGCTGCGCCAACCCGCGGGGCGAACGGCCGGCGCTGTGCGGCGAGGACTGACCCGGTGACGGATGCGGAGCTGCTCGAGCTGGCCCGCGACGTGGCGCTCGAGGCGGCGGCGCTCGTCCGCGGGCGGCGCGAGGCCGGCGTCTCGGTCACCGACACCAAGTCCAGCCCGGTCGACATCGTCACCGAGGCGGACCGGGCCGCCGAGGAGCTGATCTACACCCGGCTGACGCAGGCACGCCCCGGCGACGGGTTCCTCGGCGAGGAGGGCTCCTCCGCGGCGTCCGAGACGGGCGTCACCTGGGTGGTCGACCCGATCGACGGCACCGTGAACTTCCTCTACGGCATCCCGCAGTACGCCGTCTCGATCGCGGCGGCACGCGAGGACGGCGCCGTCGCCGGCGTCGTGGTGAACGTGGCGTCGGGGGAGACGTTCACGGCCACCCGGGGCGGCGGCGCGTGGCTCGACGGTCGGCGGCTCCGGGTCCGCGAGGTCGTCGCGCTCGAGCAGCGCCTGATCGGCACCGGGTTCAACTACGTTCGTGAGGTGCGGACCGCGCAGGCGGCGGCCGTGGGGCGGCTGCTGGCCACGGTGCGCGACGTACGCCGGCTCGGGTCGGCCGCTCTGGACCTGTGCGCGGTGGCGGCGGGACGGCTCGACGGGTACCTCGAGGAGGGGCTGAACCCCTGGGACATGGCCGCCGGCGGGCTCGTCGCGACCGAGGCCGGCGCGACCGTCGCCACCCGGCCCGGAGTCGGCGGCACCACCTGCGTCCTGGCCGCACCGGCGGGCGGTTTCACCGAGTTCGCCGACCTCGCCGAGGCGTGCGGATTCTTCGCCGACGAGCGGGAATAGACCGGGGCCGGCACCCGTTGACCCGGCACGCCGCCACGGGGAGCGGTGTGAGTCTCACGACACGATGCGGAATGCACGTGCAACCACCGCGAGGGATGGGGCACAATCCGCACGACTTGATCCCCGACGATCCTCGAGCATGACACCCCGGCACGACGGGGACAGGAGACTGAAGATGGCCACCGACTACGACGCACCCCGCAAGACCGACGAGGACCAGTCCGAGGAGAGCCTCGAAGAGCTCAAGGCGCGGCGCCACGACAAGAACTCCGGGAAGGTCGACGAGGACGAGGCCGAGGCGGCCGAGTCGTTCGAGCTCCCCGGGGCTGACCTCTCCCACGAGGAGCTCGCGCTCGAGGTCAAGCCTCGCCAGGAGGACGAGTTCACCTGCATGAGCTGCTTCCTGGTCCACCACCGCAGCCAACTCGCCGACGAGAAGAAGATGATCTGTCGCGACTGCGCCTGATCGCCCGAACAGCAGACGACGGCCGGCTCCACGTGCGGGAGCCGGCCGTCGTCTCGTTCGTCAGGAAGTCGCCTGCTGCAGGTTCGGCGGCAGGTGGCCGGTCGACCGGCGGTAGTAGTCGGCGGCCTTGCGGGAGGCGAGCATCCGGGCGACACCGATCGCGACGCCGCTGACCACGGCCCAGGTGACCGCCTCGCCGATCGAGACGTCCGGGTCGGCCGGGTTCGCCGGCGGCTCCTTGCCGGTGGCCACCTTCCACGAGGTGGTCATCGCCTTTCGTGCCGCGATGCCGGCGAAGACGGTCGAGGCGAGTGCCATCGCACTCCAAGCCTTCGAGCCCGAGGCCATAGGTTCCTCCTGTGTAGGGGTGGGTGGCGAGCACGGTCAGTCTGCCACTGCGGGGACCGGTGGGTACCCGTGCCGGGTCAGGGCAATCCCGCGCCGGCGAGCGCAGCGGTGAGCTTCTCCGGGTGTCGCGTCGAGACCATCCAGTACGGCGTCGGGTCCATCGGGTCGGTGACGGTGACCCGCACCGCGCGCTTCAGGTACGGACGCAGCAGCAGGTAGGCGTGGACGTTCGCCTCACGGCCGGCCAGCAGCCGGGTCTGTTCACGGTCGAGGGCGACGGGGTCGGCCAGCAGGCTGAGCGGGATCTGGGCGCGGCCCGCGTGGAGCACCCCCTCCACGATCCGGATCCGGGCCGAGCCGTAGGTCAGGAACAGCGCCACCACACCCACGGCGAAGGCTCCGGTCGCGGTCCAGGCCACTGCTGCCGGCAGCGCGACGATGAAGGCGAGCCAGATGCTGGCCAGGAACATCACGGCCTGCACCCACCAGCGCAGCGGGACGTGCAGGCGCTCGTCGTACTCCACGCTTGTCTTCGCACTCACGCCGGTCACTCGCTCACTCGTCCACTGGTCGGCCGCTGGTTCGTCGGGGACAAGCCTGCCACCGCCCCCGCCGCCGGCTGCCGATAGGGTCGGCGACCATGCAGGAGGACGTGGAGATCCAGATCCGCCGGCTCGACGCCGAGGTCCCGCTGCCGTCGTACGCGCACCCCGGTGACGCGGGTGCCGACCTGACCACCACGGTCGACGTCGAGCTCGCGCCCGGGGAGCGGGCGATGGTGCCGACCGGGATCAGCATCGCGCTCCCCGAGGGATACGTCGCCCTGGTGCACCCTCGCTCGGGGCTGGCGGCACGCAGTGGCATCTCGATCGTCAACGCTCCGGGCACCGTCGACGCCGGTTACCGCGGCGAGGTGAAGGTGATGCTGATCAACCTCGACCCCGCCGAGCCGGTGCGGCTGCGACGTGGTGACCGGATCGCCCAGCTCGTCGTGCAGCGGGTGGAGCACGCCAGGTTCGTCGAGGTGGAGCAGTTGCCGGACTCCGTGCGTGGTGCGGGGGGTTACGGTTCTACCGGAGGTTTCGGCACCAACGCGCGACCAGCGTTCGAGGAGAAGCAGTGAAGTTCCGTCGCAAGAACACCCCGGAGGGCCCGCCCGCGGAGGCCACGTCGGACGAGTCCGGCACGGCGGCGCCGTCCCCGGCAGGGGGACAGGATGCCCGCGCGCAGGGTCCGTGGGACTCCTCGGAGGTGGACCTCGAGGCGGAGACGGCTGCTCGGGTCGACCTCGGCGGTCTGCTGGTCAAGGGCCGGCCGGGGCTCGAGCTGCGGCTCCAGGTCGACGAGAAGACCCAGCAGGTGGCCGCGGTGATGCTGGTGAACCAGGAGGGCGCGCTGGAGCTGCGCCCGTTCGCGGCCCCGCGCAACGGCGGGATCTGGCCCGACATCCGCAAGCAGATCGCCGCAGAGACCGCCCGCCGTGGTGGGACCGCCACCGAGGCCGAGGGTGCCTTCGGCACCGAGCTGCGCGTGGCCATGCCGGCCAAGACGCCCGACGGCAAGCCGGCCACCCAGCCGTCCCGGGTGCTCGGCGTCGAGGGTCCGCGCTGGCTGCTGCGCGCCACCTTCCTCGGCCGGCCGGCGATGCAGCCGCAGGACGACGGGGAGCTCGAGACCGCGCTGCGCGACGTGGTCGTGGTCCGCGGCGCGGGCCCGATGGCCCCCGGGGAGCCGCTGCCGCTGGTGATGCCGGCCAATGCCCGTCAGGTCCAGCCCGGTGGCTCCTGACGTGACTAGGCTTGTCGTATGTCCGAGGTGAAGGGCCGGTTCCGGCGCACCCTCTCGCGCTGGGCCAGCAGTGACGACCTCGAGGCCAAGGAGCTGCGCAGCGACACGGCCCGGGCCGGTTGCTGTGCGATCGCCGATGCCGCCGACCGGGAGTGCGTCGACCTGCAGGGCAGCCTGCGCACGGTCACGCTGCGTCCTCGCGGTGGCGTGCCCGCGCTCGAGGCCGAGCTGTACGACGGCTCTGGCGTGATCACCCTGGTGTGGCTCGGCCGGCGCCGGATCGCGGGGATCGAGCCCGGCCGCTCGGTGAAGGTGCGCGGGCGGATCGGCGTGCACGACCGCACCCGGATCATGTACAACCCGCGCTACGAGCTCAGGTACTGAGACCGTGTCCCGGCCCGATGCGACCGAGACCGTCGAGGCGGTGGTCCGTGCGCAGCTCGCGAACGCGCTCGGCGGCCGCCGGGGGATGGTCGAGGCCGCTGTGCCCACCATCCTGTTCACGGTCAGCTTCATCCTCAGCAAGGACCTTCAGCGCTCCCTGGTCGTGAGCGTCACGGCAGCCGTGGTGCTGCTCGTCGTCCGGCTCGTGCAGCGATCGACCGTGCAGTTCGTGGTCAACAGCCTGTTCGGGATCGGGATCGGCGCGTTCTTCGCCTGGCGCAGCGCCCAGGGCGGCGGCGACGCCAATGACCAGGCCCTGGCCTACTTCCTGCCCGGGATCCTCTACAACGCCGCCTACGCCGTGGCGATCACGCTGTCGATCCTGGTGCGGTGGCCGATCATGGGCTTCATGGTCGGCAGCGTGGCGGGCGACCCGACCGCCTGGCACCGCGACCCGCAGGTGGTCCGTCTGACCAGCCACCTGAGCTGGATGCTCGTGGTGCCGTGCGTGGTTCGGGTGGTCGTGCAGCTGCCGCTCTACGCCGCCGGGCGCAGCGGCGCGATGGATCCGGACCTGGCCGTGGGCGTGCTCGGGTTCTCCAAGATCCTCATGGGCTGGCCGTTGCAGCTGGCCGCGCTCGCCGCGATGGTCTGGCTGCTCGCGCGCGACCGCACCCCGATCCGGGCGGAGGGCGTCGCTCAGCCCTGAGGGCGGTGCTCGACCGGGGCCAGCAGCGACTGCAGCTCGGCCTCGGAGTCGGCGGCCGCGACGAAGAGCAGCTCGTCACCGGACTCGATCGGCTGCTCCGCCGTCGGGGTGTAGACCATCCCGTCGCGCAGGATGGTCACCAGCGCGCAGTTCTCCGGCCAGGGGATCAGGCCGGTCGGCTTCCCGACGTACGGCGAGTCCTCGGGCAGGGTCATCTCGACGAGGTTCGCGTTGCCCTTGCGGAAGGTGAACAGGCGCACCAGGTCACCGACGGTCACGGCCTCCTCGACGAGCGCCGACATGATCCGCGGGGTGGAGACGTTCACGTCCACGCCCCAGGCCTCGGTGAACAGCCACTCGTTGTTCGGGTGGTTCACCCGGCCCACGGTCCTGGGCACGCCGAACTCGGTCTTCGCCAGGAGCGAGGTCACCAGGTTCGCCTTGTCGTCACCGGTGGCGGCGATCACCACGTCGCAGTGCTCCAGGCGGGCCTCCTCCAGCGACGACAGCTCGCAGGAGTCGGCGAGCAGCCACTCCGCCTTGGGCACCCGGTCCGGCTTGATGGACGCGGGGTTCTTGTCGATGAGCAGGACCTTGTGTCCGTTGGTGATGAGCTCCCGGGCGATCGAGCGTCCGACCGCTCCTGCTCCGGCGATGGCGACGCGCATCAGTCGGCCTCCGGTCCGTTCTCGAAGACCGAGTAGACCCGGTCGGCGTTCTCCTCGCGCATCACGAGGTGGAGCACGTCACCTTCCTGGATGACGCTCTCGCGGGTGGGGAGCATGCCCTCCCCGAGCCGGTCGATCCAGGCGATCCGGCTGCCGGACTGCTGCTGGAACTCGACGGTGCGGTGGCCGATCCAGGCCTCGTTCACCCGGAACTGGTCGAGCCGGATCGTGCCCGAGGGGTCGCGGAAGTCCGGCTCGGCGCCGGCGGGAAGGATCCGTCGCAGCACCTGGTCGGCGGTCCACTTCACCGTGGCGACCGTCTCGATGCCGAGGCGTTGGTACACCTCCGCCCGGCCGGGGTCGTAGATCCGCGCGACGACCTGCTGGATCCCGAAGGTCTCGCGGGCGACGCGCGCGGCGATGATGTTGGAGTTGTCACCGCTCGACACCGCGCAGAACGCGTCGGCCTTCTCGATCCCGGCGCGGTCCAGCACGTCCTGGTCGAACCCGATGCCGGTGACCTTGATCCCCTCGAACGACGGCCCGAGACGGCGGAACGCGTCGGGGTTGCTGTCGATGACGGCAACGGTGTGGCCACGGTCCTCGAGGCTGCGGGCGAGCGTGGACCCCACGCGGCCACAACCCATGATCACGACATGCACGAGGACGACGCTACACCGGCGTGTGCCCGCATCGCGCGAGCTTCCCCGGGTCGTGGACTAGCCTTCGGTCCGTGGGTGTCGGCGACGTGTTCAAGCGGATCCTCCTGGGCCGCAAGCTGCGCAGCGGCCAGGGGGGTGGGCACCTGCTCCCCAAGCGCGTCGCGCTGCCGGTGTTCTCCAGTGACGCCCTGTCGTCGGTCGCCTACGCCCCCGACGAGATCTTCATCATGCTGTCGTTCGTCGGCGTCTCCGCCTACGCGTACTCCTGGACCATCGCGCTGCTGATCGGCGTGGTGATGCTGGTCGTGGTGGCGTCGTACCGCCAGACCGTGCACGCCTATCCCAGCGGTGGCGGCGACTACGAGGTCGCCACGGTGAACCTCGGTCCGAACGCCGGTGTCACCGTGGCGAGCGCGCTGCTGGTGGACTACGTGATGACCGTCGCGGTGTCGATCTCCTCGGCGGTGCAGACCGCGGCGGCAGCGGTGTCCTTCATCTCCGGGCGCGAGGCGCTGTACGCCGGGGGCCTGGTCCTGCTGCTCGCCGCGTTGAACCTGCGCGGCGTCCGGGAGTCGTCGTGGGCGTTCGCGGCGATGACCTACGGCTTCATGGTCGCGATCTTCGGGATGGCGGCCTACGGCCTGCTGCGGATGCTCGGCGGCACCCTGCCCGAGGCGGAGAGCGCCGGCTTCTCCGTCGTGAAGGCCGAGGGCTACGAGGGCCAGATCACCACGGTGGCGCTGGTGTTCCTGCTGGCCCGCGCGTTCTCCTCCGGCAGCGTGGCGCTCACCGGCGTGGAGGCGATCTCCAACGGGGTGCCGGCCTTCCAGCGTCCCAAGAGCCGCAACGCCGCCAACACGCTGCTCCTGCTGGCGGTGATCGCGATCGCGATGATGCTCAGTGTCATCGCCCTGGCGCGGGAGATGCGGCTGAGGTACGTCGACCCGCACCACCTCGAGCTGCTGCAGACCGCCGACGGCAGCCCGTTGCCCGAGGACCACGACCAGCACACCGTGCTCGCCCAGATCGCCCGCGGCGTCTTCGACAACTTCGAGCCGGGCTTCTACTTCGTGATCGCGATGACGGTGGTCGTGCTGCTGCTCGCGGGCAACACGGCGTTCAACGGGTTCCCGGTGCTGGGCTCGATCCTGGCCCGCGACGGGTACCTGCCCCGCCAGCTCGCCTCGCGCGGCGACCGGCTCGCCTACAACAACGGAATCCTGATCCTCGCCGTGCTCGCGGTGGTGCTGATCGTGGTGTTCGACGCCGAGGTCACGCGGCTGATCCAGCTCTACATCGTGGGCGTCTTCGTGTCGTTCACCCTGGGCCAGCTGGGCATGACTCGGCACTGGTCACGCCTGCTGCGCACCGAGACCGACCCGGCGGCCCGGCGCCGGATGATCCGCTCACGCGCGATCAACGCCTTCGGGCTCGGGCTGACCGGGTTGGTGCTCGTGGTCGTGCTGGTGACGAAGTTCCTGCTCGGGGCGTGGATCGCGATCCTCACCATGGGCACGTTCTTCATGATCATGAAGGGCATCCGGCGCCACTACGACGAGGTCGCCGAGGAGCTCACCGTCGAGCAGGACGACCAGGTGCTGCCGACCCGCGTGCACGCGATCGTGGCGGTGTCGAAGCTGCACAAGCCGACGATGCGTGCGCTGGCCTACGCGAAGGCCTCGCGGCCCAGCACGCTCGAGGCGGTGTTCGTCGACACCGACCCGGTCGCGACCGCGCGGCTCCTGGAGGAGTGGGACGCGCGGGGGATCGACGTACCCCTGAAGGTCCTGTACTCGCCGTACCGGGAGATCGTGAAGCCGATCGTGGAGTACGCCCGCAGCATCCGGCAGGCCAACCCGCGTGGGGTGGTCGCGGTCTACATCCCGGAGTACGTCGTGGGGCGGCGCTTCGAGCAGATCCTGCACAACCAGACCGCCTGGCGGCTGAAGAGCCGGCTGCTGTTCAACCCCGGCATCATGGTGATCTCCGTGCCGTTCCAGCTGAGGTCCTCCGAGCTCGCCGAGGAGCGCGCCGAGCGGGTGCAGCGGGCGACCAAGGCCGGCGACGTGCGTCGTGGCGGGGCCCGCCGGTGAGGCGGCAACCGCGGCAGCGCAAGGCGCGCGGACGCTCCCTGGTGGGGGAGCGCTACACCGTCGATGTCGGGCCGGTCGCGCACGGCGGGCACTGCGTCGCCCGTCACGAGGGCCGGGTGATCTTCGTGCGCCACGCGCTCCCGGGCGAGCGCGTCGTCGCCCGGGTGACCGAGGGGGGCGAGGGCTCCAAGTTCCTCCGGGCCGACGCCGTCGAGGTCCTCACCGAGTCCCCGGACCGGGTCGAGCCACCGTGCCCGTATGCCCGGCCGGGCCGATGCGGCGGTTGCGACTTCCAGCACGTGCGGCTCGACGCCCAGCGTGAGCTGAAGGCCGCGGTCGTGCGCGAGCAGCTGCAGCGCCTCGCGCGGCTGGACGTGGAGGTGACGGTCGAGCCGGTGCCCGGTGACCACGACGGCCTGGACTGGCGCACGCGCGTGCAGTTCGCCGTCGACCGCTCCGGCCGGCCCGGCCTCCGCAAGCACCGGTCCCGGCAGATCGAGTACGTCGACCGGTGCCTGATCGCGCACCCCGACCTTCCTGCCGTGCTCGACCGCCGCTGGGCCGGGCACGAGAGCGTCGAGGCGATCGTGTCGGCCACCGGCGAGCGGTTGCGGGTGCTGGCCGACCGGGACACGATCACCCTCGACGGCCCCGACGTGCTGCACGAGCAGGTGGACGGGCGCGGCTTCGAGGTGTCCGGGTCGGGGTTCTGGCAGGTGCATCCGGGTGCGGCCGACGTACTCGTCTCGGCGGTCGTGGCGGCTCTGGAGCCGCAGCCGGGGGAGCGGGCGCTCGACCTCTACTCCGGGGTGGGGCTCTTCTCCGCCTTCCTCGCGGATCGGGTGGGCCCGTCGGGGGCCGTCGTCGCGGTCGAGTCCGACCCGGTTGCGGTGTCCGACGCCGAGCGCAACCTCGCCGGGCTGCCCCAGGTGACCGCGGTCGTGGACCGGGTCGAGCGGGCGTTGGAGCGCGGCTCGGTGGGGGAGAGCTGCGACGTGGTCGTGCTCGACCCGCCCCGGGTGGGCGCCAAGCGGGACGTCGTCTCGGCGGTCGTCGCCCTCGGCCCCCGCGCGGTGGCCTACGTCGCCTGCGACCCTGGTGCCCTGGCTCGCGACGTGGCGATCTTCGCCGAGCACGGCTACCGGCTGGACTCCTTGCGGGCCTTCGACATCTTCCCGATGACGCACCACGTCGAGTGCGTCGCCGTGCTGGTGCCGGCCTGAGGGTCGACCCACGGAAGGCTGGTCGTGGCAGCACTTCACCAGCCGTCCGGCCTCGCTATCGTGACTGCGTGCCGGAGGACTTCGTGATCGCCCGCAACGCCGAGCCCGGGTCGACGCTGCCGTACCTCCTCCGGCTGCCGCTCGGGGACGGGATCATCCTCAAGGCCAAGGACACCTGGCCGCGCACCGGCAAGGTCTACTGCCACCGTGTCGAGGACTGGCCCGCCGACGCCGAGATCATCGAGCGTGTGCCGGTGAGGTCCTGTGTACGACGGGGGGCGGCGATCGACCTCGTGCTTGACCGCAGCCGGGAGAACCGCTCCCAGATTGTCGTCACCAACGCCCGAGGTCGGCAGATGATCTTCTGGCAGACCGCCCGCACCGCCAAGCAGGCACGGCCGGCGGTGACCCTCCCCGGCGCCCGCGCCAGCGGAATCGGCGACCTCGAGATCGCGGTCGACATCCGCGAGCGCTATCCGTTCACCTTTGCCGACCGGCAGGCTACAGTCCGGCGCGAGCCGCTCAGTGCCGGCGACTACGGACTCATCGTCGACGGGCGGTTGCAGGCGACGGTGGAGCGCAAGTCCTTGGCAGACCTCGTCTCCTCGCTGACCACGGGCAAGCTCAAGTTCCAGCTCACCGAGCTGTCCGCAGTTCCACGAGCCGCGGTGGTCGTCGAAGATCGCTACTCCCAGGTCTTCAAGCTCGACCGGGTCCGGCCCAGCGTCGTGGCCGATGCGATCGCAGAGTGTCAGGTGCGGTTCCCGACGGTGCCGATTGTGTTCTGCGAGACCCGCAAGCTTGCCCAGGAGTGGACCTATCGCTTCCTCGCAGCCGCTCGGGTCATGCTGTCGGAGGAGAAGATCGGCGACCTCGCCGTACGCGGGCTCGAAGCCGCGCCGCCGCTCGCACCCGCACCGCCAACACCCGCCGACGTACGCCGCTGGGCGACGGCGAACAACGTCGTCGTCTCCGACAGGGGCAGGATCCCGGCAGCGGTGATGGATCAGTACCTCGAGGCTCGCGCCCGAAGCGAGACCTGAGACGGCGGGGCGGATGGTCCTGCTTGCTTGACGTCATGTATCTTGACATCAAGAGATATCGGGCCGGTCGAGCCGAGCCGTTGACGGCGACGGCAAGATGGGTACCCGAAGACGGACGTGACAGCCAGAGGTGAGGAGACGGCAGATGCCGAGCCCCAAGAGTGTGGACAGCTTCGGTGCCAAGGGCACCTTGGACGTGAACGGAAAGTCCTACGAGATCTACCGTCTGGCCTCGGTGGCAGGTGAGGGGCTGGACGTCGAGTCCCTGCCCTACTCGCTGAAGATCCTGCTGGAGAACCTGCTGCGGACCGAGGACGGCGCGAACATCACCGCCGACGACATCCGCGCGCTCGCCGGCTGGGACGCCGATGCCGAGCCCAGCAAGGAGATCCAGTTCACGCCGGCACGCGTGATCATGCAGGACTTCACCGGTGTGCCCTGTGTCGTCGACCTCGCCACGATGCGCGAGGCGATGGCCGAGCTCGGCGGCGACCCGTCGAAGATCAACCCGCTCGCGCCTGCCGAGATGGTCATCGACCACTCCGTGATCGCCGACGTCTTCGGCAGTCCCGAGGCGTTCGAGCGCAACGTCGAGATCGAGTACGAGCGCAACCGCGAGCGCTACCAGTTCCTGCGCTGGGGCCAGGGCGCCTTCGACGACTTCAAGGTCGTCCCGCCCGGCACCGGCATCGTGCACCAGGTCAACATCGAGCACCTGGCCCGCGTCGTCTTCACCCGTGACGACGAGTCGGGTACGACGGTCGCCTACCCCGACACCTGTGTCGGCACCGACTCCCACACCACGATGGTCAACGGCATCGGCGTCGTCGGCTGGGGCGTCGGCGGCATCGAGGCCGAGGCCGCGATGCTCGGCCAGCCGGTGTCGATGCTCATCCCGCGCGTGGTCGGTTTCAAGCTCTCCGGCGAGCTGCCCGAGGGCGCGACCGCGACCGACCTCGTCCTCACGATCACCGAGATGCTGCGCAAGCACGGCGTGGTCGGCAAGTTCGTGGAGTTCTACGGCTCCGGTGTCTCCGCGCTGCCGCTGGCCAACCGCGCCACGATCGGCAACATGTCGCCGGAGTTCGGCTCGACGATCGCGGTGTTCCCGCTCGACGAGGAGACCGTGAACTACCTGCGGCTCACCGGCCGGTCCGACGAGCAGCTCGCCCTGGTCGAGGCCTACGCCAAGGAGCAGGGCCTCTGGCACGACCCGGACGCCGAGCCGCGCTACTCCGAGAAGCTCGAGCTCGACCTCGCGACCGTCGTACCGTCGCTGGCCGGCCCGAAGCGGCCGCAGGACCGGGTGTCGCTCAGCGACGCCAAGGCGGCGTTCCGGACCGCGCTCGCCGACTACGTCACCGAGGACGAGACCGGTGGCGAGTCGCGCAAGCCCGGTGTCCCGGGTCAGGAGAAGCCGTTCGGCGTGGTGTCCGCCGCCGACGAGGCGTCCGCCGAGTCGTTCCCGGCCAGCGACGCCCCGGCGTACTCCGCCGACAGCAACGGCGGCGGCGAGCCGGCCGACTGGCACAACCACGCGCCCGCGGCCGCCGACGGCCGTCCCTCGAACCCCGCCGCGGTGAAGCTCGCCGACGGCACCGAGTTCGAGATCGACCACGGTGCCGTCACGATCGCGGCGATCACCTCGTGCACCAACACCTCGAACCCCTCGGTGATGATCGGTGCGGCCCTGCTCGCCAAGAAGGCCGTCGAGAAGGGCCTCCAGCGCAAGCCGTGGGTGAAGACCACGCTGGCGCCGGGCTCGAAGGTGGTCTCCGACTACTACGAGCGAGCCGGCCTCACGCCGTACCTCGACAAGCTCGGCTTCAACCTGGTCGGCTACGGCTGCACCACCTGCATCGGCAACTCCGGTCCGCTCATCCCCGAGGTGAGCAAGGCGGTCAACGACAACGACCTCGCGGTCGTCTCGGTGCTCTCGGGCAACCGCAACTTCGAGGGCCGGATCAACCCCGACATCAAGATGAACTACCTGGCGTCCCCGCCGCTGGTCGTGGCCTACGCGCTGGCCGGGTCGATGGACGTCGACCTGTTCAACGACAGCCTCGGCAAGGACACCGAGGGCAACGACGTCTTCCTGAAGGACATCTGGCCCTCGCCGCAGGAGGTCGAGGAGGTCATCGGCCAGGCGATCACCTCCGAGATGTTCACCAAGGACTACGCCGACGTGTTCGCCGGCGACGAGCGCTGGCAGTCGCTGCCGACGCCGGAGGGCGACACCTTCGCGTGGGACGAGAGCTCGACCTACGTCCGCAAGGCGCCGTACTTCGACGGGATGCCCGACGAGCCGGCCCCGGTCGAGGACATCGAGGGCGCCCGGGTGCTGCTCAAGCTCGGTGACTCGGTGACCACCGACCACATCTCGCCGGCCGGTGCGATCAAGAAGGACTCGCCGGCGGGCAAGTACCTCGCCGAGCACGGCGTGGAGCAGCGGGACTTCAACTCCTACGGGTCGCGGCGCGGAAACCACGAGGTGATGATCCGCGGCACGTTCGCCAACATCCGGCTGCGCAACCAGCTCGCGCCGGGCACCGAGGGCGGCTTCACCCGTGACTTCACGAAGGACGGTGAGGTGACGACGGTGTTCGAGGCGTCGGAGAGCTACCTCGCCGCCGGCACCCCGCTCGTCGTGCTGGCCGGCAAGGAGTACGGTTCCGGCTCGTCGCGCGACTGGGCGGCCAAGGGCACCGCGCTGCTCGGCGTCAAGGCCGTGATCGCGGAGTCCTACGAGCGGATCCACCGCTCCAACCTGATCGGCATGGGCGTGCTCCCGCTCCAGTTCCCCGAGGGCGAGAACGCCGAGTCGCTCGGTCTGACCGGCGAGGAGACCTTCTCGATCACCGGCGTGACCGCCCTGAACGACGGCTCCATCCCGAGCACGGTGAAGGTCACGGCCGGCGACGTCGAGTTCGACGCCAAGGTCCGCATCGACACCCCCGGTGAGGCGGCGTACTACCGCAACGGCGGGATCATGCAGTACGTCCTGCGCAGCCTGCTGAAGGGCTGACGATCCTCGGTGTAGAGACCTGGGTGGCGGCCGTCATGGCCGCCACCCTTGTCGTTGCCGCAGGCGTGCAGGGGCTGATCGGGCTGGGCCTCGGCCTGGTCGCCGCACCGGTCGTCGCGCTGGTCGCCCCCGAGCTGATGCCGGAGTTCATGCTCTGGCTGGGGCTGATGATGCCGTTCGTGACCCTGGTGCGTGAGCACCACGAGATCGACTGGCGCGGGCTGGGCCTGTCGATCCCGGCGCGGATCGTCGGCACCGCCGTCGGTGTCGCTCTCGTCGCCGCCATCCCCACCGCAGGGCTCGGTGTCGCGGTCGGACTGATGGTGCTGCTCAGCGTGCTGCTGACCGCGCGCGCCGTCGAGATCCGGGTCACCCCGGTGACGCTGTCGGCCGCCGGCTTCCTCTCCGGAGTGGCTGGTACGGCGACCTCGGTCGGCGGACCTCCGATGGCGATCCTCTACCAGCACCGGCCGCCGCGGCAGATCCGCTCGACACTGGGACTGTTCTTCATCGTCGGGGCGGGAATGAGCCTGGCGGGACTGGCCCTGGCCGGCCGGGCGGAGCTCACGACCTTCCTGCTGGCGTTGACCATGGTGCCCGCCCTGGTGCTGGGCTTCGCCCTCTCGCGCCTCGTCGACCGGCGGATTCCACGGCACCACATCCGCACCGGTGTGCTCGTCGTGTCGGCGCTGTCGGCGGTCGCCGCGCTGGTCCGGTCGCTGCTCACCCTGTGACCCCACCGGTGCCGTCGAACATGCAGCTACGGCCTCGCGCCCGCCGGGCTCCGCGGCCCGACGCCGGCGGAAGGCCCAGCTGCATGTTCGACGGGCGCTGAACGGGCAGGATGTGGCCCATGCGCTCCGAGACGTACTCCTACACGACCGGTGGCCGGGACACAGTCCTCGACATCACCCGCGACTGCGCCAGCTTCGCCGCCGGGCACGGCGACGGCCTGCTACACGTCTTCGTCCCGCACGCCACCGCCGGGATCGCGATCCTGGAGACCGGCGCCGGCAGCGACGACGACCTGCTCGCGCTGCTCGCTGACCTGCTTCCCGCCGACGACCGGTGGAAGCACCGGCATGGCTCGCGCGGACACGGCCGCTCGCACGTGATGCCGGCGCTCGTGCCGCCGTACGCCACCGTCCCGGTGATCGGTGGTGAGCTCGCGCTCGGCACGTGGCAGAGCATCTGCCTGGTCGACCTCAACGTCGACAACCACGAACGCGAGGTCCGGCTCAGCTTCCTAGCGGGCTAGGTGGGCCCGACGCCCGATCGCCCCAGCGGAAGCTCGGCGACGGTGCTCCATGAGTCCGGCGCCGATGTGCCCTGGATCAGCACGGCGCGGTCGACGCGCGCCCTCACCGGGAGGCCGCTGTCGAGGGTGGCCGCCACGCGCCGTAGGTCTGAGGGCGATCCCAGCCGGGACTCGCCGACGGTGAGGTGTGGCACCACATCGTCGTGTGCGCCGCCGTACGGCGGATGCTGGGGGAATGCGTGCCACACCGCGTCGGTCAGTGCTCGGAACGGCTCGTCCGGATCGGGGACGAGCCACAGCACGTCCTGCCCGAACCAGCCCCAGCGCCTGAAGCTGCACTCGAAGACCGGCACAGAGGCCACCGCCGAGGCCAGCCTGCCGACGACTGCTCGGCCTCGGGCACCGGCACGATGACGGCGGTCTTGGTCGGCTGCGGTCGCACGCTCGTCTTACCTGACCGGCCGGTATCGCGAGCGCGGGTGCTCGTCGCGGACGTACCAGACTGCCCAGGTCAGCGGGAAGAGAACGCCGCTCAGCACGGCGAGCAGCCAGCCCGCACCTCGTCGGCGGCCGCCGACCACGGTCAGTGCCACCACCGCCAGTAGCGGGGCAGCCAGGGCCGCGACCAAGAGGGCTTCGGATGTCACACGGCCCATTCTGCAGCCCTGTAACCTCCGGTGCCATGACGAAGCACGCTGCCGCCGCCGCCCCGCTGACCGTGGTGCCCGTGCCGGGGCACGGAGCCGAGGACGTGCTGGTCGGCGCGGACGGCGCCGTCTACACCGGCACCGAGGACGGCGCGATCTGGCGGATCCGCGACGCGGGTGCGCGTCTGGAGCGGGTGGCCGACACCGGCGGGCGCCCGCTGGGCCTGGAGTGGCTGCCCGACGGACGGATGCTGGTCTGTGACGCACGCCGGGGCCTGCTCGCGCTCGACACCGCTACAGGTACGACCGAGATCCTCACTGAGCTGGTCCACGGCCGCCGGATGGCGTTCTGCAACAACGCGGCCGTCGCGGCCGACGGCACGATCTGGTTCACCGACTCCTCCCGAATCTACGGGATCGACCAGTGGAAGGCCGACATGGTGGAGAACACCACCTCGGGCCGGCTGCTTCGTCGCGACCCCGACGGCACGGTGACCGTGGTCCTCGACGGGCTCCGGTTCGCCAACGGTGTCGCCCTGTCCGCGGACGAGTCCTTCGTCGCGGTCGCCGAGACGGCCGGGCGGACCGTCGTACGCCACTGGCTGACCGGCGACCGCGCCGGGCAGCGTGACCACCTGGTCGCCGACCTGCCGGGCTACCCGGACAACATCGCTCGCGGCAGCGACGGACTGGTCTGGGTGACCATCGCCTCGCCGAAGGACCCGGTGGTCGAGGGTCTGATGCGGGGCCCGATGCCGTTGCGGCGCGCGGCCTGGCGACTTCCGGCTCCGCTGCAGCCCAAGCCGAAGCGCACCGCCCGGGTGATGGCCTTCGACGAGGCCGGCCGCACCGTGCACGACCGGTCCGTCGACGCCTCGTCGTTCCACATGGCGACCGGGGTGCGCGAGCACGACGGCCGGGTGTGGCTGGGCAGCCTCGTCGAACCCGCCGTCGCCATGTTCGAGGTCTGAGCCCGGCGGCCACGGCCGTCCCCAGTCAGCCCCCAGAGACGCTGCAGCGCCTCGTCCCAGGCTGGTCGCGACCTTCCACGACCACCTGGAGATGAAGCATGTCACGTTTCCTGTACCGACTCGGGCTCGGCACCGCCGCACACCCCTGGCGGACGATCCTCGCGTGGCTCGCCGTGGCCACCGCCGCCTTCGCACTGGCCGCCGGCTACGGCGGGTCGCCCCAGGACGACTACGACGTCCCGGACGCGCGCGCCCAGGCCGGCGTCGAGCTGCTGCGCGACCACGCGCCCGAGTCGGGCGGTGCGCACGCCCGCGTCGTGGTGCACGACCCCGACGGTGGCCCCCTGCCCGTCGCGCAGCTGGAGCAGCTGAGCCGTGGGCTCGCCCAGCTCCCGCACGTCGGTGCCGTGCTCCCGCCCCGGCTGTCCGACGACGGGGACACCGCGATCGTGATGGTGCACTACGACGTGCCGGTCACCCATCCGGATCTGATGGGGGAGACCGAGGCGATCGAGGCCGCGATCGCGCCCGTCCAGGACGCGGGGTTGCAGGTCGAGCTGAGCGGGGACCACCCCGAGAGCGCCGCCCAGGAGATGTCCGGACGCGGTGAGCTGGTCGGCGTCCTGGTCGCGATCGTCCTTCTGGTGTTGGCGTTCGGCTCCGTGGTGAGCGCAGGACTTCCGCTTGCTGTCGCGCTGGTCGGGCTCGCCGTGGGCTCCGGGGGCGTCACCCTGCTGGCGGCGGTGATGGACGTGAGCACCGCCGCGCCCACCGTGGCCACGATGGTCGGGCTCGGGGTCGGTATCGACTACGCCCTGTTGCTGGTCACCCGCCACGTCGAGAACCTCCGTGAGGGGTACGACGTACGGCGGTCCGCCGCACGCGCGACCGCGACGGCCGGCCGGTCGGTGGTCTTCGCCTCGGCGACCGTGCTCGTCTCGCTGATGGGCCTGCGCCTGGCCGGCCTGTCGGTGTACTCCTCCTTCGGCTTCGCCACCGCGATCGCCGTGGTCGCCGTCGCGGCCGCCGCCGTCACGCTGTTGCCGGCGCTTCTGGGGCTGGCCGGGATGCGAGTGCTGCCCAGGCGGGACCGGAGGGGGACGCGCTCGGCGACCCGGCGTCCGCTGACCGAGCGCTGGGCCGGCCGGGTCGGGCGCCGGCCGCTGCCCTGGGCCCTGGCGGCGCTGCTGGTGATGCTCGTCCTGGCCGCACCGGCGCTGGCGATGCGCACCTGGCCGCAGGATGCGGGCACTCGGCCGACCGACCAGACAGCCCGCAAGGCCTACGACCTGGTCAGCGGGGAGTTCGGGCCCGGCGCCAACGGGCTCATGCTGGTCGTCGCCGAGCAGGACAAGGTCTCGCCCGCGGGTCTGGACGAGGTCGTGTCCGATCTCAACGCGCTGCCGGGCGTGGCCGGGGTGGGCCCGATCGGCCGGTCCTCGGACGACGCGCTCGCGTTCTTCGAGGTGCAACCCGACTTCGCTCCCACCGACGAGCGGACCGGCCCGTTGGTCGAGCAGATCCGCGCCGAGGTCCTGCCCGACGGTGTCGAGCTCACCGGCATCACCCCGATGTTCGCCGACATCGCCGACCTGCTCACCGAGCGGATCCTGCTGGTGATCGGCTTCGTGGTCGGCGTGTCGGTGATCCTCCTCGCGATGGTGTTCCGCTCGGTCGTGGTCCCGGTCAAGGCCGCGGTGATGAACCTGCTGTCGATCGGGGCCGCCTACGGCGTGGTCACCGCGGTCTTCCAGTGGGGCTGGGGCAGCGACCTGCTCGGCATGGACCACGCCGTCCCGGTCTCGAGCTGGTTGCCGGTGCTGATGTTCGCGATCCTCTTCGGCCTGTCCATGGACTACGAGGTGTTCCTGCTGTCGCGGGTCCGCGAGGACTGGCTCGCCACGGGGGAGGCGCGGGCGAGCGTCGTACGCGGCCTCTCCTCGACCGGCCGGGTGATCTCGGCGGCCGCGGCGATCATGATCGCGGTCTTCCTCGGCTTCGCGACCGAGGCCGACGTGGTCGTGAAGATGCTCGGCTTCGGTATGGCGGTCGCGATCCTGCTCGACGCCACGGTGATCCGGATGGTCCTCGTCCCGGCGACCATGGCCCTCCTGGGACACCGCAACTGGTGGCTTCCCGCCTGGCTGGACCGCCTCCTGCCGAGCATCGAGGCCGACGTGGCGCACCTCGACTGGGACGACTTCCCTGCAGCTCCCGACGCGGAGCACGACGACCGCACGCCCGTGGGCGTCTGACCTCGATCCGCCGACAACGCAGATCCGTGACGCCCGCGCCGCGGGCGACCTACCAACCAGGAGACACAGATGGACAGCACGACCAAGCAGCAGACGTGGCCGACCCAGCTCGACCTGCCCGGCCAGGCGAGCGTGGCCGAGGGGCCGGTGGCGCTCGACGCGATGTACCTGATGCATCACGCGTTCCGTCGCGACCTCACCGCTTTCACGGCGGCCGCCCGCAGCACCCCGGTGTCGGACCGGGCCGCGTGGCGGGCGCTCGCCGAGCGCTGGACGCTCTTCTCCGAGACCCTCCACCATCACCACAGTGGGGAGGACGCCGGCCTCTGGCCCTTGCTGCTCGACCGGGCCGACCAGGAGGGCCGGGAGACGCTGGAGGCGATGGAGGCCGAGCACGCCGAGATCGACCCGCTCCTCGAGGGCTGCGCTGCCGGCTTCCGCCGGTTGGCCGCGACGGCGGACGAGGACGCCCGCGTGGCGCTGGCAGCACGCCTCGAGGCGGCTCGTGACAGCCTCGGACGGCACCTGGTGCACGAGGAGACCGAGGCGCTGCCGCTGGTGCAGCGACTGATGTCGCAGGCGGAGTGGGAGCGCATGGAGGAGGAGCACTTCAAGAAGGGCCTGCAGCTCTCCCGGATCCTCCAGATCGTGCCCTGGGCGAGCTACGGTGTGCCCGCGCACGTCCGCGAGCGCCTGCTTCGGGAGTCCGGCTGGCTGTTCCGGGTGGTCTGGCGGCTCACCCGCCGCAGGTTCGCCCGGCGGGAGCAGGTGGCCTTCGCCCACATCGGGGGCTAGAACCGGTACCGGTCCCGCTGGTCGTGCAGCCACTGCTCGGCCAGCGGGATCCGCCATGCCCGGCACAGCTCGAGCGCCGACTCGGCGTGCTGCGTTGCGAGCTCGGTCTCCCCGAGCGCGGCTGCCGACATCGCCAGGAAGGCGTCCACCGGCCCGAACGCCATGCCGGACCCCGCCATGCAGGGACGGCCGGCATACGGCGCCAGCAGGTCGTAGCTGGTCCGGGCCAGGTCGGTGTCCTGGAGAGCGAGGGCGGCTTCGGCGGCGAGGCTCCACGGCAGCATGGAGAACCAGTTGTCCGCGGTCAGGTCGACCGTGCGCGCCGCCCGGTGGGCGCGTGCCTCCTCGATCCGGCCCGCCCGCACGAGCAGCGCGAGCACGGCCGGGGTGACGGACAGGTTGCTGTGGTCCTCGGCCTCCAGCACGCGCGGGAGCAGCTGCTCGGGGACGCGCTGCCACATGCCGATGCTGAGCTCGGCGCCCGCGACGGCGTTGTCCAGCTGGGCGAGCGCCATCCGCTCGCCGGTCGCCACCAGGTGGTCGGTCAGCCGCCGGGCGAGGTCCCACTCGCCGCGCATGGCGTGCCAGGGCACCTCGAGGCTGTCCAGTACGACGAGGGGGTACAGCTGCCGGTGCTGCTCGGCCCGGCGCCGTGCCTCGGCGGCGACGGTCTGCATGGTGTCGACGTCACCGAGCTCGCCTGCGACCACGGCCCGCACCGTCAGTGCGGCGGTCAGCGCCGACGGGTCCTCGATCTGGTGGGCCAGCCGGACCGCCTCCTCGGCGAGGGCCCGGCGATGCTCGGCGGTCGCGGCCCGCCAGATGCTGACGAACGCGGTCTGACAGGCCTCCAGACGGAGAGAGGGGTCGCCGATCCTGCGTGCCATGGCGAGTCCCTCGCGCGCGAGAGCCTCGCGCTCCTCCGCACAGGCCCCGTAGTACGTCTCGGTGGCGAGGCCGAGCAGCGCCCGGCAGCGCAGCACGCTGTCGCCCGGCGGCAGCTCGTCGAGTGCTCGACGCAAGGCGTCGATCGTGACCTCGTCCCGCTCCCCGTGGTAGGCGGCCTGCCAGAGCGCGCCGCTGCTCGGCACGGTGGCCGCTCGAGCGAGCAGCTCGACGTCGCCGACCCAGTCGGCGAGCTCGATCATCCGGTGCACGACCCGCCGCAGATCGACCCACTTGCCGGCAAGGCGCAGCGTGGTCGCCAGGCTCATCAGCACGTCGTACTCGTCGACCGTGCTCGCCGAGGCGTCGTCGTCGAGCAGCGCGACGGCCTGCTCCAGCAACAGCTGCGCCTCGTCGTAGGCGTAGACCAGGCGGGCCTCGTGGGCCGCGGCGACGGCGGCCCGCCAGGCGTGGCCGGCGTACGTCGGACCGGCGGCGAGCCAGTGCCGGGCGACCTCGGTCTCCCGGCCGGCGTGACCCTCGAGTGCCTCGGCGACCAGCCGGTGCGCGCGGCTCCTGCGCGAGGGGGACAGTGCGGTGTAGACGGTGTCGCGCACCAGCGCGTGCGCGAACCGGAACCGGTCTGCCCCGGCGTCGAGGACCAGTCCGGCGGAGATCGCGCTGTCGAGGGCGTCGAGCGCCTCGTCCTCACCGGTGCCGGTGGCGCGTGCCAGGGTGCCGAGGTCGAAGTCGCGGCCGATGACCGAGGCGGTCCGCAGCAGCCGCGCGCTGTCGGCGGGAAGGCGCTCCACCCGGCGGGCGAGCACGTCCTGGACCGCCGCGGGCGGGTCGGGCTCCGCGAGCAGCCCGGCCAGGTCGCCGCCGTGCTCGACGAGCCGGGCGTACTCGACCAGGAAGAACGGGTTCCCCTCGGTCCGGGCGCGCAGCGCGGCGGCCTGCTCGGCGGTGGGTTCGGTGTCGGCGACGGTGTGGACCATCTCCGCGACCTGGTCGGCGTCGAGGCCCGCCAGGTGCAGGCGGAGCGCGTGACGCCGGGCGAGGCCGTCGGCGACCGCGGCGAGCGGGCCGGTCGGCGGTGGCTTGTCCCGCCAGGTCGCGACCACGGCGAGTGCACCTTCGCGAGCGGTCTCCAGGAGCAGTCCGAGCACCCGCAGGGAGGAGACGTCGGCCCAGTGCAGGTCGTCGAGCACGACCAGCAGCGGCTGCTCCCGGGACGCCTCGAGCACGCGGGTGCAGATGTCGTCCCAGACGCGGAACCTCGTGCTCTCGTCCTGGGTGCCGGCCTCGACCGGCAGGCTGTGGCCCAGCTCGGCCAGGACGTCGGCCCAGGGCCACAGCGGTGGTGCTCCCTCGTCCTGGGAGCAGCGTCCGAGCAGCACCCGCACGCCGCGTGCGGTCGCCACGGCGGCGAGCTCCTCGGTGAGCCGGCTCTTGCCCATGCCGGGCTCACCGACCACCACCGCGAACTGCGGGATGCCGCCGGCGGCTCCGTCGAGCGTCGCGACCAGTGCTGTCAGCTCGCCGGCCCGGCCCACCAGCGGCCAGCTCGGCCGCGGGTGGCCGGTGGCCCGGCGCGGTGCGTCCGGTCGGGGCTCGCGGACCAGCCCCGCCGGGGCGCCGGACAGGGTTGTCGCAGCAGGTCCGCCGGCCGGAGGGACGAAGGCCAGGTCCGGGTCCTGGCGGAGTACGGCGGTCTGCAACCGCTGCAGCTCACCGCCCGGCTCGATGCCCAGCTCCTCGGCGAGCAGCCGCCGCACCTGGCCGAGCACGTCGAGCGCATCGGCCTGCCGACCGGACCTGGTCAGCGCGATGGCACGCAGCGCCCACAGCCGTTCCCGGAGCGGGTAGGCCGAGGTCAGCGCCTCGAGGTCCGCGGCGACCGGGGCGTGGTGGCCCAGCGCGATGCCGGCGGCGGCCTTGTCCTCGAGCGCGACCAGCCGGAGCTCCTCCAGGCGGACCCGTTCCGCCACGGCCGCCGGAGCGTCCTCGAGCTCCAGGAACGGGCTGCCGCGCCACAGGGCGAGCGCCTCGTCGAGCGTCGCCACGCTGTGGGCGAGGTCGGCGGCCGACGTGGTGGCGGGGGTCGTGCCGCCTGCCGGGACCGCGGCCATCGGTGCCAGCACGCGGTGTGCCGAGGAGACGGCCGCCTCGAAGCGGGTGACGTCGAGAGCCGTGTCGGGGAGGGCGAGCGCATAGCCGGGGGCGACCGTGACGAGCACCCGGGACGCCGTACGCGCCGGCCGCTCCGGCTCGAGAGCTCGCCGCAGCCCGGCGACGTAGGACTGCAGCGTCGCCGTGACGCCGCCCGGCGCCCGGCCGGCCCAGAGCAGGTCGACGAGGGTGTCGGCGGACACCGGCCGACCACGGTGCAGCGCCAGGGCAGCCAGCAGCGCGCGCTGCTTGCGCGTGCCCAGGTCGACGCGGGCGTCGCCGCGCCAGGCCTCGGTGGGACCGAGCGTGCCCACTCGCATCCTCGGAGGATAAGGGGGAGTGCCCGGCCGGAGGGCGGGATTTCCGACTGGACTAGCTCGAACAGGTGTTCGAAAGATGACGTATCCTGGACGCATGGTCCAGCACGTCGCCCCTCCGGGCTGGCCGCGCCAGGTGCGGCCACCCGACGCCCCCGACTGGGAGCGGACCGCCCAGGCCTGGCTGCTTGACATCTGCCCGCCGGAGTACCGCTCCTACCCGGTGCTGCGCCGGCACCCGGTCGTGCTCGCCCGCTTCGCGGTGCTGCACGTCGAGGCGTCCCAGGCCGCGGTGCGCCGAGGGTTGAGCGAGGCGCGGTGGATCCTGCGCGACGTCGCCGACCCCGACACCGTCGAGCGGGCGATCGAGACCTGGCACGAGGAGTCGGCGCGGCTCGCCGCCGAGCGGCGTGCGGTCGGGCTGGTCGAGGAGGCACTGCGCGGCAAGCGGTTCGTGGCGCGTCTGTAGCGCGACTCACGCACGGGCTCGCCGCTTTCGGGGTCTGGTCCCGGGGCGACTAGACTCATCGGGTTGTTCGTCGAGGTTGGGAAGATGCACTGATGGGACACCTGGAGTCGATCACCGGGCCGCGCGACCTGCGGGGCCTCGACGACCACCAGCTCGACGAGCTCGCCGCCGAGCTGCGCGACTTCCTCGTCACGAAGGTCTCCCGCACCGGCGGCCACCTCGGCCCCAACCTCGGCGTCGTCGAGCTCACCATGGCGATCCACCGCGTGTTCGACTCGCCCACCGACCGGATCGTCTTCGACACCGGTCACCAGGCCTACGTGCACAAGGCGCTGACCGGTCGCGCCGCGCAGTTCGACACGTTGCGGCAGGAGGGCGGGCTGTCCGGCTACCCGAGCCAGGGCGAGTCCGACCACGACGTCGTGGAGAACTCGCACGCCTCCACCGCGCTGTCCTACGCCGACGGCCTCGCGAAGGCGTACTCGATCCGTGGCGAGGACCGTTACGTGGTCGCGCTGATCGGCGACGGTGCGCTCACCGGCGGCATGGCGTGGGAGGCGTTGAACAACATCGCCGCCGACCAGGACCGCAAGCTGGTCATCGTCGTCAACGACAACGGCCGGTCCTACACCCCGACCGTCGGCGGTTTGGCCAACCACCTCACCACGCTGCGCACCAACCCCCGCTACGAGCAGGTCCTCGACCTGGTCAAGAAGCGCCTCAACGGCGTGCGCGGGGTCGGCCCGGCGGTGTACGACGCGCTGCACGCGGTGAAGAAGGGCATGAAGGACGCCCTCGCCCCGCAGGGCCTCTTCGAGGACCTCGGCCTGAAGTACGTCGGTCCGATCGACGGCCACGACCGACCCACCGTGGAGCAGGCGCTCGCCCAGGCCAAGCGGTTCGGCGGGCCGGTGATCGTGCACGTGATCACCAAGAAGGGCTTCGGGTACGACGCCGCCGAGCGCCACGAGGCCGACAACTTCCACTCGCCCGGGCCGTTCGACGCCCTGACCGGCGTGGAGAACCCCAAGGGCCGGATCTGGACCGACATCTTCGCCGAGGAGATGGTCGCCCTCGGTGACGAGCGCCAGGACATCGTCGGGATCACCGCGGCGATGCTGCACCCGGTCGGGCTCGACCAGTTCGCCGCCCGCTTCCCCGAGCGGACCTTCGACGTCGGGATCGCCGAGCAGCACGCCGCCACCTCCGCGGCCGGCCTCGCGATGGGCGGGCTGCACCCCGTCGTGGCGATCTACGCCACCTTCCTCAACCGCGCCTTCGACCAGGTGCTCATGGACGTGGCGCTGCACAGGTGCGGTGTCACGTTCGTGCTCGACCGCTCCGGGGTCACCGGTGACGACGGCGCCAGTCACAACGGCATGTGGGACATGTCGATCCTCCAGGTGGTGCCCGGCCTGCGCCTCGCGGCTCCCCGCGACGGTGCCCGGCTGCGTGAGCTGCTCCGCGAGGCGGTGCAGGTCGACGACGCCCCGACCGTCGTACGGTTCCCGAAGGGGCCGCCGACCGCCGACATCGAACGGGTCGACAAGGCCGGTTCGATGGACGTGCTGGTGCGCCGGGGCGACAAGGACGTGCTGCTGGTCGGGGTCGGCTCGATGGCTGCGACCGGCGTCGAGGTCGCCGAGCGGCTGGTCGCCCAGGGGATCGGCGTCACCGTCGTCGACCCGCGGTGGGTCAAGCCGCTCGACCCGACGCTGGTCGACCTCGCGCGCGAGCACCGGCTGGTGATGTGCGTCGAGGACAACGGCATCGTCGGCGGGGTCGGCTCCGTGCTCCTGCAGACCCTCAACGACGCCCGGGTGGAGACTCCGGTGCGGCTCCACGGGATCCCGCAGCGCTTCCTCGAGCACGCCAAGCGCGCCAAGATCCTCGACGAGATCGGGCTGACCGCGCAGAAGCTCGCGCGCAGCGTCGTCGAGGACGTCACCGCGCTCGACAACGGCGAGACGCTGGTCGACGTCGAGATCGACCAGCCCTGACTCCTGCGCGGCCTGCTGACCGGTTCGCGGGCCGCCCCTGGCGCACACGAGAAGACCGCCGGCCCCCGGGCACGCAGCACCCGGAGACCGGCGGTCGGTGACCCGAGGGTCAGTGGAACTTCTTGCCGGTGACCTTCTCCGAGATCCCGGTCCGGTCGAGCAGCATGGTGAGGCCGCCGTTCCAGAAGGAGAACCCGGCGCCGGTGATCATGCCGAGGTCGATGTCCTCGGGGCCGACCACGACGCCCTCGTCGAGCATCAGCCGGGCCTCCTCGGCCAGCGCCGAGAGCACCCGCTCGCGCACCTCCTCGGCGCTGAGCGCGGTGTCGCCGGACTCGAACATCGCCGCGACCTCGGGGTCGACCGCGCCGTCGGGGCCGTAGAGGGCCGGCTTGCCCGCGGCGACGAGCTTCTCGAGGTTGGGCGAGACGTAGAACCGGTCCGGGAAGGCCCGGTGCAGGGTCTCGCTGTTGTGCAGCGCGATGGCCGGGCCGACGAGGGAGAGCAGCACGAACGGCGGCATCGGCGCGACCCCGGCGAAGGCGCCGTCGGCGACCTCGATCGGGGTGCCCTCGTCGACGATCCGGCTGACCTCGCCCATGAACCGGCCGAGCAGCCGGTTGACGATGAACGACGGGCTGTCCTTGACCAGGATCGTCGTCTTCTTCAGCGCCTTGCCGGTGGCGAACGCCGTGGCCAGCGTGGCGTCGTCGGTCTGCTCGCCCTTGACGATCTCCAGCAGCGGCATCACCGCGACGGGGTTGAAGAAGTGGAAGCCCACGACCCGCTCGGGGTGCTCGAGGTCCGCGGCCATCTCGGTGATCGACAGCGAGGAGGTGTTCGTCGCCAGGACGCACTCCGGCGAGACGATCGCCTCGACGTCGGCGAAGACGGACTTCTTGACGCCCATCTCCTCGAAGACCGCCTCGATCACGAAGTCGGCGTCGGCGAAGACGTCCTTCTTCTCCACCGACCCGGTGACCAGCGCCTTGAACCGGTTGGCCTTGTCCTGGCTCAAACGACCCTTGAGCAGCAGCTTGTCGAGCTCGTCGTGGACGTAGGCCACGCCCTTGTCCACGCGGGCCTGGTCGAGGTCGGTGAGTACGACGGGCACCTGCAACCGGCGAGCGAACAGCAGCGCCAGCTGGCTGGCCATCAGGCCGGCGCCGACGATGCCCACCTTCGTGACAGGGCGAGCCAGCTTCTTGTCCGGGGCACCGGCGGGCCGCTTGGCACGCTTCTGCACCAGGTCGAAGGAGTACAGGCCGGCCGCCAGCTCCGGGGTCAGGATCAGGTCGGCGAGCGCCTCGTCCTCGGCGGCGAAGCCCTCGTCACGGCCGGTGTCCTTGGCCGCAGCGATCAGGTCCAGGGCCCGGTAGGCGGCCGGCGACGCGCCGCCGGTGCGGGAGTCGGCGATCGAGCGGCCCCTGGCCACGGCGGCGTCCCAGGCCTCGCCCCGGTCGACCTCGGGTCGTTCGACGGTGACCTCACCGTTGAGCACCCGCGCGGCCCAGAGCAGAGACTGCTCCAGGAAGTCCGCGCCGGAGAACTCGGCGTCGGCCAGCCCCATCTCGAACGCGGCGTGGCCGGTGAGGGTCTTGCCCTGGTTGAGCGGGTTCTCGACGACGAGCTTGACGGCCTTCTCGGCGCCGACGAGGTTCGGCACCAGGTACGCGCCGCCCCAGCCGGGCACCAGGCCGAGCATGACCTCGGGCAGGCCGATCGCCGGAGCGCTGTCCTGGACGGTGCGGTAGGTGCAGTGCAGCGCCACCTCGAGGCCACCGCCGAGCGCGAGACCGTTGATGAACCCGAACGACGGCTTGCCACCGTCGACGAGCTTGCGGAACACGCCGTGCCCGATCTGGGCGATCATCTTGGCGTCGTCGCGGCCCGAGAGACCGGTCATCCCGGACAGGTCCGCGCCGGCGGCGAGGATGAACGGCTTGCCGGTGACGCCGATCGCCGCGACGTCGTCGCGTGAGAGCGCCTCGTCGATCGCGGTGTTCAGCGCGGCCAGCCCCTTGGGGCCGAAGGTGTTCGGCCGGGTGTGGTCGAGCCCGTTGTCGAGGGTGATCAGCGCCATCGTGCCGGCGCCGTACGGCAGGTCGACGTAGCGCAGCTTGGCGTCGGTGACGACCTCGTCGCCGGAGAGCGCGGCCCCGCGGTCGAGGAGCGCCTGGAGCTCGCTTCCGGTGGGTGAGCTTGTCGAAGCCATCAGGCAGCGCCTTCCTCGGTCTTGTCCGACGCGGCGGCGCCGGTCCAGTGCGGGTTCTCCCAGATCACGGTGCCGCCCATGCCGAGGCCGATGCACATCGTGGTCATGCCGTAGCGGACCTCGGGGCGCTCCTCGAACTGGCGGGCGAGCTGGTTCATCAGGCGCACGCCGGAGGAGGCCAGCGGGTGACCCATCGCGATCGCGCCGCCGTAGGGGTTGACCCGGGCGTCGTCGTCGGCGATGCCGAAGTGCTCGAGGAAGGCGAGCACCTGGACGGCGAAGGCCTCGTTGATCTCGAACGCGTCGATGTCGTCGATGGTCAGCCCGGCCTGCTTGAGCGCCTTCTCGGTGGCCGGGATCGGGCCCGCGCCCATGACCTCGGGCTCGACACCGGCGAAGGAGTAGGACACCAGCCGCATCTTGACCGGGAGGCCCAGCTCGCGCGCGGTCTCCTCGTCGGCGAGCAGGGCCGCGGTGGCTCCGTCGTTCAGGCCGGCGGCGTTGCCCGCGGTGACCCGGCCGTGCGCGCGGAACGGCGTCTTGAGCCCGGCGAGGCTCTCCATCGTGGTCCCCGGTCGCGGCGGCTCGTCCACCGTGGCCAGGCCCCAGCCGCCGTCGGCGGAGCGGGTCGCCACCGGCACCAGGTCCGGCTGGATCTTGTTGTCCGCGTAGGCCTTGGCCGTCTTCTCCTGGGACCGGACGGCGTAGGCGTCGGCGCGCTCCTTGGTGATGCTCGGGTAGCGGTCGTGGAGGTTCTCGGCGGTGTTGCCCATCGAGAGCGCCTCGGGGTCGACGATCTTCTCGGAGATGATCCGGGGGTTCGGGTCGACGCCCTCGCCCATCGGGTGGCGGCCCATGTGCTCGACCCCGCCGGCGATGGCGATGTCGTAGGCGCCGAAGGCGATGCCGCCCGCGGTCGTGGTGACCGCGGTCATCGCGCCGGCGCACATCCGGTCGATGGAGTAGCCGGGCGTGGTCTGCGGCAGCCCGGCCAGCAGCGCAGCGCTGCGGCCGATGGTCAGGCCCTGGTCACCGATCTGGGTCGTGGCGGCGATCGCGACCTCGTCGACGCGCTCCGGCGGCAGGTCGGGGTTGCGCCGCATGAGCTCGCGGATGCACTTGATCACCAGGTCGTCGGCACGCGTCTCGGCGTACTGGCCCTTGGCCTTGCCGAACGGCGTACGCACGCCGTCGACGAAGACGACCTCTCGCAACTGTCGGGCCACGAAGGCTCCTTCATGCGTCGTAGGGGAATGACTCGGGAAACAACACCCGGATGCTACCCGCTGGTAACAAAGCAGAGGAAGGACCTCCGGTGTGCCGGTAGTCACCCCTCTGGACCAGTCAGCCCAGGTGCTTGAGGGCCTCGCGACGCGTCAGCCCGGACAGCGCGGCGGCGTGCTCGTCGACGAAGGCCCGCACCCAGTCCGGGTCGGTGCGGGCGTGCTGTCGCAGCGCCCAGCCGACGGCCTTGCGGATGAAGAAGTTCCGCCCGTGCCGCGAGCCCTCCAGGTTCGCCTCGAGCACGTCCCGGAGCAGGGCTGTGTCGGTGGCGGCCTTGCTCTGCAGCTGGCTGAGGATCGCGGTACGACGGACCCACAGGTGCTCGTCGTGGGCCCACGCCCGGATCGCCGGCGCGACGGCACCGGGACTCCCGCGCAGGATCGGCCCGACCCGGTTGGCCGCGATGTCGTCGACCACGTCCCACCACGCACCGGTCTCGACGAGATGGCGGTACAACGAGAGAGCCGCCGGGTCCTGGTGGGCCCGGTAGTGGCGATGGCCGGTCAGCGCGAGCGCGGCGTACCACTCCTCCCGGAAGCCCGCCTCGTCCCAGAGCAGGCACACCGCACGCTCCCACGTGGTCCGGTCGGGCAGCGGGTGCGCGTCGAGGACGCCCCGCACGGCCTTGCGGAGCTCCGGGGCCCGGACGCCGCGGTAGGGCAGCGTCGACTTCATGTAGGCCTGCATCGCCGGGGCGCGCTCCGGGTCGGCCGCGGCGGCGATCGCGGCACGCAGGTCGGCGACGAGGGTCGCCGCCGGGTCGTCCTGCGACAATGGGGAACGGTCAGGCGGTTGCTGCACGCGGCGACGTTAGCCCGATCCGGCCCACATACCCTGGGTCTCCCGAACGAGTCGAGCCGAAAGGTTGTGTGATGGCAGAAGCCCATCGCTTCGTGCACATCGTCGACGACGTGCCCGAGCTGGAGGGCCAGGCGGACGGTCCCGTCCTGATCCACTCCCTGGACGGGTTCCTCGACGCCGGCAACGCCGCCAACCTCGCCGTCCGCCACCTGCTCGCGCAGTCTCCGGGCCGGGTGGTGGCCAGCTTCTCGATCGACGACTTCTACGACTACCGCGCCCGGCGACCACCGATGTCGTTCGTGGAGAACCACTACGAGGCCTACGAGGCGCCCCGGCTCGTCGTCCGCCTCAACCACGACGACCGCGGCCGACCGTACCTGCTGCTGCACGGGCCCGAGCCGGACGTGCACTGGGAGGCGTTCGCGCAGGCCGTCCGCACGGTGGTGGAGCACTTCGGCGTCCGGCTGACGGTAGCCATCGGCGCGGTCCCGATGGCCGTGCCGCACACCCGGCCGGTGATGCTGACCAACCACGCCACCTCCCCGGACCTGCTGACCCAGGCGAACGTGTGGCGCGGCGGGATCCGCGTGCCCGCCAGCGCCCAGGCGCTGCTGGAGTTCCGCCTGGGGGAGTGGGGCCACCTGGCGGCCGGCTTCGTCGCGCACATCCCGCACTACGTCGCACAGTTCGACTACCCGACGGCCTCGGTGTCCTTGCTGGAGTCGGTCGCGCAGCTCGCCGGTCTCGAGTGGGACCTCGCCGAGCTGCGGGTGGCGGGCGAGGCGAAGATGGTCGAGATCGCGGCGCAGATCGAGGACTCCGCGGAGGTCCGGGACGTGGTGGCCGGCCTGGAGCAGCAGTACGACGCGTTCCACCGGCCCGAGGAGGGCGACGGCTCGGCGCTGCCGCTCGCCGAGGAGCGCGACCTGCCCACCGGCGAGGAGCTCGGCGCCGAGTTCGAACGTTTCCTGGCCGGCCTCGACCGGCGCGACCGACCCGAGGAGTAGGAAGACCTGTGCCCAGTTCTGCCAAGGAGCTCATCGACCTCCTCGACCTCGAGACCATCGACGTCAACCTGTTCCGCGGCACGCAGCCCGACACCCTGCTGCAGCGCGTCTTCGGCGGCCAGGTCGCCGCGCAGGCCCTGGTCGCCGGCGCCCGCACCGTCGAGCCCGAGCGGGAGGTGCACTCGCTGCACAGCTACTTCCTGCGCCCCGGCGACACCGCGGTCCCGATCGTGTACGACGTGGAGCGGATCCGCGACGGGAAGTCGTTCTCGACAAGGCGGATCGTCGCGCGCCAGCACGGGCGCGCGATCTACTTCATGACCGCGAGCTTCCAGGTCCCCGAGGAGGGGTTCGAGCACCAGGACCTGATGCCGCAGGTGCCCTCGCCGGCCGACTCGGTCGACCTCGGTGAGCTCTTCCGGAAGCGGGCTCCGGAGAACGGCGACGAGTGGATGCGGGAGTGGGCGGCGCTGGAGCTGCGCTTCGTCGGCGACTCGCGCCCGGGCGGGGTGCTGCCCAACGACGAGCACCCGTCGCAGTCGCGACTGTGGATCAGGGTCAACGGCGACCTCGGCGAGGACGACCTGCTGCACCGGGCGGCGTTCACCTACGCCAGCGACATGACCCTGCTCGGTTCGACCCTGGTCGCGCACGGCACCCACGTCTCGCACCCGACGATGCAGTCGGCCTCGCTGGACCACACGATCTGGTTCCACCGGCCGTTCCGCGCCGACGACTGGCTGCTCTACGACCAGGTCTCGCCGTCGGCCTCGGGTGCGCGTGGCCTGGCGCTGGGCCGGCTGTTCAGCGAGGACGGGGTGCTGGTGGCGACCGTGGCGCAGGAGGGCCTGATCCGCCGTCGCGGCTGATCGACGTACCACACTTTGTCCGAATCGCCGGACAGACACGCCGTGCCCTCGTTACGGTTGAGCGTTCCTGAGACACCGTTCCAGTGCTGGGGCCGCTGAGGTCCAGTGTGACATCTGGGACGTGGTCTCGTCGCTGAGCCCGAGAGGACCCACGGCATGCCGCTGCGCCGGCCCGTCACGCTCACCGCGGCGCTCGCCGTGCTGCTCGGCGCGCTCGCCGTGCCGGCCGGTGCGTCGGCCGACGACGCGACCATCCCGGAGCCCACCGGCGCGACCGACGGCACGACCGGCGGGACTCCGACCGACGAGGTGCCCGAGGTCGTCAGTCCGTTCGCCGGCCATCAGCTGCCGTTCGGTTGCGGTGAGGGCTGGACCGGCACCACGCGCCGCAAGCACAGCCCGAGCCGGTGGTCGATCGACTTCAACCGGGACCGCGACCTGGGCCGCCTCGTGGTCGCGTCCGCGGCCGGCGTGGTGTCCCGAGTCCAGGACACCGGCAACCGCTCCTACGGCAAGTGGGTGCAGGTCACCCACGCCGGCGGGTACTCGACGGTGTACGCGCACCTGTCGGCGCAGTGGGTGGCGCCGGGCCAGTTCGTCGACCAGGGGACACCGATCGGCCGGGTCGGCGCGACCGGCGGCGTGAGCGGCCCGCACCTGCACTACGAACAGCGACTGGGCAACGACGTGATGGAACCCTGGTTCGCGCAGCTGCCGTTCACGTTCGGTGGGTCGGCGGGCTCGCAGAACTGCCCGGACGTGCCGCTGGCCGGGGACTGGAACGGCGACCGGGCGGCCGAGGTGGCCGTCTTCCGGCGTCAGCCGGGCGCGGGGACCTTCGAGCTGTACACCGGCGCGGGCGAACCCGCCGCTGTGCGGCTCGGCCGGTCGGTCGACCTTCCGGTGACCGGGGACTGGGACGGCGACGGGGTCACCGACGTCGGGGTCCGCCGTCAGCTGACCCGGGTGTTCTTCCTGCGCACCGCCGACGGCGCCGTGACCCGCAAGCGCTTCGGGATCGTCAAGGACGTCCCCGTGGCGGGGGACTGGGACGGCGACGGCAAGGCCGAGGTCGGCGTCTGGCGTCCGGCGGCCGCGCGGTTCCGGCTGCTCCAGGCGGACGGCACCCAGCGCGTGGTCCGGCTCGGCAGTCCCTCCTCGCAGCCGCTGACCGGGGACTGGAACGGCGACGGGACCACCGACGTCGGCGTCTTCGACAGCAGCACCGCCACGTTCACGCTCCGTGCGGTCTCCTCCGACGGCCGGGTCGCGCTGACCAGCGTCCTGCTCGGAGCGAGCACCGACCTGCCGGTGACCGGTGACTGGAACGGCGACGGGATCACCGACGTGGGCACCTGGACGCCGAGCACCGCCACCTACACCTTGCGGGTCACCCCGCCGCTGACCAACGCCCGGCAGCCCGCCGGCTCCGCCGCCGAGCTGCGCACGCTCACCTTCGGCACGCCTCGCTAGTCGCAGCCCCCGCGATCGGTCCGGTTCACCTGCGGACCGGGAGGACCAGGCGGCTCAGGTGCTCGGGCGAGTGGTGCACGGTGATCACGCCGGCCGCCTGGTCGAGCAGCTGAGGTGCGGTGGGCAGCAGGTGCGGGGTGTCGAAGGCCTGCACGGTGATCCGCAGCCGGTGCCCCTTCTTCAGCATCGCCGCCGTCGGGAACACCTCGACATCGACCGCCATCACCTCGCCCGGCTCGACCGGCAGCTCGGCGGCCTTGGTGAACGGGTGCCACGGGGCGATCACCTCGCCGTCGAGGCGTCGCGACCGGCTGCGGTCGAGCTTGCGGTGGCTGAGCACCTGCCAGCCGCCGGTGAGTCGGTCGACGCTGCCATCGGGGGCGACGTCCTCGACGTGCACCGACAGCATCCCGTTGCGCGCGGTGGTCGAGACGAACAGCCGTGCGTTCAGCGGCCCGGCCACGCGCAACGGCTCGGTCAGCGGGGCGGTCTCGTAGGAGGTCCCGGTCGTGTCGTTGAGCCGGTTGTCGGTCTCGCATGGGGTGCCGGACACGATTCCGGCGGTCCACTGCGAGGCGCTCCGGGTGCACAGCCCCGCGACCGGCACCGGGAGGACCGGGTCGCCGCCGGCGCTGCGCGGTGTGCGGCGTACCAGCCTGCCGGGCGTTCCCGGGGTCGCCGTGCCGTCGAGGTGGAGCACGCGCGCGGTCGTGCCGGGGGCGATCCACCGGGAGGCCGTCCGCCAGCGGCCGGACCCGATCTCGTAGTAGGTGACCGGCTTGATGTCGCGGTCCAGGGTCCGGTCGGCCCGGCCGCGCAGGTAGCGGTCGAACCAGCGGACGGCGAGGGCGGCCAGGGAGTGCAGGTCGGGGGCGATGTCCGGCGCCGCGGCCGCCTGGAGGTGCGTCCACGGTCCGGTCAGCAGCCGGGCCGGCACGCCGTTGCGCTGAAGTCGCTCGAAGAGCATCGGGGCGCCGCGCTGGAAGAGGTCGTAGTGGCCGGCGGTGACGAACGTCGGCACCCGCACCTTGTCGACCACCGACAGCGGCGAGCGCTTGCGGTAGAACGGCCCGTCGTAGGCCATGTGCCCGCCCGCGGTGGCGCTCACGAGCGTGGGCAGCTGGAAGGACAGGGCGCCGCCGGCGTGCTGGAGCAAGGTGACCAGCCCGCGGTCGGGCTCGACGGCGGTGTACGCCGGGGGCACGACGCCCGTCGCGGTGACCAGGCCGAGCCACAGCGGGATGAACCCGGCGTCGACCTGGCCGCCGGAGGCCACGACGTCGCGGTACACGTCGCCGGCCGGGACGATCGGGAACATCGCCTTGAGCCCCGGCGGCTGCTGCGCCGCGGTGAAGAACTGGTTGATCGCGGCGTACGAGATGCCCCACAGGCCCACGTCGCCGTTGCTCCACGGGCGCTTGCGGGAGTGCGCCCAGCGGACGAGCTCGAAGGAGTCGCGCTGCTCGCGGTCGTCGAAGGAGGCCCAGGTGCCACCGGAGGAGCCGGTGCCGCGCACGTCGGCCTCGACCTGCACGTAGCCGCGCTGCACGAGGTAGTCGTTGCGGAACGCGCCGGTGGACTTGTTGTACGGCGTCTGGGTCAGGATCACCGGGAACCGGCCCCGCACCGGCGTACCGTCCTCGCGGGCCGGCCGGTAGACGTTCACGCTGAGCACGACCCCGTCGGACATCTCGACCGGCACGTCCTCGGTGACGTGCACCGCGGGGAACTGCGCCGGCCGGGGCTTCCACGTCGCCCGCGGTGCAGCCGTCGTGGGGGAAGAGAGCCCCGCGAGCGCGGTGCCTGTCGCCATGAGCAGGAGGAGGATCAGGGCGAGGGTACGACGCACGCGGGGCTCCCGAGGGTCTAGAGGGCGGAGGTCCTCCCGACCAGGTGAGGGGCTCCGTTCTTCGGACTGGTCAACGAGAATGCCCAGTCCTGGTTACGGTTTCCGGCCTCCCGGGGCAGCGCGCGCGACCCGAAAGCGACAGTGCTCGGCAGCAGGATCGGCTTCTTGAACGCTACGTCGACCCGCACCGCGTCAGGCAGTCGCGGCTCCAGCATCGCCACGCACCGGGCCTTGCTCCACATGCCGTGGGCGATCTGCCGGGGGAAGCCGAACGCCTTCGCGGTGACCCCGTAGAGGTGGATCGGGTTGTGGTCGCCGGAGACCGCGGCGTACCGGCGGCCGAGGTCCCCCGGCAACCGCCACTCGATTCCGGACGAGGGCACCGTCTCCAGCTGCAGGCCGGTGTCCTTCGCGCCCTCGTCGGACCGGCCGCGACGCAGGAACGTCGAGGTCTCCTCCCACACGGGCTCGCCCGCGGAGTGCACCTGCGTGACGATGTCGAAAACCTGGCCCTTGGGGTGGGCCCGCAGCGCCTGCGGCCGGGCGGTCACCTGCAGCCTCTCCGAGGCGGCGATCGGCCGGTGCTGGGTGATGGAGTTCTCCAGGTGCACCGTGCCGATCGCGGCGAAGGGGAACGCCGAGTCGGTCATGATCGCCATGTGCAGGCCGAAGGCGAGCATGTGCGGGTAGGTCAGCGGCACGGTCTCCTTGAGCCCGAAGCCACAGACCTCGGCGTACGCCGCGACGTGCTCGCGGTCGATCGGTACGTCGTACCGGGTCAACGTCAGCTCGGGGAGGGCCGACCCCGTCTTGCGCACGCCGGGCAGTGACGAGACGCCCGGGATCGCCGGCAGGGCGGCCTTGAGCATCATCGGCAGCGCTGCCGGCTCGCCGGTGACCTCCCGTGTGGTCGGCTCGGTCATCTCAGGCCCCGAGCATCATCTGGCCGCACACGCGGACCACGTTGCCGTTGACCGCGGTGGAGGCGGGGTTGGCGTACCAGGCGATCGCCTCGGCCACGTCGACCGGCTCGCCGCCCTGGGACATCGCGTTGAGCATGCTGCCCACCTCGCGGGTCATGAACGGCACGGCGGCGGTCATCTTCGTGTGGATGAAGCCCGGCGCGACGGCGTTGATCGTGATCCCGTCCTCGAGCTCACCGGCGAGCGACTGGACCAGGCCGATCACGCCGGCCTTGGAGGCGGCGTAGTTGGTCTGCCCGACGTTGCCCGCGATGCCGGCGATCGAGGAGACCCCGACGATCCGGCCGTTGGGCCGGACCAGGCCCTGGTCGAGGAGCTCGCGGGTGATCCGCTCCGGGGCGGTGAGGTTGACCGCGATCGCCGAGGACCAGCCGTCCTCCTTCATGTTGGCCAGCTTCTTGTCGCGGGTGATGCCGGCGTTGTGCACGACGATGTCGACGCCGCCGTGCTTGTCGGCGACGTGCTTGGCGATCCGCTGCGGGGCGTCCTTGGCGGTGATGTCCAGCATCAGGTGGTCCCCGTCGAGGTCCTTCATCACGGCCTGGAGCTCGTTGGCGGCCTGGGGTACGTCGATCCCGACGACCGTGGCGCCGTCACGGTGCAGCACTCGGGCGATCTCCTCGCCGATGCCGCGGCTGGCGCCGGTGACGAGGGCGACCTTGCCGACCAGCGGCCTGGTCCAGTCCTCGACCTGCTCCGCGGCGGCGGTGGCGCCGGTGGCACCGATCCGGATCACCTGGCCGGAGACGTAGGCCGACTTGGGGGACAGCAGAAACGCCAGCGTCGACTCCACCGCAGCGTCGGCCGCGGGGGCGACGTAGACCAGCTGCACGGTGCCGCCTCGGCCGATCTCCTTGCCGAGGGAGCGGGTGAAGCCCTCGAGCGCGCGCTGGGCGACCCGCTCCTCGGCGCTGTTCGTCATCTCCGGGGGAGTGCCGAGCACCACCACCCGGGGGTTGGTCTCCAGGCTGCGCATCAGCGGTGTGAAGAACCGCTGGAGCTCCACGAGCCCGGCGGAGGTCGTGATCCCCGTGGCGTCGAAGACCAGCCCCTTGTAGCGCTGGTCGGCCGGCGCCTCGGTGACCGCCGCGACGCCGAGGTCGTCGAGCAGGTCGACCACGGTCTTGGCCAGGCGGCCCTCGCCGCCGACGGCGACGGTGCCCTGGACCAGCGGGGCACCTTCGGTGTAGCGCTCGAGTTTGACCGGGTTGGGCAGGCCGAGGTTCTTGGCGAGAAGCTGCCCGACGGGCGTGCTGATCAGGGACTGGTAGCGCGTGCTCATGCGGCGGGTCTCCTCCGGTTGGGGGCACCGGGGGCGCGTCCGGTGCGAAGGGTCTGCAGGCTCATGTAACTATGGGTGTAACTCAGAGTCCACTTTTCGTGATGTGGCACTCACTACGTTCCCTACAGCACCCGCGTTGGGGCAAGGTTCTGCGGGTAGGCACTTTCCGTGGCCAGCCGGCCCGCCCCGACCCTCCAGCGGGGACGACAACAGGCACCGATCAGGAGCGACGACATGCCGAACAACCAGTCCGTGCGCAGGGTGGCCGTCATCGGCGGCAACCGGATTCCCTTCGCCCGGTCCAACACCGTCTACTCGAACGCGTCCAACCAGGACATGCTCACCGCCGCCATCGACGGGCTGGTCAGCCGGTTCGGCCTCGAGGGCGAGCGGCTCGGCGAGGTCGTGGCCGGTGCGGTGCTCAAGCACTCCCGTGACTTCAACCTGACCCGGGAGTCGGTGCTGGGATCCAAGCTCGACCCGCACACCCCGGCGTACGACATCCAGCAGGCCTGTGACACCGGGATCCAGGCGACGATCGCGGTGGCGAACAAGATCGCCCTCGGCCAGATCGAGGTCGGCATCGCCGGCGGCACCGACACCACCTCCGACGCCCCGATCGCGGTCAACGAGCGGCTGCGCAAGATCCTGCTCGAGGCCAACCGGGCCAAGACCATGCAGGGGCGTCTCGCCGCGCTGGCCAAGATCCGCCCCGGCCACCTGGCCCCGGCGATCCCGGCGAACAAGGAGCCCCGCACCGGGCTGTCGATGGGCGACTCGGCCGCGCTCACCGCGCTGGAGTGGGGGATCGGCCGCGAGGAGCAGGACGAGCTCGCCGTGGCGTCGCACAAGAACCTCGCCGCGGCGTACGACCGGGGCTTCCTCGACGACCTGGTGACGCCGTTCAACGGGCTCGAGCGCGACCAGAACCTGCGCGCCGACTCGTCGGTGGAGAAGCTGGCCAAGCTCAAGCCGGTGTTCGGCAAGGGTGAGGCCGCCACGATGACCGCCGCGAACTCGACGCCGCTGACCGACGGCGCCTCCGCTGTGTTGCTGGCCTCGGAGGAGTACGCCGAGGCCAAGGGCCTGCCGGTGCTCGCCTACTTCACCTTCGCCGAGACCGCGGCCGTCGACTACGTGCACGGTGGCGAGGGCCTGCTGATGGCGCCGGCCTACGCGATGCCGCGGATGCTGGAGCGGGCCGGGCTGACCCTGCAGGACTTCGACTTCTACGAGATCCACGAGGCGTTCGCCTCGCAGGTGCTCGCGACGCTGAAGGCCTGGGAGGACCCGATCTTCTGCAAGGAGCGGCTGGGTCTCGACGCCCCGCTCGGCTCGATCGACCGCGACAAGCTCAACGTGGTCGGGTCGTCGCTGGCCGCGGGTCACCCGTTCGCCGCGACCGGCGGCCGGATCGTGGCCACGCTCGCCAAGCTGCTGAACGAGAAGGGCTCGGGCCGCGGCGTGATCTCGATCTGCGCGGCCGGCGGCCAGGGCGTGACCGCGATCTTGGAGAAGTAGCCCTCAGGAGCCGGTGGCCATCGCCAGCGCGGTGGCCACCATGTGCTCCCTGACCTGGTCGGGGGAGAGCGGCGCGACGGTGGGTACGCCGGGCGCCGCCTCCTTCACCAGCATCCCGACCCGGGCCAGCTGCATGCCGCCCAGACCCGTGGCGTAGAGGGTGTTGGCCATCAGGTGCACGTCCTGGTCACGGAAGGTCCCCTCCGCGATGCCGTCCTCGAGCACCGCGGTGACGTGTGCCAGGCAGGTCGCGATCTCCTTGCCGAGCCGGTAGACAGCCCCCTCGCTGACCTCCTCCAGCAGCTCGGGGCCGGGGCGCCGCATCAGCGTCTGTGCGCAGTCGACGAACGCGGGGAACTCGATCCCGAAGTCCATGAACGCCTCGGTGATCCGGCGCAGCCGGGTGCGCGCGTCCGCCGCCGGGTCGTCGGCCTCGGACAGCCGGGCGTCGAGCTCGTCGAGGTAGCCGACCAGGGTGAGCGCGAAGAGCTCCTCCTTGCCGGAGAAGTGCCGGTAGATGATCGCGCGGTTGATCCCGACCGCCCGGGCGATGTCCTCGATCTGGGCGTCACGCACGCCGCGCTCGTCGAAGAGCGCACGGGTGGCGTCGAGGATCTCCTTCTCCCGCGCCCGCCGGCGCACCGCGGCCGCCGAGCGACGGCCGTCGGTCTTGTCACGGGGCACGGACTCGGTCGTCATGGCGCCCATGCTACGCCGCGGTGTGACGCCCAGTGGCACAGGCGGTTACACCGGCTCGTCACGGACGTGGAGCGCCCGGACGGTGTCGATCGTGTCCGCCTCGTCGGCGGTCTTGTCGTCGCGGTAGCGCAGCACGCGCGCGAAGCGCAGCGCCATCCCGCCCGGGTAGCGCGTGGACGTCTGGATCCCGTCGAAGGCGATCTCCACCGCCTGCTCGGGGCGCACGTGCACGACGTACGACGTCCGCGAGGTCTCCAGCTCCAGGAACCGCTCGGTCTGCCACTCGAGCATCTCGTCGGTCATCCCCTTGAACGTCTTGCGGAGTCCGCAATGACTGAGCCGGTGAGCACCACCGGCCCCGCTGGCGGATTCCTCCTCAGGACGACGACACAAGGGGAGTGACCAATGACCGACCGCGCCTACGCCCGGATCTCGCTCGACACGAAGGCGAGCGGGTCGATCACGAAGCAACGGTCCGCCCTCACGAAGGCGGCACACGACGAGCCCGTCTTCTACGTGGACGAGAGCGTCTCCGGCTCGAAGGTGCCATTCGCCGAGCGCCCGGCCGGAGGACGGCTCCTCGCCGACCTCGAACGGGGCGACCGCGTCCTCGTGACGAAGATCGACCGCGCCGCTCGCAACGTGCGCGATCTCCTCGGCCTCGTCGAGCGGATCGAAGCGGCCGGGGCCTCGATCGTCTTCACGGAGCAGAACATCGACACGGCCGGGCCGATGGGCCGACTCCTCCTGACGCTCCTCGGGGCGATCGCCGAGTTCGAGGCCGCGCTGATCGCCGAGCGCCGCCGCGAGTCGCTCGCGTCCTTCCGGGACGAGGGGCGGCACGCCGTCGGCCGCGCCCCGTTCGGGCTCCGTTCGGTCCCGAACCCGAAGGGTCGCGGGCTGGTCCTCCGGCCGGACCCGGACGAGGCCCCGCTCCTCCGCGAGGCCGTCGAGGACATTCTCGCGGGCGGCTCTCAGCGGGCATGGTCGGCGGAGTGCGGCATGGGACACCCGGCCTTCGGTCGGCTCCTCCGGAACGAGCGCCTCGCCGGGATCATCGGCCGCGACGAGGACGGGACGCCGCGCCTCGACCCTGAGCAAGCCGTCTTCTCGCGGCTGACGCCGCCACGCCCCCGGACGGACGGCTACGGCCCGGCCCTCGCGTGCGCGATCTGTGGCGACCGGCTCTACCTGAACATCGCCCGGCGCTCCGGTCCGACCGGCCGCGACTACTCCGGCTACCGATGCCGGGCCGTCCGGCACGCGCCCGGCGAGCCCTCCGTCTCCGTGATGCGCGTAAACGCGGACGCCCTCGTCGAGCGAGAGTTCCTCGCGCTCTTCGGAGCACCTCGCGGTCGTCGAGGAGATCACGACGGACTCCTCGGCCGTCCGGGACGAAGCGATCGCCCGCGCCCGGCTGACCCTCGACGCGATCCGGGCCGCGCAGGACGAGGCCGAGGACGAGGACGAGGAGGAGCGGCTCTTCGACGCCCCCTCGGCGTACTGAGGGGTGTAGCGGGTGCAGAGGTGTAGGTGTCTTCTAGTTCTCTCTCAAGAGTTCCTCTCTTGAACAAGTAACTAGGAACGACTGCAACTTCTACACCTGCTACACCCCTGCCCCTTCGGCGCTTCGTCCGGGAGTCCGCCCGTCGCAGACGTCCCGAGACGCCTCCGGACGGACCCGGCATCCGCCACGGTCGAGGCGGATTACTTCTACAGACGAAGCGGGAGTCCGGCCTCCTGCGGGTCTGTCGGTTGAGGACGCCCCCCCTCGCGATCCGCGTCGTACCTGAACGGATACGACGTGCCCGAGGTGGGGCTCTTTCGTCGCGCAACAAGCGCAAGTCACACATTCACGCCCACCCGGAAGGAAGCCCGCACGTGGCCCTCTACACCCTGCAATGCGAGTCCTGTCGCGAGTCCTTCGAGGCATCCCGGCCCCACGCTGAGACGTGCTCCGGCCGCTGTAGGGCCCGTTTGTCCCGCGAGCGCCGAGAGGCCCGCCACGCCGCCGCGATCGAGAGGGCTGCCGCGACGCTCGCGAGCCTTCGCGTCCTGAAGGAGGCCCGCCCATGACCGCCCCGAACCTCGCCGAGGCCCTCGTCGCACTCATGCACGAGACCCGGCTCGCCGAGCAACACCTCGCCGACCGGCAGGCCAGCGCCGGAGGCGAGGCCCTCTCGGCGCTCTTCGCCGCGCCCGAGCCCGAGGCCCAGGTCGAGCCCGTCGCGCCCGCGTGCGGCTCCTCGGAGCCCGTTCCGGCGTCCTCCGGCGCGGCCGACGAGTGGGCCGAGACCGACGCCCGGATCGAGGCCGCTCGCAAGGCCGAGACGCCCGCTCCCGCCCCGACGCCTGACCCGGCCCCGGCCGCGTCCAGCGAGCCCGGCACCGACGCCGCGCTCCTCGCGATGCTCAACACACCGACAGGAGAGACCCCCGCATGACCGTCGCTACCCCCGAGACCCGCCTCCGCCCCGTGACCGCCGCTCTCGGCGTCCTCCGCGAGTACGGCGGCACGCCGCCCGAGGCGCTCCGCGATGCTCACGCCGTGATCCGTGAGGCCCGGCAGATCGCCGCCGAGGCCCTGCCCGCTCCGGCGCTCGTGTACGCCCGTGAGGTGATCGCCGCCGAGGACAGGCCGAAGGCCCTGACGGCTGCCGCGAAGCGCCGTGCCGCCGACCGCGACCGCGCCGAGATCGCCTCGGCGCTCTTCGAGGCCGCAGTCGAGCGCGCCGTCTCCGCGTTCGCCGAGCATGCCGACGAGATCGCCGACGCGATCCTCGCCTCGGACGTGCTGGCTCGTGCGTTCGCCGACGTCGAGCGCGCCGTCGCCGACGTGCCCGCGTCCGCTCTGGCCGAGCCCCGCTCGGACGACCTCGACCTCCTCGCGAGCGTGGCCGTCCTCCGGCGCGCCGTCGTCCCGTTCGAGCGAGTCCTCGTCAGCCTGACGGCCTCCGGCCTCGTCGCCGAGCACGACCTCCCCGGCGCGTCCGGGCTCCTGTTCGCCGACCCGGCCGAGGCCGACCCGGAGGCCGTGCGCCGTGCGCTGAAGGGGCTCCGGCCCGGCGTCCCGGACGTCTCGGTTACACGGTCTCGGCGACCGTGGCACCGCACGCCGCGCCGTTCGCGCCGTCCGGCGTGCCCGCCGCGATCCTCGCCGGGACGCCCGGCGTCGTGTTCCGGCAGGCCGTGACCCTCGACGAGTTCGAGGCCCGCGCCCGTCGCGTGCTCTCGGCGTCGGCCCTCGTGGGGGTGCTCTCGTGACGTACGCACGCGACGAGTCCGGCCGTCTGCTCGACGTGCCGGAAGACGCAAGCCCCGAGGAGATCGCCGAGGCCGTGGCCCGGCGTGACGCCGAGGACGCACGCAACCGAGCGGACCTCGCTCGCCTCGGCATCCGCAACGGCATCGGTCCCGGCTGGTCGGAGGTCTGACGGCCGCTCGCCGTCGTGGTCGCTCGGCCTCGTCGCCGCTCCACCCGAGCCCGACGAGGTCGAGCACCTCGGCAAGGGGTGGGGGGATGCCCCTCGGGGGGCCGGTCTCCCGCCCTCTCGGCATTGCCGATTTACACACACGGCTTCCCCGATCCACAGGAGGCAGGTAGCCCCGAAGCCCGAAGGAGGCCCCGTGGCTACCTCTCGCACGGGCACGACGGCCTACCTGAAGGCCCGTGCCCGCCTCCTCCGGCGTGCCCGTCGTGACCGGCTCCCGTGCCACCTGTGCGGGCTCCCGATCGACTACTCGCTCCGGTCGCCTGACCCCGGCTCGTTCGAGGCCGATCACGTCACGCCGCACTCGCTCGGAGGTGCCGACGTCCTCGCGAACCTCCGCCCGGCTCACAGGTCGTGCAACCGCGACCGCTCGAACCGACCCGACCCTCGGCCCCGTCTCCCGACGACGCGCCGATGGTGACCCGCCTACACCTCAACCGAAGGAGTAACGCCCCATGAATGCCCGCCCGAACGGCCCCGCCGTCGTCCTCGACCCGCCTCCGGCGTACCTCGCCGCGCTGCCTGACTTCGTCTTCCACGACGGCAACGGCGCGGCCGAGAGCATCCTCGACGGCCTCCGTCGTCGCGGGATCTACGCCCGGCCGACCTTCGCCGAGGTCGAGGCAGAGCGCGCCCGTCGAGGTCTCCGCTCCGGCGTCGTGATCTCCGCGAGCCGCCCGGCTCGGATCGTGCTCCCGATGGGACCGTGGCGCACGGCCCGGCAGGAGCCCGGAGAGGTCTCCGAGAGCGCGCGGCAGAACCGCGAGAGGGTCGAGGCCGACCTGGGCGGAGTCTCGACGACGCAGGCCCGCCGCGCCCGAGAGGACTCCCGCCTCGACCGCTCGACCCGCCGCGTCCTCGCCGCGCTCGCTGGCGGTCGCTGGCAGGAGCGGGCGACGCTGATCTCGCACGGCGTGAACGCGGCCGACCGGAGCGCCATTCACAAGGCCCTCGTCCGCCTCGTCGCCGAGGGTCGAGTCGAGGAGCGCCAAGCCAACGGCGACGCGCACGGCGAGTTCCGTCTCGTCGAGGTCGCGGCATGACGCACCGCGACCGCTCGCCCTACTCCGTCCTCCCTCCGGCAGTGCCCGAGTCGCGGCGGCTCTACCGCGTGCCCGGTCGAGAGATCCGCGAGGCCGTCGCCGAGTTCGGCCCGTCGGCGATCGAGGTCACGCTTCGCGATCTCCTCGGCCCCGTTGTGGCGGGCCGAGCCTCGACGCCTGAGGAGGTCCGGCTCCTCCGCGAGTGGCTCGACGTCGAGGTCTCCGACGGCGTCGCCTACTGGACGGCGCGCCTCGCCGGGCAGGATGCCCCGGACGCGCCCGAGGACGACGCCGAGGAGCCCGAGGAGCCCGTCGAGGCCGCTCTCCTGACCTGCACCTCGTGCGGCTCGCTGTTCGGCCGTCCCGCCGCCTCTCGTGGCCGCCCTCGGACGCGCTGCTACTCGTGCTCGCCGCCTCGGTCCGGCAGGCTGGACGCGTGACAGACGAACACGACGACGACAGCGAAGCCCGGCTCGACGAGGCAATGCGCATCCTTGACGCCCTGCCGCCCGAGATCGTGAAGCAAGCGATCCTCGACATGGGCGGGACGGAGATCGCGCTCGACGTGCTGAAGGAGATCGCGACGACCTCCGACGACGTCGAGGCTCGCGAAGAGGCTCGGCGCTACATCAAGGAGAACGGCCTCGGCGTGTTGCTCCTCTCGGAGGACGACGAGCCGGACGCCGGTCAATCCTGAGCAACACGGAGCCCCCGTCCTCTCCGGCATCACGCCGAGGAGGAGCGGGGGCTTCGTTGCGTTTACACGGCGTCGCCCTACGCCGCCATTGCCGCGAGCGACCTCCGGAGCCGGTCCTCGGCGATCGCGCCGACGACGGTGTGGCGAAGACGTCCGCGTCTCCGAGGTCTCCGAGGTCGGTCTCGACCTGATCGGCGATCACCTCGACGACATCGAACACGAGGCGATCGACCTCGTTCGCGAAGGCGATCGGGTCCACGTTCTCGGCGCGGTCGGAGCGGTGCAGGAGTTCGGCGGCGAGTGCCTGAAGAGTCGTCATGCCGGAGGACGCTAGGCGGCTTCCAGACGTTCCGAAACCCATGCGTAAGACGCGTCGAGGCCGTCTTACGTGGCGACGCGGTCTGACCTCGGTGGACGCCGGACGGCCCTCCCAGAATCTTTCGTGTCTAGCGCACCTCGTGTGAGCCGCGCACCCTCTATCGTCGCCGCGTGACGATCACTCTTGCCGAGTCCGAAGCCGACCGCCGCGACGCTCTCGAACTCTTCCTCGACACGTTCGCCGACATCGCAGAGAACGCCGTCCCGATGCCCGAGCACGATCGCCTCTTTGCACCTCTGATCGCTCAGGTACGGGACAAGGACGGCGCTCTTCTCGGCGCGGCGCTGACCTGCCGCCCTCAGATCGCCGCAGGCATGGCGCTCATGCCCGGTTACGACCTCGGCAAGGCCGACCGTGTGAGCGAACTCGACCTCATGGCCGTACACCCCGACCGCCGAGGGGAAGGCATCGGCCGTCAGATGCTCGACTTCCTAGAACCGCTCCTAGCGGCACGCGGGGTCCGCTCATGGTTCGGTAACGCGACGCACGACCTCGACCTCGCCCGCCTCCGCAACTTCTACGCCAACGCCGGTTTTCAAGTGCTTGCGGAGGGACAGCCGTTGCCGCCGTTTGCCGGGCAGGACTGGACTCCGCCGTTCGCGGAGGCCCCTGCGTTCTACTTCTGGAAGCGCGTTCGCGCTTGACCGGCTCCCGTCCGTCGTCGCCCTCCTGAATCGGTGCGAACCGTCGGTACGGAGCGGTAGCGTTCGAGGCATGGCAGGGGTGACCGCGCTCGAAGTGCGCATGATGCAGGGCGAGACGCGCCCGGCGCTCGCGCACTTCACGAGCACGCTCGGCCAGTTGTCGAGCGCGCTCCGGGAGATCGACCGTGCCGCCGTCGTCGAGCGCGTCGAACGGCCCAAGTGGGTAGTAGACGACCTCAGCCACGAAGGCATGTTCTACACCGTGCGATTGACCGCTAGGCCGAGCCGTCGGCGCGATCCGGAGTCGCTCCTCCGGCCGGTCGCGGCCCTCGTGGACGGAGCGCGGGACCTTCAGTCCGAGCCTGAGTTGCCGCCCTTCTACAGCGAGGCGACCGTGACGCGCCTCCTCAAGGTCGCCGAGCCGAAGGACGGCATCCGCGAGGTCTCGCTTGCGACCGTCAATGGCACCGTCGGCGACCGGGTAGGGCTGAACGACGCCCTGATCGAGCACGCACGCTCGGCGGTACGCGAGGCCGAGGTCTCGATCGGCTCGATCACAGGAACGCTCGACGTCATCAGCACTCGTGCGAAGCACGGGGTACGCGTGAGCGTCTTTGATCCTGTGAACCGTCGCGCCGTGACGGGAACGGCGTCGGGCTCGATGAGCGACAACCTTCGGAACTTCTGGGGGCACCGGGTGACCGTGCGAGGGCGCATCACGAGGAACGCACGCGGGCAGGCGATCCGCATCGCGATCTCCGATCTCGAACTCCTGCCGGACGACGACAGCGGACGGCCCTCGACGACCGCTCTGCTCGGCGCTGACCCGGAGTGGACCGGGGGCCTGAGCGTGGACGAGTTCATGAACCGAGCGCGGCGTCGTGCCTAGCGGCAAGGCGGTTCAGCCGCTCGTCTACGTGGACTCGTGCGTTTACCTCGACCTCGTGACGAAGAACAAGGATGCGCACGCCGACACGGGCGAGGAAAGGTGGACCTCGGCGAGGGCCGTCTTCGACGCGGTCAACGAGAACGACATTCGACTCGCGTCGTCCTCGCTCGTCGAGGCCGAGGTGTGCTGCAACGGCGAAGCCCGGAAGGACAAGCAGCGGATTCGGGATCTCCTCGCGGGCTGGTTCACTGCCCGGTCGACCGAGTGGGTCGAGATCGACCGTTACCTTGCCCGCGAGGCCGTGCGGCTCACGAACGTGTGGCAGGGCAAGGGCGAAGGTGCGAAGCGTCTCAGCGCCGCAGACGCGCTACACCTCGCCGCCGCGCTCCGCCTCGGCGCTGACTACTTCATGACTCACGACGGCGGCTTCCCTATGGGGCAACGCGTTGACGGGATGCTCGTCACGCGCCCGGACGTCGTCTGGCAAGAGTCGCTCCTGAAGCACGCATCGGGGGAGTAGTGGCAAAGGGCCACGACAAGACCCCTAGACGCCTGACGCCCGCGCAGATGGCCGAGTTGTCGCTGAAGGCGCTCGCCAATGCTCGCGCTCTCTTCGACGACGCGACTGCGCTCTACGAAAGAGGGCGGATCGCGAGCGCGTTCACTCTCGTTGGACTCGCGGCCGACGAACTGGGAAAGCACGTGCTCGTCACGTCGTTCTACGGCGGGCGGGACGAATCGGACGACGAGTGGCGCAAGTTTTGGAAACGCTTCCGGCACCATGAATCCAAGTTGGGGGACGCCCTCTGGGGAGCATGGGCGGGTGACCTCCTCAGCGAGGACCCACCGCCGAACGTCAAGGCCTTCCACGAGCGCCGCTTGTCGGCGACCTACGTCGACATTGCAGACGACGGGACGGTCCAGACTCCTGCCGACTCGATCACCGCTGCGGACGTCGAAGCCGCGTTGGGCCTCGTGAGCGGCGAAGTCAAGTTCTGCGAGGAAGCACTTCGAGGTGCGACACCGGAGACGCTCGGGCGTCACATGGAATCGATGCGGACGTCGGGCATCGCCGATGAGTTCCGCAGGCTTTTGACTGACGCCGGGCCGACGGCATCGATGGGCTTCGTCATTGGCATGCGAGCCGGACTGCCGCCCGACGAGGCACTCGCGTTCGCCCGCTTCGCCGAGGAGAACATCAAGCCGCCGCAAGATACCCGCCCTACGCCCGCCTGCGACGCAGACGAGAGTTCGCGTGATGCCGATCGGTCGTCCGGCACGGGCTTCTCAATCGGCGAGGCCGACGCCTATCGCTCGTAGGATCGCGTACGTGAAGCGACTGAGCACGGAGGCGTATCAAGCGCTCCGCGATGCCTTGGCCGTGATGACGTGGTTCAAGAAGCCGTTCCAGTCGTTTCTCCGCACGGCGCTCCGGGACCACCCGGAACTCCTCGCAGGGCTCGACTTCGACGGCCACACGAAGCGCGAGGTCGCCGACGATCTCGTCTCACGGCTGATCGCCGACGAGGCCCGCTTCCAAGACGTCACGATTCGCCTGATGTTGGAGGTCGCCGCCCTCGACCGCTTCCCCGATATCGAGCGGCTCGAAGAGCCCGACCGATCGCTCCGCCTCGGCGAGGCGAAGGACGCCGTTGCACACATGCGGGCGATGACGGAACGCTTCGCAGATCGGATCGCCGAACAGGAGCGCCTCGAAGCCGAACGCGCCTCGCACAAGGCGCAGGCAGTAGCCCTCCGGCAGTTCGAGGACGACCTCGCCGATCTAAAGGCGCGCTTCCTCGAACTCAGCGCGGCGACCGATGCCCGGCAGCGGGGCTACGACTTCGAGAAGTTCCTCGCCGACCTCTTCAAGACCTTCGACATGGAGCCGCGCCTCGGCTACTCGACCGACCTCGAACAGATCGACGGCTCGCTTACCTTCGACACCGACGACTACATCGTCGAGGCGAAGTGGATCTCGGCGACCGTGAGCCGCGAGACCGCCGACGCGTTCGCCGCGAAGGTGCGCCGGAAGGGGAAGAACGCTCTCGGCCTGATCATCGCCGTGAACGGCTTCTCAGGCCCCGCCCTCCGTGCCTACGAGGAAAAGACGCCGTTCCTCGCGATCGACGGCGGAGACCTGTTCCTTGTGCTCGACAGTCGAGTCCGGCTCGATGATCTCCTGAAGGCGAAACGTCGGCACGCGAACGAGACCGGCTCCTGTCACCTTCCGGCGTCCGCCGTCGTGAACTAGGCCTTCTCGGCAGAGCGACGGGCGACCATTTCTTCGAGCCTCTCCCGATATGGCCTCGCAAGCGCGACCCACTGATCGAGCGGCCGATCGCTCAGCGCCTCGGCGGCTTCCTCCGGCGTGCGGTCGCGAATGTCGATCTCGTAGTCGGCTCCGTCTTGCCGCCACGTCACGTAGGCCCACTTCCGGCGCTCAGACTTCGTGACGCCGATCCAGAACTCGTTGTCGGGCTTCGGCGCACGCCCGATCGAGGGGTAGTCACCCGAGTGCGCCCACTCCCGCCATGCGTGCGAGAAGGAGAACTCGATATCGAGTTTCCACGAGGACACCCGATCAACCCCGAGCGCGACAAGCCCGAGCCCGAGCCCCTCGACAACCTCCGCAACCTGATCCTGTTTGCTCGACATGCCACGACCCTATGAGGCTGGGGGAGCGAGGAAGGCACGAACCGCGTCGATCGTGTCTGCCTCTTCGGGGCTCTTGTCTTCTCGATAGCGCACGACGCGGGCGAATCGCAGGGCCACACCGCCCGGATAGCGCGTGGAGCGCTGGACTCCGTCGAAGGCGATCTCGACGACCTGCTCCGGCCGGACGTAGACGACGTGCCCCGAGCGGCGTGTCTCCAACTCCAAGAAGCGCCGGGTCTGCCATTCGAGCATCGCGTCGCTGAGCCCCTTGAACGTCTTACCGACCATGATCCAGCCGGGCTCGTATCCGTTCTGTGAGTCCGGTACCTTCAAGGTCTTGCCGAGCATCACGAAGCCGCCCTCCCCATCGCGGGCGCCGAGATGGATGTTGGACAGCTTCCCCGCGCGCCGGCCGCTGCCCCACTCGACGGCGAGCACGACGAGGTCGAGGGTGTGCCGAGGCTTGGCCTTCACCCACGACGCCCCGCGCCGGCCCGCCTCGTAGGGGGTGTCGAGGCCCTTCACGACCACGCCCTCGTGCCCGGCCGCGACCAGCTCCGCGAAGAACCCCGCGGCCTCGTCGGCGTCGTCGGTGACCCGGCGCGGCACGACGAGCTCGGCCGGGAGCGTCGCTTCCAGGGCCGCGAACCGCTCCTGTGCCGGCCGGTCGAGCAGGTCGGTGCCGTCGACGTGGAGCACGTCGAAGAAGTACGACGTCAGCGGCACCGCCTTTCGGAGCGTCGCCGGATCGGTGCGCGACGCCGTCCGGGCGGCGGTCTCCTGGAACGGCCGCGGCCGCCCCGAGGCCTCCAACGCGATCGCCTCACCGTCGAGGACGAGGGCCCGCGCCGGCAGCGCGGCCACGGACTCAACGACCTCGGGCAGCCGGTCGGTGATCTCCTCCAGCGTCCGGGTGTAGACCGACACGGCCCCGTCGAGCTTGTGCACCTGCACCCGGATCCCGTCGAGCTTGCAGTCGACCGCGACCTGCTCGCCGGTGCCGAGCTTCTCCAGCGCCGCGGGCAGGTCCGGCGCACTCGAGGCGAGCATGGGCCGCACCGGCCGGCCCACCTCGAGGCCGAACTCGGCCAGGGCCGGCTCGCCGCCGGCCATCGCCGCGGCAGCGACCGGCAGGGTGCTCCCGGCCAGCATCGCCGCACGTCGCACGGCGGTGGCCGGCACCTGCGCCGCGACAGCGATCGCCTCGAGCATCACCCCGTCCAGCGCCCCCTGCCGCAGCTCGCCGGTCGCCAGTCGCCGCAGGTAGTCCTGCTCCTCGGCGGTCGCCCGACCGAACAGCTCCGCGACCAGGTCGGTGCGGGCCTGCCGGGAGCCGCTACCGGACACGGCGCCGATCTGCTCGAACAGCTCGTGCACCTCGGCCACCGTCAGCGTGCTCTCGAGCGCGGGCGGTGGCAGCTCGGTGAGGCTGCGCCAGCCCAGCCCGGTGCGCCGCTGCCGGAGCACTCCGGACAGGTACGCCGTCGCGGTCTCGACCTCCTCGGGCGCCGCCTGCTCCAGCGTGGCGGCCAGCGCCTCGATCTTCGCCTTGCGGGAGCGCGTAGCGGCGAGCGCGCGGGAGGTGGCGACGAGGTCGGCGAGCTGCATGGACCCAGTGTGCCGGTGCCTGTCGGCGGTGCGGGTTAGCCTTGCCGCGATGTCGACCACCCCCACCCCGACGGCCGAGCGGCTCTGGCGTCCTGCCTGGCCGTGCCCGGTCGAGGTCGTGCTGAGGCCAGGCCGCCGCGGCGCGGGTGACCCCACCTTCCGCACCGACCCCGACGGCACCATCTGGCGCGGGCTGCGGACCCCCGAGGGCGTGGTGACGCTCCGCGTCCGCAGGCCGTACGACGGACAGGTGCACGCCGCGGCGTGGGGCCCCGGCTCCGACTGGGTGCTCGAGCAGCTGCCCGCCATGCTGGGCGCCGACGACGACCCGAGCGGCTTCGAGCCCCGCCACCCGGTCATCGTCGAGGCGCACCGCCGCCACCCGCACTGGCGGGTCGCTCGCAGCGGCCTGGTGATGGAGTCTCTGGTGCCGGCGATCATCGAGCAGAAGGTCACCGGCCAGGAGGCATTCGCAGGCTTCCGGATGCTCGTGCGTAGGTTCGGAGAGCGGGCTCCGGGGCCGGGCGCGGACCGGGACCTGTGGGTGCAGCCGTCGCCGGAGCAGCTGCGCGCGATCCCGTCCTGGGAGTGGCTGCGGATGCACATCGACCCGGCCCGCTCGCGCGCCCTGGTCCGCGCCGCGCAGGTCGCGCCGGCCCTCGAGCGCACCGTCGGCCTGGAGCCGGCGGAGGTGGAGCGACGGCTGTGCTCGCTGCCGGGCATCGGGGTCTGGACGGCGGCGGAGGTGCGCTTCCGGGCGCACGGCGATGCCGACGCGGTGAGCTTCGGGGACTACCACATCGCCAAGCACGTTGGCTGGGCGCTCACCGGAGAGGCGGCGGACGACGACGGCATGGCGGAGCTGCTCGAGCCCTACCGGCCGCACCGGCACCGGGTGCAGCGGCTGGTCGAGCTCGCCGGTCTCGGTCGGCCGCGCCGGGGGCCCCGGATGGCGCCGCGCCGGCACCTGCCTGCGTCCGTGGAGCGGGGCCGGCGCTACGCCGGGTGAGACGTTTCACGTTGCCTGGTTGACGATGCGGGCCGCGCCAGGGAGAGTCATGCCACTGTCCGCCGCACCCGGGAGCTGCCGTGACCGACCTCGTCTCGATGCTCGACGGCATGTCCGCGCGGGAGCTCGACGCGTTCTTCCACCAGACCGACGCCGAGACCGTCGTGGCGCTGGCCCACGGCACCCCCGACGCCGACCTCGAGCGGCTGCTGGCCGACGAGACGGTCCGGACCGCCGCGATCGGCAGCGTGCTCGCCCGGCTCGACGAGTACGCCGTGCCCGAGCGCCTCGAGAAGGTCGACGGCCGGGTCGGATTCCGGCTCCTCCTCCCGCGGCGCGGCGAGGAGACCTACCTGCTGCTGTTCCAGGACGGTCAGGTGGCCGTCGTACCTCCTGCGGAGGTCGGCCGGCACGCGGCGGACGTGACCATCGGCTGCGGGGCGGTCGACTTCGTCCGGATGGTGACCGGCGGGGCGAACGCCGCGCTGCTCCACCTGGCGGACCGGCTGTCGATCGACGGCGACGAGCTCCTGGCGCTCGACGTCGGTGGCGTGTTCCGGGTCCCGGGCACCGACGGGGTGGCGGTGGACCCCACCGCGCTCGACCCGGTCGACGTCGCGGTCGCGATCGCGAAGGTCAGGGATGCTCACCTGCACGCCGTGATGGCCGGCGGCCTGCGCGAGATCGTGCTCGGCGAGGTCTTCCGCCGGCTGCCCGACTTCGTCGACAGCGCCAAGGCGCGTCGGCACGAGATCGCGGTGGGCTTCCGGATCGGCGGGCGGCCCGACGGCGAGGTCGACCGCTACGTGGTCCGGCTGGCCGGGGGAGAGGCGGTCGTGGAGCGGATCGACGGCGAGGGCGGTCGCGGTGACCGGGACGCCACCCTGTCCCTCGACGGGGCGCAGTTCCTCAAGCTGGTCACCGGACACCTCAACCCGGTCACCGGCGTCATGCGCGGGCAGCTCAAGGTGCGCGGCGACGTGAAGGCGGCGCTGACGTTCAGCGGGCTGATGAACATTCCGAGTGCCACCGCTCGCGCGCAGGCGTAGTGTGCGAAGCAGGAAGCCATCCCGGCTTCGCATTGGGAGCGACCATGCACGAGAAGTCACGCCCCGGCCATTCGGCGAAGAAGACCGGCAAGTCCATCAAGGAGAAGCGGGCGGCCAAGCACGCCAAGGAAGCCGCCAAGTCAGCCCACGTCGAGATCATCCCGCACGACAAGAAGCACTGAGCCGGATCAGAGGAACGGGCGCAGCGGGGCGAGCACCAGCTCGGTGAACTTGCGGTGCAGGCCGCGTCGGTCCCACTCCTCGGCGGTCAGCTCGACGGCGTTGCTCAGGTCGGTGGCGAAGATCTGCTCCATCTGCGCCGCCATCTCGGGGTCGATGAACTCGACGTTGATCTCGTAGTTGCCGGTCATGCTCAGCCGGTCGATGTTGGCGGTGCCGACCGTGGACCACCGGCCGTCGATCGTGGACGTCTTCGCGTGCACCATCGCGCCCTGGAAGCGGAAGATCCGCACGCCCGCGTCGAGCAGCTCCCCGTAGTAGCCGCGTGAGAGCCAGTCGGCCACGACGTGGTTCGACGTCGCCGGAAGCAGCAGCCGGACGTCCACGCCGCGCCGTGCCGCTGCCTTCAGCGCCTCGACGAAGTCGGAGTCGGGGATGAAGTAGGCGTGGGTCATGTAGATGTGGTCCTGGGCGCGGTTGATCGCCTCCAGGTACATCGCCCGGATCGGGAACATCCACAGCCGCGGCACGTTGCGGTGCATCCGGATCCGCGGCTCCCAGTCCGGGGAGGCCTCGAGCAGCAGCGGACCCCCGTTGCCGGCACCGCGGTGCAAGTTCCAGAAGTCGGCGAAAGCTCTTTGCAGGTCGAAGACCCCGGGACCGGTGATCCGCACGTGGGTGTCGCGCCATTCGGTGGCGTAGGCGCTGCCGACGTTGTAGCCACCGACGAAGCCGACGCGGTCGTCGACGACGAGGATCTTGCGGTGGTCGCGGCCGTAGCGGCGGATGTCGAAGAACCGCCACCCGGCGCTGTAGACGGGGTACTCCAGCACGCGCAGCCGCGGCCCGAACTTCTTGAAGCGGGGCGGCACCACGAGGTTGGCGAACCCGTCGTAGATCGCGTACACCTCCACCCCGCGCGCCGCCGCCTCGGTGAGCGCCTGCTTGAACTGCTCGCCGACCTCGTCGCCCTTCCAGATGTAGGACTCGAACAGGATCCGGTGCCGGGCCGACGCGATCGCGTCGAGCATGTCGTCGAAGAGGTCCTGGCCGTAGGTGTAGGTGCGCACGCTCCCGTCGCCGATCACCACCTCACCGGGCGGGTCGGTGGGGAACGGGGCGGGCTTCTTGCCGCGGCGGCGGTACGAGTCGACTACCGTCATCACGACCGCGACCACGAACGGGACGCCGAAGAAGGCCAGCAGGGCGCGCTTGACGAAGGTGCTCACCGTGTCGAGCGCCAGGAGGTCCGGCATGCGGCGCGGGGGACGGCGAGGGCTCACGGGGCAAATCTAGTCACTCGGGCAACTCGAATCCCGACAACGCTCACTGCGCTCGATACTCGAGCCCCCTGCCGTCGGCTGCGGTGATCCGGAGGCGGTCCCCGTCGACGGCCACCTCGAAGCTGCCGGAGAGTACGCCGGCCACCTGCGCGTGCTGGGCGAGGGCAAGCTCGCTGCATGCTCCGTCGGCCACCTGGACTCGTCGCTCGGTCACGGTGACCGAGCTTCCGGACAGGCGGTAGCCGCCGCGTAGGTCGCCACACCCGCTCGACGCTCGCCAGGTCCCGTCGTTTGACAGCACGAGCAGCCCGCCCGGCTCCGTGCTCGACACGGACTCGCCGTCGACGAGCGACTCCAGTCGCCAGGTCGTCCCGGTCAGTCGGGCGTCGGCGACCGGCGGGTCGAGGGAGAAGGTCAGCGTCGCGTCGCTGCCGGTCAGGGTGAGCGTGTCCGCGGAGCGACGGGCCCGGTCCATGCTCTCGAGCGCGGCCAGGTAGCGCTGCTCGAGCTCCATCACCGCGGGTTCGCACGCCATCTCGGTGCCGCCGAGGCCGGTGACCGCGACCCCGCCCGCCTCGACCGACACGTTTCCGCTGTAGCTGTTGCACGCCGACGTCCCGCTGACCGTGGCGCCGTCCACGATGAGGGTCACCGCCGGCGCACCGTCGAGCGGGAGGTCGCCGGCCGGGTCAGCGCCGGCCTGGAGGTGCCAGCTGCCCGCCAGGTCGACCACCTCGGTCGCCGTACCGGACCCGGAAGGGGCGCCGCCGCTCCCGGTGTCGGTGCCGCAGCCCGCCAGCACGCCCGCGGAAGCGACGGCAACGACGGCACGGCGGAGGGACGTGCGCCCCGGCCGGCTCGGACGGAAGAGGTTCATCGCACCGCTCTGGTTCTTGGGAGGTGGGCACCTGTTTGGACGCTCCGGCCCGCGTCCGGGTTCCCGGTCCGCCGGCCTCGGCGGCAGGAGACTGACGCCGGAGGAAACTGTCGGCGGCACGCCGTAGGCTCGATGACATGAGGCCCGTGACCGATCTCGAGCGCCGTGTCGCGCCGTTCAAAGTCGTCTCCGAGTTCCAGCCCTCGGGTGACCAGCCGACCGCGATCGAGGACATCGAGCAACGCATCAAGGCCGGGGAGAAGGACGTCGTGCTGCTCGGTGCGACCGGCACCGGCAAGACCGCCACGGTCGCGTGGGCGGTCGAGAAGCTCCAGCGACCGACCCTGGTGCTCCAGCCCAACAAGACGCTCGCCGCCCAGTTCGCCAACGAGCTGCGCCAGCTCTTTCCCGACAACGCGGTGGAGTACTTCGTCTCCTACTACGACTACTACCAGCCCGAGGCCTACGTCCCGCAGACCGACACCTACATCGAGAAGGACTCCTCGATCAACGAGGAGGTCGAGCGGCTGCGGCACTCCGCGACGAACTCGCTGCTCACCCGGCGTGACGTGATCGTGGTGTCCACGGTCTCCTGCATCTACGGCCTGGGCACCCCGCAGGAGTACGTCGACCGGATGATCCGGCTCAAGGTCGGCGACGAGCACGACCGCGACTCGATCCTGCGCCAGCTCGTCGGCATCCAGTACTCCCGCAACGACATGTCGTTCACCCGCGGCACGTTCCGCGTGCGCGGGGACACCCTCGAGATCTTCCCGGTCTACGAGGAGCTCGCCGTCCGGGTCGAGTTCTTCGGCGACGAGATCGAGCGGCTGATGACCCTGCACCCGGTCACCGGCGAGGTCGTGACCGAGGACGAGGAGCTCTACATCTTCCCTGCGACGCACTACGTCGCGGGGCCCGAGCGCATGGAGCGCGCGATCGCCGGCATCGAGCACGAGCTCGAGGAGCAGCTGGCGACCTTCGAGAAGCAGGGCAAGCTGCTCGAGGCACAACGGCTCCGGATGCGCACCACCTACGACGTCGAGATGATGCGCCAGGTCGGCTCCTGCTCGGGGATCGAGAACTACTCGATGCACATCGACGGCCGCATGCCCGGCTCGGCGCCGAACTGTCTGCTGGACTACTTCCCCGAGGACTTCCTGCTCGTCGTCGACGAGTCCCACGTGACGGTGCCGCAGGTCGGCGGCATGTACGAAGGCGACATGTCCCGCAAGCGCAACCTGGTCGAGCACGGCTTCCGGCTGCCCAGCGCGATGGACAACCGGCCGCTGAAGTGGGAGGAGTTCCTCGAGCGGATCGGCCAGACCATCTACCTCTCGGCGACCCCTGGCAACTACGAGCTGTCGAAGGTCGGCGGTCTCGACAACGTCGTGGAGCAGATCATCCGCCCCACCGGCCTGGTCGATCCCGAGGTGATCGTCAAGGCGACGAAGGGCCAGATCGACGACCTGATCCACCAGATCAACGAGCGGGTCGCGAAGAACGAGCGCGTTCTGGTCACCACGCTGACCAAGAAGATGTCGGAGGACCTCACCGACTACCTCCTCGAGGCCGGCATCCGCACCCGCTACCTCCACAGCGAGGTCGACACGCTCCGCCGCATCGAGCTGCTGCGCGAGCTGCGGATGGGGGAGTACGACGTCCTGGTCGGCATCAACCTGCTCCGCGAGGGCCTCGACCTGCCCGAGGTGTCCCTGGTGGCGATCCTCGACGCCGACAAGGAAGGGTTCCTGCGCTCGGACAAGTCGCTGATCCAGACCATCGGCCGTGCGGCCCGCAACGTGTCCGGCCAGGTGATCATGTACGCCGACAAGATCACCCCCTCGATGGAGTTCGCCATCGAGGAGACCAACCGCCGCCGCGAGAAGCAGATCGCCTACAACAAGGCCAACGGCGTCGACCCGCAGCCGCTGCGCAAGAAGATCGCCGACATCACCGAGATGCTGGCCCGTGAGGACGAGAGCACCGAGGAGCTGCTGCGCACCTGGCAGAAGGCCGGCGGTGACAAGAAGAAGGCCCCCGTCCCGGGGCTCTCCCGCGAGGCCGGCAAGCACGCCGCCGACCTGGCCGGGCTGCCCTCGCAGGATCTCGCCGACCTCGTCCAGCAGCTCACCGACCAGATGCACGCCGCGGCCGCCGAGCTGCAGTTCGAGGTCGCGGCCCGGCTTCGTGACGAGATCTCGGAGCTGAAGAAGGAGCTGCGCCAGATGGTCGAGGCAGGGGCCCGCTGATGGTCGACGTACGCACGATCCAGGTCACCTTCGACTGCGCCGACCCGGGCGCCCTCTCTGCGTTCTGGCGCGGGCTCCTCGGCTACGTCGAGGAGCCACCGCCGGCCGGCCACGACTCGTGGGACGCCGCCTTGGAGGCGTTCGGTGTTCCCCGTGAGCTGTGGAACTCCCGGTCGGCCTGCCGTGACCCCCGCGGAGCCGGCCCGCGGCTGTTCTTCCAGCAGGTGCCCGAGCCGAAGACCGCCAAGAACCGGGTCCACATCGACGTGCGGGTGGATCCGGAGCTGCGGGGCGAGCGGCGGATGGCCGCGCTCGAGCAGGAGGCGGAGCGGCTCGTGGCGCTCGGGGCCACGCGGGTCAAGCGGTTCGACCCGGACTCGAGCCCGGGCGAGATCGGGTTCATCGTGATGCAGGACCCCGAGGGCAACGAGTTCTGCCTGGACTGACGTCGGCGAGTTCTCGGTCAATGTCCCGGGGAGCGGCAGTTCTCGTCGAAACTGTCGGTGGTCGAACGTATGTCCTGCATCTCTGCTTGAGTGCAGTAGCCTCGGTGGCTGTGGAGAATCAGCGCCCGGTCGGCG
>NZ_BAAGUV010000014.1:0-146505 GCF_054781215.1 Nocardioides pakistanensis | reverse complement strand
CCAACGCGCCCACGACCCCCACTACACCCTCACCATCACCCCCACCGGCGAAGCCAGGTTCAGACGACGCCCCCGCCACTGACGGGCACCGCGACTGGCCTCTGCACAGAACCCGCGAGGCGCAGCGGTGCGCGGCCCTCGATGTCAGGACCGGTCGCCATCGTCGCGGTCGAAGGTGAGCGTGAGCGTGGAGTGGTAGGCTGAGGAGGGTCCGCCCTCCTCGCGATCACGGACCGGCTCCTGGTCAGCGGGCCAGACCTCGACGGCGCGGAACGAGAAGCCGTCCTGGTCGGCGACCTCGAAGCTGAACGTCACCCCCTCCCCCGCCCAGCATCCCGCGACCGAGCCGAACCCGCACGTGAACCCGTCGTGGCCGTGGTGCTCACCGCGCCGCCTGCCGACCGGGCGGGGTGCGAGCACCAGCTCGTCCGACGCCAGCAGGTCGCGCGGTCACGTCCGGGCCGGCGACTCCCGGACCCGGACCACGATCCTCCGGTCCGCGCGGCCGTCGGCCTGGCGGACCCAGGCCTCAGACACGTCGCCGAGGTCGACGCACTCGTGGTCCACGGTGAGCTCGCCGGCCGCGGCATGCGACAGCAGCGCGGTCAGTGCCTGTGCGCGCTGGGCGGCGGTGAGCGAGTTGTTCGTGTAACCGAGGATCGCGGCCGATCGGCTGCGCAGGGTCGCCGACCCGAACGACGCGGTCGCGCCCGCCGAGCTGCCGAGGTTGACCAGCCGGCCGCCGTCGCCGACCAGCTCCAGTGCCGCGGTCGCCGGCACCCCGCACAGCGGGTCCACGACCACGTCGAGCGGACCGTCGAAGGCCTCGCCGAGCCGCTTCGTGAGCTCGCCGACCGTGTCGTCGTCACGCAGCTCCACGACCGCGTCGGCCCCGCAGGCACGCGCGCGGCCCTGCGCCGCCTCGGACCGGCAGGCGCCGACCACGCGACGGGCGCCGAGCAGCCGGGCGGCCTGTACGGCGACCTGGCCCACCACCCCGCCGGCGCCGAGGACGAGCACCTGCTCGCCGGGTTGCAGCTGGGCTCGCCAGGTCAGTGACATCCACGCCGCCACGGCCGACAGACCGAGTGCCGCCACGAGCGTGTCCTCGACGTCGGCGTCCAGCACGACGAGGTCGTCCTCGGGCACGAGCACGGCCTCGGCCATGCTGCCGTCCCCGGGCGCCATCCCGGCGTCCGTCGGGAACCACACCCGGGTGCCGGCCGGGTGGGTCGAGGACGAGGCCACGACACCGACTCCCTGCACGCCGGGGACGTAGGGCAGAGCGGGCGAGCCGAAGTACGAGGTGCCGGTGGCGCAGAGGACGTCCAGCGGGGTGATCGGCGCGGCCGTCGTACGGACCACGGCGAAGCCGTCCACAGGCCGCGGCTCGGGCCGGTCGGCGACCACCGGCGGCTGCCCGTGTCCGGTGAGCAACGCTGCGCGCATGTCAGGTGGCGATGTCGGGGTAGGGCAGCTTGAAGTGCGCCAGCCGGACGGCGTACTCCTTCTGGAACCCGAGCGGCTCGGCGTAGTCACGCTCGAACATCGCGATGAACAGCGTCAGCGTGAGGAACGGGTGCGCGCCGAGCTCGAAGAGCTTCGGGTAGTCGTGGGTGCGCAGCGCCTCGCGCTCCTCGGGCTCGAAGCGGAGCCAGGTGCTCGACTCGCCGGTGACGCAGTTGAGGACCCGGTTGGCCTGGGTCTCCTCCCACCAGGCCACCATGCCGTCGGGGTCCTCCCGGTAGCGCTCGACGAGCTCGGGGTCGCGGTCGACGGTGAAGAGGAACTTGTCCAGCAGGTACTTGCTCACTGCGGCGCTCCATTCGGGTACCAGGTGAAGTAGGCCTCCATCGTGTGGAACAGGTCGAGGCTGTCGACGTGGTCGGCCTTGGCGTTCTCACCGGCCACGCCCATCATCAGCATGAAGTCCATGAACCCGTGCGTGGCGTTCCCCGGCGCGTGCAGGCTGTCGAGGGTCACCTCGGACAGGCAGCCCTCGAGGTCGCCGGTGGCGATCCAGTCCACCGCCTTGCGGTCGAACTCCGGGTCGGGGCCGTGCTCGCCGAACTGGCGGGGCCCGCCGAGCTCGAGCGACAGGTGGCCGGTGCCGATCACCGCGACCCGCTGGTCCGAGGGCCAGGACTCGATCGTCTCCCGGATCGTCTTGCCGAGCTCGACGAACCGCTTCGGCTGCGGCAGCGGCGGGGCGAAGATGTTGGTGTAGATCGGCACGATCGGCAGGTCCGCCTCGGGACGCAGGGTGATGATCGGGCACGTGATCGAGTGGTCGATACGCAGCTCGTTGCTGAACGCCAGGTCGAACCCGGCGTCCAGGCCTTGCCGCAGGATGTGCGCCGACAGGTCCTCCTGACCCTGGAGCAGCATCCGGGGCAGGCCGAACTCGCGCTCCTCGTTGTACCAGTTGGCGTCGTACATCGGCGCCTTGCCGACCAGGAACTGCGGCATGTTGTCCAGCCAGAGCTGGTGGAAGTGGTCGCTGCCCACCATCACCAGCACGTCCGGCCGGGCCCGGGTCAGCGTCTCGCGGAACCGCTCGATCTTGGCCACCCACTCGTCCGCGAACGGCGGCCGGTCCTCACCGGTGGCGGTGCTGGCGCGGTAGTAGAAGGGGTGGTGCGTCGACGCGATGACGGCGACGATCTCGGCCATGAGGGCTCCTTCCTCGGTTCAGGCCTGGCGGGGTGAGTCGGAGGGATCGACCTCGGGGTCGACGTACGTGGCGTTGCGGTCGACCGACAGGTAGACGTCCATCCCGATCGGGCGGCGGGTCTCCTCGGCGAGCTGGCCGAGCAACCCGGCCGCGCGGGCCAGCAGCGCGAAGCCGCGCAGCAGCTCCACGGGCAGTCCGAGATCGGCGAGTGCCGCGCCGCAGACGCCGGCACCGTTGAGCGGCAGCCGGCGGCCGAGCACCTGCTCGTGCACCCTGCCGATCGCCTCGAACAACCGCAGGTGCGGACCCTTCAGCCCCTCCTCGTCGGCGATCGTCATCAGCCGCGGCGTGCGCGGGTCGCGCTCCTTGTGCACGGGGTGGCCGAGGCCGGGCACGAACCGCTTGGCCGCCTTCGCCTCGCGTACGGCGGTCAGGGCCAGCCGGTCCCAGGCGGCATCGTCGTCGAGCTTCTCGGGAAGCTCGGCACGGTGCTCCTCGAGCACCGCCGCGAGGAACATGCCGCAGTCCTCGGTGACCCCGAGGAACCGGGACCCGCCGCCGAGCAGACCGGCCGCGAGCGCGCCCTGCAAGGAGTCCGGCGCGGACAGGTAGGTGAGCCGGGCCGCGATCGCCGTGGGGGTGAAGCCGTGGTCAGCCAGCGCCACCAGGACCGACTCGAAGACCCGCACCTGTGACGGGGTGGGGCGTCGCTGGGTGACCAGCCAGAACGCCAGCTCGCCGAAGCCCACCTCACCCATCAGGTCGGAGGCCAGGTCCTTGCCCAGCAACGAGATCGTCTCGGCGTCCGACGTGCCGAGGGAGGTGGGGTAGGGAGACTGCTGTGGCGTCAACTGTTGCTCCGGTGTCGTACGTGGTCGGGGTCGGTGTCATACGTGGTCGGGGTCGGTGTCGCGAGTGGTCCTGCGGGGCTCGGCCAGCCAGGCGCGCAGCTGCTCGCCGTGCTCGTCGAGCGCAGGTGGCGGCAGGTCGTAGCGCTGCGGGGTCCTCGAGAACGTGATCGGGTTGCGGATCGAGGGCATCGCCGCCTCCCCCTCTCCGGCCATCACGACCGGGTCGAGGCCGAGCTCCTCGGCGAAGGCGACGCCCTCGTCGACGGTGTTGATCGGACCGCAGGCGACGCCGGCCGCGAGGAGCTCGTGGAACCAGTCCATCCGGCCTCGGGTGCGGAGCCGGTCCACGAGCAGCGGCCGCAGCTGGTCGCGGTTGGCGGTCCGGTCCTGGTTGCGCGCGAACCGCGGGTCGTCGACCAGCTCGGGGACCCCGAGGACCTTGCACAGGTTGGCGAACTGCCCGTCGTTGCCCGCGGTGATGATCAGCTCGCCGTCGGCAGTGGGCAGCGGCTCGTAGGGGAACAGGCTGGGGTGTGAGTTGCCCATCCGGAACGGCACCTCGCCGCCGGCGACGTACGCACTGGCCTGGTTGACCAGACCGGAGAGCGCGGTCGAGAGCAGGTTCACCTCGACGTGCTGGCCGGCGCCGGACTCCGAGCGGTGCCGCAACGCGGCGAGGATGCCGATGGTGGCCTGCATCCCCGACATCACGTCGAACACGGAGATCCCGGCGCGGTACGGCTCTCCGTCGGGGTCGCCGGTGAGGCTCATCAGCCCCGAGATCGCCTGGACGATCAGGTCGTAACCGGGCAGCGCCGCGCCGCCGCCGGAGCCGAAGCCGCTGATCGAGGCGTAGACGACGCCGGGGTTGCCGGCGGCGACGCTGTCGTAGTCCAGGCCGAACTTGCTCAGGCCGCCCGGCTTGAAGTTCTCGATCACGATGTCGGCCCGGGCGGCGAGCTCGCGCGCCAGCTCGAGGTCGCCGGGGTCCTTGAAGTCCAGCGCGACGGACTGCTTGTTGCGGTTGATCGCCAGGTAGTACGTCGACACCTCGCCCCGCGTCGGAGGCATCCAGGTCCGGGTGTCGTCACCGGCGGGACTCTCGACCTTCACCACCTCGGCGCCCATGTCGGCCAGCAGCATGCTGGCGTAGGGCCCGGCGAGGATCCGGGAGAAGTCAGCGACGAGGAGCCCGGCCAGGGGGCCGCCCGACGTGGTCTGCTGGTCCATTCCCAACCCTTCGTCCGCACACCGGACACCTGTCCGTCAATGCGACGTCTGGGTCTGCCGACGGGCGGGTGTCAAGACCCTTCCTGCCGGTCAGCGCGGCGCGACGGCGACCACCGCGTGCGGCACCGACCCGCGCAGCGCGAAGTCGGCGCTGACCCGGCTGGCGGCCTGCAGCAGCAGCGGAAGGTACTCCTCGCGCAGGGTCTCCACCGAGGTCTCGGCCGCGTGCACGGTGACGTTCATCGCCGCCACCACCCGGCCCGCACCGTCGCGCAACGGCACCGCCACCGAGCGGATCCCCGAGGCGAGCTGCTCGTCGGTGAGCGCCCAGCCCTGAGCCCGTACCTCCCGCAGCACCTGGTCCAGCTCGGCCCGGTCCGGCTGCCAGCGCGGCTCGACGCCGGCCCGGCTCGGCTCGGCGAGGACCTTGTCGAGCTCGTCGGCCTCCAGGCCGGCCAGGAGCACCTTGCCCAGCGACGTCGAGGGTGCGGGGAACCTGGTGCCGATCTGCACGGCCAGCGCGATCAGCTTCGGCACGGCCACCCGAGCGACATACACGATGTCGGAACCGTCGAGCTGCGCGATCGAGCTGGACTCGTGGGTCCTGGAGACCAGCTCCTCCATGTGCGGGCGGGCGACGTCCCACAGGCCCAGCGCCTGGACGTAGGTCAGCCCGAGCTCGAGCACCCGCGGGGTCAGCGTGTAGCCGCCGCCGGAGGCCCGCACGTAGCCGAGCATCTCCAGGGTGCGCAGGATCCGGCGGGCCGTGGGGCGCGCGAGGTCGGCCGCGGCGGCGACCTCGCTGAGGCTCATCACTGGTCTGGACGGGTCGAAGGCCTTGATCACGTCGAACCCGCGCGCGATCGACTCGACGAAGTCGGGGTCGCTGTCGCGTCGCGGCATGGTCACTCCTGCGCTGCTGTAAAGGGGTTCGGCGCGCCGAGCCCGCGCCGGCGTACCCGTGAGCCTAGTCCTCTGCCCGCCTCGACGGACAGCGCGCCGCGAACCAGGGCGGGACGGGTTCGAGGTCGACCCTTGACAGAGCGTGAGCGGCGTCACAGGCTGTCCCTCACCAGCAACGACCGCTCTGCGGACAGTCGTCCGCTCAGTTCGGTCGTCAGATCGAGGCGGAGGAGACGCATGACCAGCGGCAGCGCGCACGAGGGTTTCGAACCGGGTCGACCGGTTGTCCTGCGTAACGGGACGGTGCTCACCATGGACGACCGGCGCACCGTGCTCACCGGCGCCGACGTCCTCGTCGTCGGAGACCGGGTCGAGGCGGTCGGGACGGGTCTGACCGTGCCCGAGGGCACCGTGGAGATCGACGCCACCGACGGCATCGTCATGCCCGGCATGGTCGACACCCACCGGCACATGTGGCAGACCGCGATGCGCGGGTACGGCGCCGACTGGACGCTGACCCAGTACTTCGTCTGGTACTACCTCGAGCACGGCAAGGTCTTCCGGCCCCAGGACATCCACGCCGGCAACCTGCTGTCGGCCGTGGAGGCGCTCGACGCGGGCGTGACCACCAGCGTGGACTGGTCGCACGGGCTGCAGACCACCGAGCACGCCGACGCCGCCGTCGACGCGCTCGAGGCCGTGCCGGGTCGGTTCGTGCTCGCCTACGGCAACATCCAGGCCGGCCCGTGGGAGTGGTCGACCAAGCCGGAGTTCCGCTCGTTCGTCGAGCGCCGTTTCGGCGGCAGCGACATGCTCGGCTTCCAGATGGCCTTCGACGTCACCGGCGACCCGTCCTTCCCCGAGCGGGCCGCCTTCGAGGTCGCCCGCGAGCTCGGTGCCACGGTCACCACCCACGCCGGCGTGTGGGGCGCGACCAACGACGAGGGCATCCGGCTGATGTACGAGAACGGGTTCATGACGCCGGGCACCGTCTACGTCCACGCCGCGACGCTCAACGCCGACTCCTACAACCGGATCGCGGCCACCGGCGGCTCGGTGTCGGTCTCCACCGACAGCGAGCAGAGCTGCGGCCAGGGCTACCCGCCCACCTGGATCCTGCGCTCCCACGACATCCCGGTCTCGCTGTCGATGGACACCAGCGTCTGGTGGAGCGGCGACCTGTTCACCGCGATGCGCTCCACGCTCGGCGCGGACCGGTCGCGCGAGCACCTCGAGGCGCACGCCAAGGGCGAGACGGTCACCAACTGTCACCTGCGCGCCGACCAGGTCGTGGAGTGGGCCACCCGTGGCGGCGCCAAGGCCCTGGGCATGGACGACCGGATCGGCAGCCTCGAGCCGGGCAAGAAGGCCGACGTGGTGCTGATCAAGAACGGCAGCTCCCCGGTGATGTTCCCGATGCTCAACCCCTACGGCCACGTGGCCTTCCAGGCACAGCGTGGCGACGTGCACACGGTGATCGTCGACGGCCGCGTCGTGAAGCACGACCACCGGCTGCTCGACGTCGACCTGGCCGCCGTACGACGGAGCGTGGAGGAGACCGTCGAGCACCTGCAGAGCACGCTCGGCGAGGAGGCCTGGAAGCAGGGGATGAACCCGGAGATCCCCGAGACCAAGGTGCTCGACAACCCCTACACCTACACGGAGTACCGCTCCGACTCCACCCACCAGGCCACCCCCGCCGGCGCCTGAGGAGGAGTCCACGATGCCCGAGCGTCACGTACCCGTCCTGGTCGTCGGCGGAAGCCTGGTCGGCCTCACCACCTCCGCCCTGCTCGCGCGGCACGGCGTCGAGCACCTGCTCGTGGAGAGCCACGCCGGCACCGCGATCCACCCCCGGGCGGCGTCCTTCCACCAGGGCACCATGGAGGTGTTCCGCTCACTCGGGATGCAGCAGCAGATCGAGGAGGCGGCCGCCGCCGAGTTCGTGCAGAACGGCGCGATCATCGCGGTGGAGAGCCTGGCCGGCAAGGAGCTGCAGTACTTCTACCGGTCGTTCAACGACGGGGTCGAGGGACTCAGCCCGACCGACCGGCTGTTCATCACCCAGGTCGGCCTGGAACCGCTGATCCGGCAGCGCGCCGCCGAGCTCGGCGCCGAGCACCTGTTCGCCACCGAGCTGGTCTCCTTCGAGGAGCGCGAGGACCATGTCGCCGCGGTGATCCGCCCTCGTGGGGGCCGACCCGAGCAGCAGGTCACCGCCGACTACCTGGTCGCCGCGGACGGGGCGCACAGCAAGGTGCGGACCCAGCTGGGCATCCCCAGCTCGGGCCGCGGCGGCTTCGCCGACTGCGTGACGATCTACTTCAAGTCCGACGTGCGCGCCCTGCTCGGCGACCGCAACCTCAGCGTGGTCTACGTCAACCACCCCGAGCTGCTCGGGTTCTTCCGGTTCTCGTTCACCGGTGACTCCGGCTTCCTGGCGGTGTTCTCCACCCGTGGCCAGGACGGGGAGCGGGACACCCGCGTCGGCGAGGACGTGTCCACCGAGCGCTGCCTCGACCTGGTCCGCACCGCGCTCGGCTGCGCCGCCGACCACCCGGTCAGCATCGAGACCGTGCAGCGCTGGACCGCGGGCGCGGCGACCGCGGCGAGCTTCCGCAGCGGACGGGTCTTCCTGGTCGGCGACGCCGCTCACGTGATGCCGCCGACCGGGGGCTTCGGCGGCAACACCGGGGTCGCGGACGCGGCGAACCTCGCCTGGAAGCTGGCCCTGGTCAGCCGTGGCCTGGCAGGACCTGCGCTCCTGGACAGCTACGACGCCGAGCGCCGACCGATGGCCGCGCTCACCGTGGAGCAGGCCTACACCCGCTACGTCCTGCGCGTGGACCCCACGCTCCCCCGCGACGGGCTGGCCGAGCCGCTCGACGACGCCTCGATCGAGCTCGGAGCGACCTACCGCTCCGGTGCCGTGCGAGCCGCCGAGCCGCCGCCGGCTTCCCTCGACGACCCGCGGCTGCGTGCCTGGACGGTCGGGGCCCGGATGCCGCACCTGCCGCTGCCCGACGGGGCCGCGTCGACCCTCGACCTGGTCGACGGCTCCTTCGCGCTGCTGGTCGACGACCGGCTCGACGACTGGACCGCCGCCGCGGCCGAGGCAGAGCGCGACCTCGGGATCCGGGTGCCGGTGCACGCGGTTCCCGCGCCCCCGGCCGCCCCCTCCGCCTCCGGGACCGGCGGGACCGGCGCTGCGCTCGTCCGACCCGACCGCATCGTGGCCTGGAAGCCCACAGTGGCTGCCGAACCGGGTGCCGCTGTGCTTCGCGAGAGCCTCGCGGCACTCCTCGCACAGCCCACCGGCGCGGCGAGGGCCGACCGCATCGCGACATGATGGGGCCATGTGGCCCGGCGATGCGGAGTCCCTCCTCGCGGTCCAGCGCGAGCTGGCTGCGTCGTCGCCCGAGCCATGGGTGGTGCCGGGCCGTCCGCTCCTGGTCGGTGGCTGCTGGGTCTGCTTCCCCGAGGGCCTGACCGGTCCGGGCGACGCAGGGGACCCAGCCTGGGCCGCGGCCGTGGTGATGCGTGAGGGCGCCGTCGTGGCGCATCGGGTGCGGACCGGCGTCACCGGCACCGCCTACGAGCCGGGCCTGCTCGCGCTGCGGATGGGCCACCTGCTCGAGGCCGTGGTGCGCGCCCTCGACGCAGCTCCGGACGTGCTGCTCCTCGACGCGACGGGCCGGGACCATCCTCGCCGCGCCGGTCTCGCGCTGCACCTCGGGGCGGTGCTCGACCTGCCCACGGTCGGCATCACCCACCGGCCCCTGCTCGCCGAGGGTGACTGGCCGGCCGACGTCGAGGGCGCGACGGCACCGCTGCGGGTCGGCGAGGAGCACGTCGCCTCCTGGCTGCGCACGCGCGCCGGCGTCCGGCCGCTGGTGGTGCATCCGGGCTGGCGGGTCGACGTCGCGACCGCCGTCGAGGTGGTCACGCGCGTGGTCCGTGGCCGCCGTACCCCCGAGCCGTTGCGGCAGGCGCGCCACCTCGCCCGGCTCGCACGGCAGGAGGAGAAGCCTGGCTGACCAACGCTGCGCCCGCTGCCGACCGGAGCGGCTCCTAGGATGACGCCATGCACGCGGACGAGGTGGCAGCAGGAGATCCGGAGCGGATCGCGGCCCGGCTGGCCGAGGAGTTCGCCTCGCGACACGGGCGGGAACCGCTGGGCTGCTTCGCGGCGCCGGGCCGGGTGAACCTGATCGGCGAGCACATCGACTACAACCTCGGACGTTGCCTGCCGTTCGCGCTGCCCCACGCCACCTACGCGGCCGTGGCGCGGCGCGACGACAGCGCGATCACCGTGGCGAGCCGGCAGATGGACGGCGCCTGGCGCGGCGGGCTGGGTGACCTCCGGCCCGGCAGCGTCGACGGCTGGGTCGCCTACGTCGCCGGCGTGGCCTGGGCGATGCGCGAGGCCGGGATCGGCGTACCCGGCGTGGACCTCGTCGTCGACAGCCGCGTGCCCGTCGGCGCGGGGCTGTCCAGCTCCGCGGCGCTCGAGTGCTCGGTGGCGTTGGCGCTCTGCGCCGCAGCCGGGGTCGAGGTCACCGAGGAGGTACGCCGCATCCTGCTGCCCGCCTGCATCCGCGCCGAGACCGACATGGTCGGCGTCCCCACCGGCGGCCTGGACCAGAGCGTCTCGCTGTTCGCGACGACCGGTCACGCCCTGCTGGTGGACTTCCTCGACGGGTCGATGCGGCAGGTGCCGTGGGACCCCACCGCCCACGGCCTCGACCTGCTGGTCGTCGACACCCGCGCCGAGCACTCGCTCGCCGAGAGCGGCTACGAGGACCGGCGGCGTGCCTGCGAGGAGGCGGCCGGCCTGCTGGGTGTCGAGTCGCTGCGCCACGTCGAGGACCGCGACGGCGCGCTCGCGCGCCTGCCCGAGCGGCTGCGGCCCCGGACCCGGCACGTCTTCTCCGAGATGGCGCGGGTCGACGAGGCGGTGCGGCAGCTCGAGGCCGACGACTACGCCGCCCTCGGTCGCACTCTCCTTGCCGGCCACGAGTCGCTGCGGGCCGACTACGAGGTCTCCTGTGACGAGCTCGACCTGGTCGTGGACACGGCTCGGCAGCACGGTGCTCTCGGCGCCCGGATGACCGGCGGCGGGTTCGGCGGCTCGGCGATCGCGCTCGTCCCGGCCGCCGAGACCGAGGCCGTCGCTGCTGCCGTCACCGAGGCTTTCGCCGCGAAGGGCTGGCGCGCGCCGCAGGTGCTCCGCGCCCCCGCCAGCGACGGCGCCCGCCGCCTGAGGTAGCGCAGCGCAGGCCTCAGGAGGGTGAGCTCACCTGAACCGTTGTGACCTGAACCGTTGTGACGGCGCCCGCTCAGGCGGCGCACAGGTGCGATCGAGAGGCAATCAGCCCAGCGCGGACTCGCGGGCCCGGTCCAGCGCCAGCAGCACGACCCCGCGCAGCGCTGCGTCCACGCCGAGCGCACCGTCGACCACGTCTGGCGCGGGTCCGTGCACGGCCCGGTCACGCAGGACACCGACGAGCGCGCGACGCAGGCCGGGCGGCGCGACCGCCAGCGACCCGGAGAGCACGACCAGCCGCGGGGCCGTGATCGCGGTGAGCCACGACGCGGCCGTGCCCAGCACCCGGCCGGCCTCGGCGACGGCGGCGGTCACTGCGGTGCCGTCCAGCTCGCCGAGGAGGGCGTACGTCGACACACCGGCCCGCCGCGGCAGCCGCCGGCCCGTCGCGGACTCCACTGCCCGTCGTACCGCCGGGCCGGAGGTGAGCGTCTCGACGCAGCCCCGCCGACCGCACCCGCACCGGGTGGTGGCGCCGGGCCAGGCGCAGTGTCCGAGCTCGCCGGCCGTGCCGTCGGCGCCGTCGACGAGCCGGCCGCCCTCGATCACGGCCGCGCCGACGCCCTCGTCCTCGAAGAGCAGCACCACGTCGTCCTCGTCGGTGGCCACGCCTTCGCGTTGCTCGGCAATCAGGGAGGCCTGCGCCGCGCCGCGCACGATCACCGGGGCGCTCACGCCGAGTGCTGCCAGCCGCTCCTCGACCAGCTCGCGGACCGGCACGTCGCGCCAACCGAGGTTGGGCGCCAGCGCACACACCCCGGACCGGGGCTGGACCAGCCCGGTGACGCTCACGCCGACCGCCCGCAGCCGGCCTGGCCCGCCCAGCTGCTCGAGCTCCGAGGCCAGGACGGCGATCACGCCGTCGAGCACGTCACCAGCCGGCCGCCTGCGCGAGGACCGGCTCGACGGCGGGACCTCCCGGACCACCACCGGCGCGCCGAGGGCGTCGGCGACCATCACCCGGGTGCGTCCGACACCGAGCTCCAGTCCGGCGACGAAGGCCCGGTCCGCGGCGTACTCCACCAGCACCGCCGGCCGACCGCCGCGACGCTCGACGGCCCCGAGGCCCACCTCGCGAGCGACCCCTTCGGCGATCAGGCTCGCCACGATCGTGGAGACCGTCTGCTTCGCCAGGCCGGTCTCCCGGGCCAGTGCCGGGCGGGTGGTGGGACCGCTGCGGCGCAGCTCGTCGACCACCAGACGTGTGTTCGCCTCGCGCAGTGCTCCGGACCCTTGACCGCCCACGGCGGGAAGCGTAGCGTCAGGTTCGTCCAAGACCTGGACGAACCCCCGGCGTCCCGGGACCTGCCAGACCTCGAAAGGACTCCGCGATGACCGACCTCCGACCCACCCCTGAGGACAAGTTCACGTTCGGGCTCTGGACCGTGGGCTGGCAGGCCCGCGACCCGTTCGGCGACGCCACCCGCGCGCACGTCGACCCGGTCGAGACCGTGCACCGGCTCGCCGACCTCGGCGCCTACGGCGTCACCTTCCACGACGACGACCTGGTGCCGTTCGGCTCCGACGCGACCGCGCGCGAGGAGCACATCAAGCGGTTCCGCTCGGCGCTGGAGGAGACCGGCCTGAAGGTGCCGATGATGACCACCAACCTGTTCACCCACCCGGTGTTCAAGGACGGCGCCTTCACCAGCAACGACCGAGACGTACGCCGCTACGCGCTGCGCAAGACGATGCGCAACCTCGACCTCGCCGCCGAGCTCGGGGCGCACACCTACGTGTTCTGGGGTGGCCGTGAGGGCTCCGAGACCGACGCCGGCAAGGACGTGCACGCCGCGCTCGACCGCTACCGCGAAGGCCTCGACCTGCTCGCGCAGTACGTCAAGGACCGCGGCTACGGCCTGCGCTTCGCGCTCGAGCCCAAGCCCAACGAGCCCCGCGGCGACATCCTGCTGCCCACCATCGGCCACGCGCTCGGGTTCATCTCCACCCTCGAGCACAGCGACATGGTCGGGCTGAACCCCGAGGTCGGCCACGAGCAGATGGCCGGGCTGAACTTCGTGCACGGCATCGCGCAGGCGCTGTGGCAGGGCAAGCTGTTCCACATCGACCTCAACGGCCAGCACGGCCCGAAGTTCGACCAGGACCTGGTCTTCGGCCACGGCGACCTGCTCAGCGCCTTCTTCCTCGTCGACCTCCTCGAGCACGGCACCCCCGGCGGCGGGCCCGCGTACGACGGGCCGCGGCACTTCGACTACAAGCCGCTGCGCACCGAGGACATGACCGGCGTGTGGGCCTCCGCCGAGGCCAACATGCGGACCTACCTGCTGCTCAAGGAGCGCGCGAAGGCGTTCCGGGCCGACCCCGAGGTCCGGGCCGCGATCGAGGCGAGCAAGGTGCTCGAGCTGGCGCAGCCCACGCTGGCCGCCGACGAGAGCTACGACGACCTGCTCGCGGACCGGAGCGCCTTCGAGGACTTCGACGCCGACGCCCACGCGGTCGCCGGCTACGGCTTCGTACACCTCTCCCAGCTCGCGATCGAGCACCTCATGGGTGCCCGGTGAGCGGTCGGTGAGCCCCGGCACGCTCGTCGCCGGCGTCGACACCTCGACCCAGTCCTGCAAGGTCGTGGTGCGCGACGCCGGCACCGGCGATCTCGTCCGGCAGGGCCGGGCCACCCATCCCGACGGGACCGAGGTCGACCCGGCCGCGTGGTGGTCCGCGCTGCAGGAGGCCGTCGCCGAGGCCGGCGGCCTCGACGACGTGGCGGCTGTGGCCGTCGGCGGCCAGCAGCACGGGATGGTCGCGCTCGACGAGGACGGCGAGGTGGTCCGCCCGGCGCTGCTGTGGAACGACACCCGCTCCGCACGGGCGGCCGAGGACCTGATCGAGGAGCTCGGCGGCGGTGAGGCCGGCCGCACGGCATGGGCCGACGCGGTGGGCCTGGTGCCGGTCGCGTCGTTCACCGTGACGAAGCTGCGGTGGCTGGCGCAGCACGAGCCGGACAACGCCCGTCGTACCGCCGCCGTGTGCCTGCCGCACGACTGGCTCAGCTGGCGGCTCGCCGGCGCACCCGGCCTCGACGCGCTGCGCACCGACCGCGGCGACGCCAGCGGCACCGGCTACTGGTCGGCCGAGACCGGGAAGTACCGTCCGGACCTGCTCGAGCTCGCCTTCGGCCGCACCCTCGCAGTCCCCGAGGTGCTCGGCCCGCACGACGAGGCGGGGCGCACCACCGGCGGCGCCGTCCTCGGCCCCGGCACCGGCGACAACGCCGCCGCGGCACTGGGGCTCGGCGCCGAGCCGGGCGACGTCGTGGTCTCGATCGGCACCTCCGGGGTCGTCTCGGTGGTCTCCGAGGTGCCGGTGCGCGACCCCAGCGGCACCGTGGCCGGCTTCGCGGACGCCACCGGCCGCTTCCTGCCGCTATCGGCGACGCTCAACGGCGCCCGGGTCCTGGACGCGACCGCGCGGCTTCTCGGGGTCGACCACGCCGGCCTGTCCGACCTCGCGCTGTCGGCACCCGCCGGCTCCGGCGGCCTGGTGCTGGTGCCCTACCTCGAGGGCGAGCGCACCCCGAACCGGCCCGACGCCACCGGCTCCCTGCACGGGATGACCCTCTCGACCAGCACTCCGGCCCACCTCGCCCGGGCCACGGTCGAAGGCCTGCTGTGCGGGCTCGCCGACGCGCTCGACGTGACCGAGGCGCTCGGCGCCGAGATCCGGCGAGTGATCCTCATCGGCGGCGGGGCGCGGTCTGCTGCGGTCCAGCAGATCGCGCCCACGGTCTTCGGCCGGCCGGTGGTGCTGCCGTCGCCGAGCGAGTACGTCGCCGACGGCGCTGCGCGACAAGCGGCCTGGGTGCTCTCGGGCAAGGCCGAGCCCCCCGCCTGGGCCCAGGCCGCCGCGCAGGTCCTGGAGGCAGATCCCGCACCCGGAGTGCGGGAGCGGTACGCCGAGGCACGTGACCGCGTCCTCGACCGCCTCGGGAGCTGACCCCGGGGCCAGACCGACGTGCACTCGCCCGCCCCTCAGGCGGCCGTCACGCTCAGCCCGAGCCGGCGGGTCCGGCGAGTGCACGTCCATGTGGCCCCTGCGAGACACCGAAGCGCCCGTCGAACATGCAGCTGGCCTCACGCGGCGCCCGGCTCAGGCGTGGGCCGGTGCCGGGGCCGCCCGAGCTGCATGTCCGAAGGTTCGGTGCCCGGGGGTCAGGGCGAGTCGGGTTCGTACGTCGTACGCGGCAAGATGGTCGACGCGACCGTCGTGGGCGACGGGCCGACCGAGCTGAGAGGACCTGACATGAGCAGCTTCGACGAGAAGGCCGCGACCTGGGACGACGACCCAGCCAAGGTCGAACGCGCCAAGGACATCGCCGACCTGATCCGCACGACGCTCCCCGTGACGGCCGAGACCCGAGTGCTCGACTTCGGCGCCGGCACCGGGTTGCTCTCGCAGTACCTGGCCGGGCACGTCGCCGCCCTCACCCTCGTCGAGCCCTCCACGGGGATGCGCGAGGTCATCGCGCAGAAGATCTCCTCCGGCACGCTCCCGGCGGACACCAGGGTCTGGGACCTCGACCTCGCGGTCGACCCCGCGCCCGACGAGGAGTTCGACCTGATCGCGACGCTGCTGGTGCTCCACCACGTCACGGACGTGACGCGGGTGCTCGGCGCTTTCGCGACGATGCTCAGCCCTGGCGGCACGCTCGCGCTCCTGGACCTGGCCGCCGAGGACGGCTCCTTCCACGGTGAGGGCTTCGGGGGCCACCACGGGTTCGAGCCCGACGACCTGGCAGAGCAGCTGACCGCGCTGGGCCTCACCGACGTGGACGTGCGCGGCGACGTGTACGGCGTGGAGAAGGAGGGCCGGCGCTACCCGCTCTTCCTGGTGACCGCGACCAAGGCCTGAGCTGCCCGGCGCACGGCTCGAGTCAGCTCGTCGAGGGCAGGGCTCTCCAGCCGCCACCGCTGCCAGTGCAGGGTGACGTCGACCGGCTTCGATCCCGGTAGCCGGACCAGCTCGCCGGCCGGTGCGGTGGCGAGCTGCGGCTCGGGGAGCATCCCCCAGCCGAGCCCGCAGCGGACGGCCTCGAGGAAGTCGGCCGTGCTCGGCACCCGGTGCACCACGGGCGGTCGCCCTGCTCCGTGTGCGGAGAGGACCTGGTCCTGCAGCCGGTCCTTCTCGTTGAACACGACCACCGGCAGCCTCGACCAGTCCACGCCCCTGCCCCGCCGGTGCCGCTCGAGCAGCGCCGGGGCCGCCGCGGGCAGGTAGCGGAGTGCACCGAGGGACTCCACCGAGCAACCCTGCACGGGCTGTGGCTGGCTCGTGACCGCTGCCAGCACCTCGCCCCGGCGGAGCAGGTCGTGGGAGAACGACTCGTCCTCGACGTGCAGCCGCAGCACGGTGTCCGGCCGTTCGGCGACCGCCGCGAGCACCGGCCGGAACCAGGTCGCCAACGAGTCGGCGTTGACCGCGACGGCCAGGTCGGCCACGGCGTCCCCGCCCAGCGACGCGGCGGTCTCGTCGGCGAGCAGCCGCATCTGGCGGCCGAGTCGCACGAGCGGGGCGCCGGCGTCGGTCACCTCCGCCGGCGAGGTACGTCGGACCACGACCTGGCCGGCCGACCGCTCCAGCGCACGGATCCGCTGGCTGACCGCGCTCGGGGTCAGGTGCAGCCGCCGGGCGGCCGCCTCGAAGGTGCCCTCCTCGGTGATGGCCATGAGGGTCTCGAGCTGAGCCGGGTCGAAGCGCACCCGCCTAGTGAAGCACTGCTTCAGATAATGGAGAAACAGTCGCTGGCCTTCAGCACCGGCGCACCCTACCGTCGCGGGTGTGATCCAGTCCCTCGCCGCCGGCTACCTGACCGGGGGCTCGCTCATCGTCGCGATCGGCGCTCAGAACGCCTACGTCCTGCGCCAGGGCCTCCTCCGGCAGCACATCGCGGCGGTGGTCGTCGTCTGCGCGGTCTCCGACGCCGTGCTCATCGCTGCGGGCGTGAGCGGGATCGGTGCGATCGTCGACCGCGCCGGCTGGGTCATCGACGTCGTGCGCTGGCTCGGGGTCGCCTTCCTGCTCTGGTACGCCGCCGGCTCGCTGCGCCGTGCACTCAACCCGGAACGACTCCAGACCGACGGCCGGGCGGCCCGGGTCGAGCCGCGAGGCAAGGTCGTGGGCCGGGCGGTCGCGCTGACCTGGCTGAACCCGCACGTCTACCTCGACACCGTGCTGCTGATCGGTTCCATCGCTGCCACCCACGGCGTGCAGGGCGGCGGCGTCCTCGACGGCCGCTGGCTGTTCGGCATCGGCGCCGCCCTCGCGAGCGTCACGTGGTTCAGCGGACTGGGGTTCGGAGCGCGGGTCCTCGCCCCTCTCCTGTCCCGGCCCCGCGCCTGGCAGGTCCTCGAGGTCCTCATCGCCGCCACGATGGTCCTGGTGGCCGCCAAGCTCGCACTCGGTTAGCGGCCGGGAGAGCGCCTGGTGACCGCTGCACCGGCACGGATCGCGCGAGGAATCTCGGCCACCTCGTCGACCACAGCACTGAGCCGGGCCAGGTCGTCGGCTGAAGCCGGAGAGTCGATGCTGACGGAGTACTCGACACCGGTCGAGTGCCACTCCTCGTCGAAGCCGCCGTCGGCCTCCACCGCGATGCCGTTCAGCTCGATACCGCGGCTCCGAGCCTCGCGGTAGGTGTCGTTGAGGACGCAGAGCGCCACCGACAGGTGCAGCAGCTGCGCACCGTTAGATGCAGGAGCCGCGACGACCCCTTCGTCGGTCCACGCGTGGGGAAGCACGACCCCCTCGGCCGCGCGAAGCGTTCCCGCAGTTGCGCGAACGCCGTACGGTGACAGGTCCATGCGCCGATTCTGCCCGCCAGGGAGCGCGCCTGCCCATCACTCCCACCTCACGAGCCGGCCTTCCGCGTGAATGTGAGGTGGGTGACCCGGCTGGGCGAGGACACCGCCTCGATGTCGTAGGCCGCCTCGAGCGCCTCGAGGCCGTCCCAGATGCGGACGCCGCGGCCGAGCACGATCGGGACCTGCACGAGGTGCATGTCGTCGACGAGCCCCGCGGCGAGGAAGTCGCGTACGACGCTCGTGCCGCCGCCGATCCGGACGTCCAGCCCGTCGGCAGCGGCCCGGGCAACCTCCAGGGCCGCGCTCGGAGCGGCATCGAGGAAGTGGAACGTGGTGCCGCCCTCCATCTCCATCGACGGCCTGGGACGGTGCGTCAACACGAAGGTGGGTGTGTGGAACGGCGGGTTCGGTCCCCACCAGCCCCTCCAGTCAGGGTCGTCCTGCCAGCCGGGTGGGCCGAACTTGTTCGCGCCCATGATCTCGGCGCCGACACCGGGCGTGTGGCGCTGCGCGAAGGCGTCGTCCACGCCGGCGGCTCCGCCGGCATCCCAGAACCGGGTCGCGAACATCCACTCGTGCAGGCGCTCGCCCGCATGGCCGAACGGTGCCTCCGCGGACTGCGGCTCGCCGGTCGCAAAGCCGTCGAGGGAGATCGAGAGGTTGTGGATCCGTGTGCGTGACATCCGCGCTCCTGGGTCGGTAACCGCCCCTGCGGTCGGTTCTGGGAAGGCAGACCCGGCTGACCGGTGATACTCATCGCCGAGGCGTCGGCGAGGCCGTTCCGCCGAGATGACGAACGCCCCTGACCCGCGGAACCGCTGGTCAGGGGCGTTGGTCGACGGGCTCGAGCGTCGATGTGTGTGGCAGGTGCAGGATTCGAACCTGCGTAGGCATACGCCGACGGATTTACAGTCCGCTTCCATTGGCCGCTCGGACAACCTGCCATGCCGGGCCCCGGTTAGCCTGGGGACTCAGCGACACGAAAGAATACAGCAGCCCCACTCGATGACTAAATCGGGCAGCCCCTGCCCCGGGAGGATCCGCACACCATGGCCGACTCGTCGTTCGACATCGTCAGCAAGCTCGACCTGCAGGAGATCGACAACGCGATCAACCAGGCCCAGCGCGAGATCAGCCAGCGCTTCGACTTCAAGAACACCGGCGCCACGATCGAGCGCTCCGGCGACCACGCTGTCGAGATCTCCGCGAACGCCGACGACCGGGCGACCGCCGTGCTCGACGTGTTCAAGGACAAGCTCATCAAGCGCAACCAGTCGCTGAAGATCCTCGACGCCGGCGAACCGCGCCAGTCCGGCAAGGAGTCGAAGATCACCGTCGCGCTCAAGGAGGGCATCTCCCAGGAGAACGCCAAGAAGATCGGCAAGCTGATCCGCGACGAGGGCCCCAAGGGCGTCAAGGTCCAGGTCCAGGGCGACGAGCTGCGGGTCTCGGGCAAGAAGCGCGACGACCTTCAGGAGGTCATCGCGCTGGTCAAGGCGCAGGACTACGACTTCGCGGTGCAGTTCACCAACTACCGCTGACGCTTCGTTGAGTACGACGGTCACGTGACCGTCGTACCGCGGTGACGCCTGCCCCGGCATCTCGCTAGCATGCATCGGCTGCCCTCTCGCACGGCGCAGCCCCCTGCACACGTGACGATGACGGGAGCTGCACATGTCCTTCGGCTGGAAGGTCGTCCACGGCGGGAAGACCCCGCCTCCGGGTGAGGCCGTCGCACCGGAGGAGCGACTGTCGTGGGGCCGGACCGCCGGGCTCGGCGCGCAGCACGTCGTCGCGATGTTCGGCGCGACCTTCGTGTTCCCGATCCTGATGGGGCTCAACCCGCAGCTGGCGATCATGATGAGCGGGATCGCGACGATCCTGTTCCTGCTGATCGTGCAGGGCAAAGTGCCCAGCTACCTCGGCACCAGCGCGTCGTTCGTCGGCGGTTCGGCGGCAATCTACGCGCAGGGCGGTGACCCTGCCGACGTGACGGGCGCGGTGCTGGTCGCGGGTCTCGTGCTCGCGCTCGTCGGCGTGCTGATCCACGTCTCCGGCACCGCCGTGCTGCACCGGCTGCTGCCTCCGGTGGTGACCGGCGCGGTCGTCATGCTGATCGGCTTCAACCTCGCGCCGGTGGTCTCCTCGGTGTACTGGCCCCAGGACCAGTGGGTCGCGCTGCTGACGATGACCGCCGTGATCCTGATGGCCGTCGGGCTGCGCGGCTTCCTCGGGCGGATCGCGATCTTCCTCGGCCTCGTCTTCGGCTACGCGCTGTCGTGGGTCTTCGACCGGTTCGGCAAGGTCACCTCGGTGCTGCCCGGTCAGAACCTGCTCGGCCCCGACGGGCAGCCGTGCGATTCGGAGGGCCCCTACTGCGTGGCGACCGCGTTCGCGCACGACCGGGTCGACTGGAGCCGGGTCAAGGAGGCCGACTGCTTCGGCCTACCCCCGGTCAGCGACTTCGCCAACGGCGTCGTCGGCTTCCACACCCCCACCTTCAGCCTCGCGTTCGTGCTGCTGATGCTGCCGGCGGTGATCGCGCTCGTCGCCGAGAACACCGGGCACGTGAAGGCGGTCGCCGAGATGACCGAGCGCGACCTCGACCCGGTGATGGGCCGGGCGATCGCTGCCGACGGTGCCGCGACGGTCCTCGCCTCGGCGGTCGGCGGCGGCCCCACCACGACGTACGCCGAGAACATCGGCGTCATGGCGGCCACCCGGGTGTACTCCACCGCGGCGTACTACGTGGCGGCGCTGACCGCGATCCTGTTCGGCCTCAGCCCGAAGTTCGGCGAGGTCATCTCCGCGACACCCGGCGGCGTGCTCGGCGGGATCACCGTGGTGCTCTACGGGATGATCGGCCTGCTCGGCGCGAAGATCTGGGCCGAGAACGGCGTGGACTTCGCCAAGCCGGTCAACCTGGTCCCGATCGCCGCCGGCATCATCATCGCGATCGGCGACACGACCCTGCGGATCACCGACGACTTCGTGCTGTCCGGCATCGCGCTGGGCACGATCGTCGCGCTGGTCGCCTACCACCTGGCGCGAGTCGTGGCGCCGGCCGAGATGCGCGACGACGGTGCTGTCCTCGTGGTCGGCGGGCCCGGTGCGCAGCACGAGGACGAGATCCCCGGCCGCAAGCACCACTGACTCGGCCGCCGTACCCGGCCCCTCGCCCACGCGTGGGTAGTTCGTCAGCAAGACGCGCTGCGCTGGTTCTCAACCGCCGGCGGAGAACGACCGGACCTGGGCGCGGACGCCGGGCCGGGCATCGGGCTGGTGGGCCCACCCGGCCACCGCATCGCCGCCACCCAGGATGGCCACCGTGGGTCCGAAGGCGTCCCCGCGCAGCGGTGACAGGGCCGTCGCGGGCGTCCACCGCGAGGACCGCGGCCGGTAGGCCACCTGGGCCGGGTGGTCGCGGTCCCGTTGGCCGTAGGCCTGCCAGGTCAGGACCGCGTCACCGCGCCGGTTCACGGCCAGGTCGACGCCGTAGTACGCCGTCCTTGCCGGTGCTACGCGTTGCTGCTGCCACGCGCCGCCTGGGGGCAGGGTTGCCGCCCGGATCGCGCCGGCGCCGTTGGCCCACCCGACGGTCACCGCACCGTCCCCGGCCAGCCCGACGTCGAACCACCACACATCCGCCTTCAGCGCGAGCGTGTCCCCGGTCAGGTTCCAGCCGCGGCCGCGCTCCCAGCGCGCGAGCTCGATGCCGACCTCCTCCAGGGCCCAGACCACGGCGACGTCACCGGCGGCGGTGGCCGCGATCTCCGGGCTGCCGGGTTGGGCCGTTCCGGTGCTGAGCGCGCGTGTTCGAGTCCACCCGGACGCCGGCTGTCGCGAGGCGGTCCTCACCAGCCAGCGGTGACCGTTCGACTCGTTCCACACGACCGTGACCCTGCCGGCCCGGTCGACGGCGACCGCGGGAGATCCAGCCGGCCGGTCCGGGTCGGACAGGGCCCGGGTGCGGCTCCACCGCTCTCCCTTGCCGACGACGGCTTGGATCCGGTTCGCGGCGTCCCCGCCGGGTACGTCGACCTTCACGCTCTGCCACGCGACCCCCGCCCGGCCACGGACGTTCACCGCGACCTGGAGGTCCGAGGGGAACCGCAGGCTCGCGGTCCGGTGCAGCAGGACGGGGGCCGTCCACGCCCGCCCCGGCGCCTTCTGCGAGGCCTTCACCGCGCGGCGCGTCGTCCACACCAGCATGATCGTCCCGTCGCCGAGGACGTCCACCTGCACTTCGGTGGCACCGCGACTGCCGGGTACCCGGGCGGCGTCGGCCCAGGTGCCGTCGCGCAACCGCCGGGCGGTGCGCACCGTCCGGCGGTCCCCCGCCCCGTGCACCCAGGCCGCGACGACCTTCCCGTGCAGTCCGGCTGCGACGTCGACGCTGTAGACCGCCGGCACCGACCGGGTCAGGTCGACCACCGGGCCCCACCCGCTCGAGTCGGCCTGGGCCGGCGGAGCGGCGCCGGCCACCGCGGTGAGCAGGACGAGGAAGGCTGCTGTGACGGATCGACCGGTCATGGCTCCCCCTGGGTCGACGGCACTCCCAGGATCGTCCGCCGGCACAGCCGCCGTCACGGGCCGAAGGGCCTGCGGCCGGACTAGCGACCGATGCCCAGCATGACCGGGTCGAGCAGCAGTCCGGGGAAGACGGAGAACGCCAGCCCGGCGGAGAAGGTCATCCCGATCGCGACGCCCACCCCGTTGGGCACGTCGTACGTCGACGCACCGGGCACGTCCGCGGGCCGGAACAGCTCCATCACCCAGCGCGCGTAGTACACCAGCCCGATCGCGACGTTGACCGCCATCACGACCGCCAGCCAGGTCACCGGCTCGGCCGCGGAGGAGAACACGACCACCTTGGCGAGCAGGCCGATCACGCCCGGGGGCAGGCCGGCCAGCGCGATGAGCGAGAACGCGAGCGCCCAGCCGGCCAGCGGCTCCTCGCGCACCAGCCCGCGGTAGTCGGTGAGCCGGTGCGCCGGATGCCGGGTGGCCACCACGGCGACCACCGCGAACGCGCCGAGGTTGATGATCGCGTAGACCGCGAGGTAGGCCGAGGACCGGCCCAGCGTCTCGCCGATCTCCACGCGGGAGGCGGCCGCGACGGCACCGAACGGCACCAGCATGTAGCCGGCCTGCGCCACCGACGACCAGGCCAGCAGACGCACGGCGTGCTGCTGGCGGAGCGCGAGGACGTTGCCCGCGGTCATGGTCAGCGCCGCCATCACCGCGACCACCGGCGACCAGGCCCCGGCGAGCTCGGGCAGCGCGTGGCCGAGCACCAGGATCAGGCCGACGAAGCCGGCCGACTTCGACACGACCGACAGGTACGCCGCCACGGCGACCGGGGCTCCGACGTAGGTGTCGGGCACCCACATGTGGAACGGCACCGCGGCGACCTTGAACGCCAGCCCGACCACGGTCAGCAGGGCGCCGGCGACGGCGACCTGGCGCAGCTCGTCGCCGGCGGCCAGGGCGACGTCGATCTGGTCGAGGAACACCGACCCGGTGGCGCCGTACACCAGGGAGATGCCCATCAGCATGACCGCGGTGGAGACCACCGAGACCAGGAAGAACTTGACCGACGCCTCGGCGGCCCGGCGGTCTCCGCGGCGGAGCCCGACCAGCGCGAACGCGGGCAGCGAGACCACCTCGAGTGCGACCAGCAGGGTGACCAGGTCGCGAGAGGCGGCGATCACCATCGCACCGGTGGCGGTGGCCAGCAGCAGGAAGTTCCACTCGCCCTGCGGGGTGCGCCCGGTGGCGACCTCGGCGGTCTCCATCAGCGCGACGACCGCCACGCCGAGCAGCACGATCCCCCAGAAGACCAGGGTGAGCTGGTCGACGGCGTAGGAGCACGGCGCCGGGCCCTCGAGCACCGCGTCGACGCAGAAGGTCCCCCGCGGACCCGAGTCGCGGTAGTTCGCCACGGCCACCGCTGCGAGCAGTCCCGCGCCCGCGACACCGGCCAGCGTCAGTCCGGCCGGCACCAGCGCCGCGACGCGAGACCGGGGTGGCCCGGCGAACGCGTCGACCAGCAGCACCACGATCGCGGTGCACGCCAGGACCAGCGGCGGCGCGATCGCCGACCAGTCGATCTGCTGCACCACACCGGTCATCGGAAACCTCCCAGGAGCGCCACGGCCGCGTCGGCCACCGGCGTCAGCAGGAGGCCGGGCACGACGCCGAGCAGCACGGTCAGCACGACCAGCGGCGACCACGTCGCCCACTCGATCCCGTCGACGTCGCGGACCGCGGGGGCCCCAGCCGCACCGGTCGCGTGCGCTGCCCCCGCATCGGAGGTCGGCGTCACGGCGGCGCCTGCCCCGACACCAGCCGCGACACGCAGTGGTGCGTCCACCTCGAGTCCCGGCGCTCCGCCTGCGGTGACCCCGGTCTGCAGCATGCTGCGCATCAGGGCGAGGAAGTACGCCGAGGTGAGGATCACCCCGAGAGCGGCGATGAAGGCGAGCCAGCGGTAGGTGACCTCAGGCAGCGCCGCGTGCTGGTCGACGGCGGCCCGGATCGCGAGCATCTCGCCCCAGAACCCGGCGAGCCCGGGCAGCCCGAGCGAGGCCATCGCCGCGAAGGCGAAGACTCCACCGAGCCTGGGCAGCCGGCCGTACAGCCCACGCAGCTCTGCGAGGTCGGTGGTGCCGAAGCGGTCCTTGATCGCTCCGGCGAGGAAGAACAGCAGGCCGGTGATCAGGCCGTGCGCCACGCTGGCGAACACCGCCGCCTGCACCCCGCCGACGGTGAACGTCGCCGCGCCGAGCACCACGAAGCCCATGTGGCCCACGCTGGAGTAGGCGATCAGCCGCTTCAGGTCGGTCTGCGCCAGGCAGGCCAGCGCGGCGTACACGATGCCGACCACGGCGAGCGCGGCGACCACCGGCACCAGCAGCCAGTCCGGCGAGGTCACCGGCATCCAGAACCGCAGGAAGCCGTAGGTGCCGAGCTTGAGCAGCACCGCGGCGAGCAGCACCGAGCCGACGGTGGGTGCCTTGGAGTGGGCGTCGGGAAGCCAGATGTGCAGCGGCCACAGCGGCGTCTTCACCGCGAGGCCGAGGGCGACCAGCAGGCTGGCGGCGAGCGCGGTGGGGCCGGACGGGGAGTACGACGCGGTGACCTCGACGATGTCGAAGGAGCCGAACTCGGCACCGACGAGCAGGAAGCCCACGAGCATCAGCGCCGAGCCGATCACCGTGAACACCAGGAACCGGGTTGCTGCGCGTCGTCGCGCGACGGCGTCGTGGGCGTCGCCCCAGCTGCTGATCACGAACCACATCGGGATCAGCGCGACCTCGAAGAACACGAAGAACAGCACCATGTCCAGTGCCAGGAAGCTGCCGAGCACGCCTGCCTCGATCAGCAGCAGCAGCGCGGCCAGCGAGGCCCTGCGGCTCGGCCCGCCCTCGGCCGCAGCCGGCGCATGCCGCAGCAGCGACAGCAGTCCGAGCGCGAAGATCAGCGTGCTCATCAGCACCAGCGGGCCGGAGATCCCGTCGATGCCGAGCCGCCAGTGCAGGTCGAGCGCCTCGAGCCAGACCACGTCGACCGACCGGGCAGGCGCACCGAGCAGACCGTCGTAGCCGGCGTCGGAGCCCAGCACCAGCCACAGCGACCAGGCCAGCGTGACGAACCCGCCGACGACGGCCGCGGTGACCGCCGTGCTCTCGCGCCGGGACCACAGCGCGGTCAGCAGCGCAAAGCCGGCCGGCACGGCGACCAGCCCGTTGAGCAGAAGCCCGGTCATGCGGCCACCCCCGCGACTACGGCGAGCGCGCAGGCGCCCACGACGACGACCATCAGGTACGCCTGCACGTTGCCGGTCTGGGCCCGGCGCAGCAGCCATCCGGCACCGTGGGCCGAGGCGCCGGCCCCGTCGGCGTACCCCTCGACCACGTCGCGGTCACCGGCCCGCACCAGGCGTGCCAGCAGCTGCACGGGCCGCACGACACCGACGGCGTAGATCCGGTCGACCGCGGGGTGCGGCAGCACGAACGGGTGCCACGGGTCGCGGCCACCGCTGCGCCGCCACTGCCAGAGCACCACCGCGGCCGTGAGCGCGACCAGCCCGGTCATCAGCAGGGCGGTGACCGGGTCGAACCCGTGGTGCTCGCCCTCACCGAAGACCACCTCGGGGTAGACCGCGACGAGGCCGCCGAGGACGGTGGGGATCGACAGTAGGTACAGCGGCACCTTCATCGTCAGCGGCGCCTCGTGCACCTCCGCCTCGGTCGCCGGCTCGGCGTCCGCGGGAGCAGGCGCGCTGAAGAACACCAGCAGCCAGGCGCGCAGGGAGTAAGCCACGGTGAGCACCGCGGTGGCGACCGCGGCGGCCAGCAGCACCCAGGCCACCCACGGCCAGACCAGGTGCCCGTCACGGGCCTCCCAGATCGACCCGACGACGGCGTCCTTGGTGAAGAAGCCGACCAGGGGTACGACGCCCGCCAGCGCGCCGAAGCCGACCGTCATCGTGAGGAACGTGTCGGGCAGCTTGGAGCGCAGCCCGCCCATCGCCGACATCGAGGTCGTGCCCACGGCGTGCACCACCGACCCGGCGGCGAGGAACAGCAGCGCCTTGAACGCGCCGTGGGCCAGCAGGTGCAGCACGCCGGCCTCGTAGGCACCGACCGCGAGGGCCGCGAACATGTAGGCCAGCTGGCTGACCGTCGACCACGCCAGCACGCGCTTGAGGTCGTGGGTGAACAACGCCGACAGCGCGGAGAGGACCATCGTCACCGCGGCCACCAGCGCGAGCACCGTGAGCACCGCGGGAGCGGAGAGGAACAGCGGGAAGGCGCGCGCCACGAGGAAGACCCCGGCGGCGACCATCGTCGCGGCGTGGATCAGCGCCGAGATCGGCGTGGGGCCGGGCATCGCGTCGGGAAGCCAGGTGTGCAAGGGGAACTGCGACGACTTGCCGACCACCGCGGCGGTGAGCAGCAGGGCGGGCAGCCACAGCTCGTCACGGCCGAAGCCACCGGCGGCGATCTCGCCCATGACCGTGCTGATCCGGTAGCTGTCGAAGCGGACCCCGAGCAGGATGATCGCGAACAGCAGGCCGAGGTCGGCGGTGCGCGTCATCAGGAACGCCTTCACCGCACCGGCCCTGGCCTCGGGCAGCTCCCAGTGGTGGGAGATCAGGAAGTACGAGCACGCGCCCATCAGCTCCCAGCCGATCAGCAGCACCCACAGGTCGTCGGCGACCACGACGGTCGTCATCGCGCCGGTGAAGATCGAGATCAGCGCGGCGTACGACGGGTAGCGCGGGTCGCCTGCCATGTAGCCCAGGGAGTACACCTGCACCAGGAACGCGACCGTGTGTGCGAGCAGCAGCATCACCGCGCTGAGCTGGTCGACGTTGACCGACAGCTCCAGTGCCGGCCCGGCAGCGGACGTGCTCGCGAAGACGTGGCGCAGCGGCTCGGCGTCACCGAGGTGGAGGAACGCCACCACGTAGGCCAGCGCGAGCCCGACGCCTGCGGACCCGACGGCGATGCCGCGCGCGGCGGCGTCGCCGCGGTGTCCGACCCACAGGACCAGACCCGCCGAGACGAACGGCAGCACGGCCACGAGCAGCACCACCCAGCTCATCGCGCCGCCCCCCGCTCGCCGGTCGAGCCCGTCCCGCTGGTCGAGCCCGTCCCGCTGGTCGAGCCCGTCCCGCTGGTCGAGCTTGTCGAGACCCGGTGCGCCGTCGAGGGGTCGAGATCGCGGTCGGCCAGCTCGCGCAGCTCGTCGACGTCGATGTGCCCGTGGGTGCGGAACACCCGCAGCACGATGGCCAGCGCGAGACCCACCTCCGCGGCGGCGATCACGATCACGAACAGCGCCAGCGTCTGGCCGCCGTGCAGCACGTCACGGAAGTACGCGTCGAAGGCGACCAGGTTGATGTTCACCGCGTTGAGCATCAGCTCCACGCCCATCAGCACGAGGATCGCGTTGCGGCGGACGAGCACGGCGTACACACCGATCGCGAACAGCAGCACGGCCAGCACCAACGGCCACCACAGCGGCATCAGCGCTCACCCGCTTCAGCCGTCTCGACGGGCTCGGCGAGCGGAGCCGTCTCGACGGGCTCGACGGCCGGGGTGTCGTCGCCCCGGGACAGCACGATCGCGCCGATCAGCGCCGCGAGCAGCAGCACCGAGAGCACCTCGAACGGCAGCACCCACTTCTCGAACACCGTCGCGCCGGTCGCGGCGGCCGACCCGACCAGGGTCTGGTCGAGGTCGAGCTCGACGTCCCCGAAGCCGGCGATCACCGTCACCACGAGCAGTACGCCGACCAGGCCGGCGACGACAGCGGCGGGGACCACCCGGCGCAGCTCGGTGCGCGGTTGCGGGCCTGTGGGGGCCTTGGTGAGCATCAGCGCGAAGAGCAGGAGCACGACGACCGCGCCGACGTAGATCAGCACCTGCACCCAGGCCAGGAACTCGGCAGCCAGCACGAGGTAGACCCCCGCGACGGCACCGAGCGTGACCACGAGCCACAGCGCGGCATGCACCATGTTGTCGGTGGTCACGACCAGCAGCGCCGAGCCCACCGCGACGAGGCCCAGCAGCAGGAAGATCGCCTGCACCCAGCTCATGCCTCACCCCGCTGCTCGGGGCGCTCTCGTCGGCCGAGCTCGTCGAGACCAGCAGCCGCGGCCCGTTCGGCTGCCTTCTCCGCCACGCCGAGCTCCTTCGCCGGCTCGGCGCCGGGGTCCAGACCTGCGGGGGCGGGCACCGTCCACATCCACTCGCGCAGCCGGTCCTTCTCGTGGGTGAGCTCGCGGATGTCGAGCTCGGAGTACTCGAACTCCGGGCTCCAGTGCAGGGCGTCGAAAGGGCAGACCTCGACGCAGATCGAGCAGTACATGCAGATCGAGAAGTCGATCGCGAACCGGTCCAGGACGTTGCGCTGCTTGTCCTTCCCGCCCTCGGTCGTCGCGGGGATGGTGTCCTTGTGGGAGTCGATGTAGATGCACCACGCCGGGCACTCGCGCGCGCACAGCATGCAGACCGTGCAGTTCTCCTCGATCAGCGCGATCACCCCGCGTGACCGGGGCGGCAGCTCCGGCATCACGTCGGGGTAGTGCGCAGTGACCGAGCGCCGGGTCATGTTGCGCATCGTCACCGCGAGACCCTGCAGGAGACCCTTGCCGGGGAAGCTCATGAGCTCATCACCACCACTCCTACCGCCGTGATCGCCAGCTGGAACAGCGCCAGCGGCACAAGGCCCTGCCAGGCCAGCCGCTGCAGCTGGTCCTCGCGCAGCCGGGGGTAGGCCACCCGGATCCAGACCACGACGAAGGCGACGGCGAACACCTTCACGAAGGTCCACAACCAGCCGAGCTGGTCCTCGAACGGTCCGCGCCAGCCACCGAGGAACAGCACCGCGGTCAGCGCGGAGAGCACGACGATGCCGGCGTACTCGGCGAGCAGGAAGGCGGCGAACCGCAGGCCGCCGTACTCCGTGAACGGGCCCATCACCAGCTCGGAGTCGGCGATCGGCATGTCGAACGGCGGGCGCTGCAGCTCGGCGAGGCCGGCCACGAAGAACACCACCATCGCCGGGGCCTGCCACAGCAGCCACCACGGGCTCCACGCCTCGACGATGCCGACCAGCGACAGGGTGCCGGCCGCCATCGCGACCGACGCGGCGGCGAGCACGAACGGCATCTCGTAGGCCATCAGCTGCGCCGCGACGCGGATCCCGCCGAGCAGGCTGAACTTGTTGGCGCTGGCCCAGCCGCCCATCAGGGTGCCGACGACGCCGACGCCCATCACCGCGAGCACGAAGAACAGGCCGACGTCGAGGTCCTGGCCGACGAGTCCCGGCCCGAGCGGGATCGCCAGCATCACCACGAGATACGGCACCAGGGCCACGCCCGGCGCGAGCTTGAAGACGTTGCGGTCCGCCGCGTCGGGCACGACCGCCTCCTTCTGCACGAACTTCACGCCGTCGGCGACCAGCTGCGCCCAGCCGTGGAACGCGCCGGCGTACATCGGCCCGACCCGCGACTGCATGTGCGCCATCGCCTTGTGCTCCATCTGGCCGACCACCAGCGGCACCGACAAGAAGGCGACCATCACGATGACCACGCGCAGGACGGCCTCGAGGAGCTCACTCATCGGCGGCCTCCTCGGACGCAGGCCGACGGGGCGGGCGCGCGGGGCGCTCTCCCGGCTCGCTCGCGCGGGCGCTGCGGCGCGGACGCGCAGCCGGGCCCGAGACGGACGCCGGGGCGAGCGGGTCGGGTGACTCGCTGCCGAGCACGCGGGGGCCCCACTGCTCGGGCTCGGGCACTCCCGGAGGACGGGTACGACGCCTCGACGGCGCCGCGGCCTGATGATCGGACTCCCCCGGCTCCTTGGCACCAGGCCACGGCTTGGCGACCCGGGAGGCGAGCACGAAGTCCTTGCGCAGCGGGTGTCCCTCGAACTCGGCAGGCAGCAGCAGGTTGTCGAGCTCGAGCCGGTCACCGTCGGGGTCGACGAAGTCCACGCCGAACATCTCGTGCGTCTCGCGCTGGTGCCAGCGGGCGCCGGCGTACACGTGCACGACCGACGCGACCACCGGGTCCTCGCGCGGCACGAGCGTGCGGACCACCAGGTGCTCGACACCGTCGGGTCGGTGGTCCGCCACGTGGCACACGATCCGGAACCCGTCGGTGAGCTCGTCGACCGCGGAGAGCCAGTCGAAGAAGGAGCAACCGAGGTCGTCGCGGGCGACCAGGAGGGCCTGCACCCAGCGGTCGCTGGGCACGTCCACACTGACCGGGCCGAAGCCCTCGTCGATCACGGCGCTCTCGCCCAGGGCAGCACCGAACGACGTGCGCACCTGGTGGAGCCAGGCCGGGGACTGTGCGCTCACGGGGCCTGCCCCGGCTCGGGCGGCAGCACCAGACCTCGGGTGACCGAGGCGGCACCGTCGTCGCGGTAGCGCGCGGGCAGCGACTCGCCGTCGATCTTCTCCTGCAGCTTGAGGATCCCCTGCAGCAGCGCCTCAGGCCGCGGCGGGCAGCCGGGGACGTAGACGTCGACGGGGATGATCTGGTCGACGCCCTTGGTGACGCAGTAGGAGTCCCAGTAAGGACCGCCGGAGTTGGCGCAGGAGCCGAAGGAGATGACGTACTTCGGCTCGGGCATCTGCTCGTAGAGCCGCTTGATCGCCGGCGCCATCTTGTCGGTGACCGTGCCGGAGACGATCATCAGGTCCGCCTGCCGGGGCCCGGGCGCGAACGGGATCACCCCGAGCCGGATGAAGTCGTGCCGCGACATCGAGGTCGCGATGAACTCGATCGCGCAGCAGGCCAGGCCGAAGTTGAACACCCACAGGGAGTACTTGCGGCCCCAGTTCAGCAGGTAGCGCGCCGGCTTCGGCGCGAGCTTCTGCAGCGCACCCACCGTCGGCATCCCCAGCGGCACCGGTGGTTGAGGAGGCCGAGCCTGCGAGGCCGTCTCGAAACCACCGGTCGACACTCCGGTGGTCGAGCCTGTCGAGACCCCGTTCACGTCCACGTCAGCACACCCTTCCGCCACGCGTAGACCAGCCCGACGGCGATGAACCCGATGAACACGCCCATCTCGCCGACCGACACCCAGCCGAGTCCGTCGAAGACCGTGGCCCACGGGAACAGGAAGATCGCGTCGACGGCGAAGATCACGTACAGGTAGGCGAAGACGTAGTAGCGCACGTGGTGCTGGGCCCAGCCCTCACCGACCGGGTCGACACCGCACTCGTAGGTGAGCAGCTTCTCCCGCGTCGGGTGCGTCGGTCGCAGCAGTCGGTTGGCCGCGAACATCGCGACCACCAGCAGCGCCCCCGCGACCAGCATCACGAGCAGAGGCAGGTAGTCCGAGTAGTACGCCTGACCTGTGTTCTGGACCACGTGGCTCACTCTAGGGGGAACGGCCCCGGTCCGCAGGCACCCGCGCCAGGTCCCGAGATCGCGCCCTCCCTTGCCCTGGGGGCCCCAGCGGTTACCCTGCTGCGGTCGGACTCCGCCCCTGGCACAGCACCGAAGCAACCAGAACGGCCCCCCAGGCGTCTCACCATCGAGAGGCCGTCGGCCGCAGGGGCGGGTCACTCGGGAAGGACGACATGCAACGGGGAACCCGCTTCACCACCGCCCTGGTCACCGCGCTCGCCGTGGTCGCGACCGGCGCCGGCGCCGCATTCGGCGTGTTCACGCTGACCGACCTCGGCAGCGACGAGGAGACGCGTCAGGACGCCGCACCGGCGCGTCCGGTCGCCGTCGCGCCCGAGGAGCCCGTCGAGGCACCCACCGAGACCCCGACCGTCGATCCCGAGCCCGAGCCGCTGCTCGAGAGCGGCGACGAGGGTCGCACCGTGCGCAACCTGCAGCACCGGCTCTCGCAGCTCGCGTGGTACTCCCCGCCGCTCAGCGGCACCTTCGACCGCCAGACCGTGAAGGGCGTGCGCGGCTTCCAGCGCAAGCGTGGCTTCGAGGTCACCGGCGAGGTCGACGAGCGCACCTGGCAACGGCTGCTCCGGATGACCCGCAAGCCGACCGCCGACGAGCTGTTCAACCGCTACGGCCCGGCCCTGTTCGAGGCCGGCGACTCCGGCCCGCAGGTGCGCGAGATCGAGGCCCGGCTGCGGCAGATCGCCTGGTTCTTCGGCGACGTCGACGACAGCTTCGACCAGCAGACCGTCGCCGCGGTGCGCGGGTTCCAGGGCAAGCGGATGATCCCGGTCACCGGTGAGGTCGACCGCCGTACCCTCGAGCTGCTGGAGGGCATGACCCGCGAGCCCAGCGCCGACGAGCTGGCCAACCGCGCGCCGGACCCGGCCGACGGTGCCCCCCTCGACCCGAGGTGTACGACGGGCAGGGCGCTGTGCATCGACAAGACCAGCCTCAGCCTGCGCTGGGTGGTCGACGGCAAGGTGCTGAACTCCGTCGACGTCCGCTTCGGGTCCGACGAGCTGCCGACCCGCGAGGGACAGTTCGCGGTGAGCTACAAGTCGCGCGAGCACGTGTCGTCGCTCTACAACACCTCGATGCCGTTCGCGATGTTCTTCAGCGGTGGGCAGGCGGTGCACTACTCCCCCGACTTCGCCGCCAACGGCTACAACGGCGCCTCGCACGGGTGCGTGAACGTGCGCGACTACAGCGTGATCGCCGCGCTCTTCGAGCAGGTCCAGGTCGGCGACAAGGTCATCGTCTACTGGTCCTGACCCGACGTGGTCCCGGAGGCCTCTGCGCTGCCGGGGCGGTCCGCCCGGCTCTCGAGGAAGTAGGCGCCGAGGCTGCCCGCCAGGGTGGCGAAGACGACGACGGAGAACCCGGCGAGCAGGACCTCGAGGACCCGGGTGAAGCCACCGGGCTGGCCGATCGGCTCACCGGTGACCGTCGCGAGCGCCGCGGCGTGCAGGGCGTCGCCGTACCGTTCGAAGCTGCCGAACTCGTACAGCAGCTGGCTGCTGCCGAGCACGGTGATCGCCGACACCGCCGCCAGCCAGCCGATCCGGCTACCGAGGATGCTGCGCGCCGAGCGCGAGGAGCGCACCGCGGAGGAGAGCACCCGCCCGGTGCGCAGCAGCCGGACCGCCCGGACCAGGCGGAGCACCCTGAGGAAGGGCAGGGCCAGGAAGCCCAGCTGCCACCAGTTATGGCGCCAGAACCGGCGTTTGTCGGGAGCCACCACGAGCCGCGCGCCGAACTCGACGACGAAGGCGGCCCACAGCGCCCACCCGAGCACGGTCAGCACGGCACTGAGGGTGCTGTTGTCGTGCGCGAGCTGCTCCCCGAGCACGACGAGGAGGAAGATGATGCCGAGCGCGCTCATGACCGGGGTGAGCCGGTCGAGCAGCTCCTCGGCCCACCTCTGGCGTTCGGCCTCGGCGCCCCTGGTCGAAACGGTCATGACCCGTTGTACCCATCGGGGTATAGCCCGATGCGACCGTGATCCGGACCTTGCCGGACGCCCGTTGTGGCCGGTCGTAGCATGGCCGGTGAGGGCACCCTGAGTAGCGGGTCCGGAGCGCCGGGAGAGCGTCCGGACCCCATGGAAAGAAGGCGACAGCGTGACCAAGCAGGTCAAGCAGCTCGACCGCGTGATCATCCGGTTCGCGGGTGACTCCGGCGACGGAATGCAGCTCACCGGTGACCGGTTCACCCAGGAGTCGGCAACGTTCGGCAACGACCTGTCGACGCTGCCCAACTTCCCTGCGGAGATCAGGGCCCCCCAGGGGACGCTGCCCGGAGTCTCGTCGTTCCAGGTGCACTTCGCCGACCACGACATCCTCACCCCGGGTGACTCCCCGGACGTGCTGGTGGCGATGAACCCCGCGGCGCTGAAGGCCAACCTGGGTGACCTGAAGAAGGGCGCGACGATCATCGTCGACAGCCACGACTTCACCTCGCGCAACCTGTCCAAGGCCGGCTACGCCGAGAACCCGCTCGAGACCGAGGAGCTCAGTGAGTTCGCGGTGCACGCCTTCGACCTGACCGACATGACCGTCGAGGCGGTCAAGGAGTTCGGCCTGACCCGCAAGGACGCCGGCCGCGCGAAGAACATGTTCGCCCTGGGCCTGCTGTCGTGGATGTACGGCCGGCCGACCGAGCCGACCGAGACGTTCCTGCAGCGCAGGTTCGCCAAGGCGCCCGACATCCGCGACGCGAACATCACCGCGTTCAAGGCCGGCTGGAACTTCGGTGAGACCACCGAGGCGTTCGTGGTTCAGTACGAGATCAAGCCGGCCCCGATGCAGCCGGGCATGTACCGCAACATCACCGGCAACCTCGCGCTCGCCTACGGCCTGATCGCCGGCGCCACCCAGTCCGGGCTGCCGCTGTTCCTCGGCTCCTACCCGATCACCCCGGCCTCCGACATCCTCCACGAGCTCAGCAAGCACAAGCGGTTCGGTGTCACCACCTTCCAGGCCGAGGACGAGATCGCCGGCATCGGCTCGGCGCTCGGCGCCTCGTTCGGAGGCGCGCTGGGCGTGACCACGACCAGCGGTCCGGGCATCGCGCTGAAGTCGGAGACGATCGGCCTGGCGGTGATGACCGAGCTGCCGCTGGTAGTCGTCGACGTGCAGCGCGGCGGGCCGTCGACCGGCCTGCCGACCAAGACCGAGCAGGCCGACCTGCTGCAGGCGATGTTCGGCCGCAACGGCGAGGCACCGGTGCCGATCGTGGCGGCCCAGTCGCCCGCGGACTGCTTCGACGCCGCACTGGAGGCCACGCGGATCGCGGTCACCTACCGCACGCCGGTGATGCTGCTGTCGGACGGCTACCTGGCCAACGGCTCCGAGCCGTGGCGGATCCCCGACGTCGAGGACCTGATCACGATCGACCCGAACTTCGCCACCGAGCCCAACCACGCGTCGAAGGCTGCGACCGACGGCGAGCCCGACGAGTTCTGGCCCTACCTGCGCGACGAGGACACCCTCGCCCGGCCGTGGGCGGTGCCCGGCACGGCCGGCCTCGAGCACCGGATCGGCGGCCTGGAGAAGGGCGAGGGCCACGGGAACATCTCCTACGACCCGGCCAACCACGACTACATGGTCCGGACCCGGCAGGCCAAGGTGGACCGGATCGCCGACTCGATCCCCGACCTCGTGCCCGACGACCCGTCGGGGCGGGCACGCGTGCTCGTGCTCGGCTGGGGCTCCACCTACGGCCCGATCGGGGCGGCGGTACGACGGGCGCGGCTGGCCGGCCACCAGGTCGCCCAGGTCCACCTGCGCCACCTCAACCCGTTCCCGAAGAACCTCGGCGAGATCCTGAAGTCCTACGACCGGGTCATGGTCCCCGAGATGAACCTCGGGCAGCTCAGCCTGCTGCTGCGTGCCAAGTTCCTGGTCGACGTGGTCGGCTACAACTACGTGCGCGGCCTGCCCCTCAAGGCGGCCGAGCTCGCCGACGCCATCAACGACCTGTGCGACTCGGTGTCCTCCGCCGACGCCGCGCCGGTCGAGACCCCGAAGGAGACCGTGCGATGAGCACCCAGTCCCTGCCCTTCCCGGGCCTGTCGGCGATCCCGACGACCGACGTACCTCAGACCAGCAAGGACTTCAGCAGCGACCAGGAGGTCCGCTGGTGCCCCGGCTGCGGTGACTACGCCGTGCTCAAGGCCGTGCAGGGCTTCCTGCCCGACCTCGGCCTGCGCCGGGAGAACATCGTGTTCGTCTCCGGCATCGGCTGCTCCTCGCGGTTCCCCTACTACCTCGACACCTACGGGATGCACTCCATCCACGGCCGGGCGCCCGCGATCGCCACCGGGCTCGCGACGTCGCGCGCGGACCTGTCGGTGTGGGTGGTCACCGGGGACGGCGACGCGCTGTCGATCGGCGGCAACCACCTGATCCACGCGCTGCGCCGCAACGTGAACATGACGATCCTGCTGTTCAACAACCGGATCTACGGACTGACCAAGGGGCAGTACTCCCCGACCAGCGAGCTGGGCAAGGTCACCAAGTCCACGCCGATGGGCTCGCTGGACAACCCGTTCAACCCGGTCTCGCTGGCGCTCGGCGCCGAGGGTACGTTCGTGGCCCGCACCATCGACTCCGACCGCAAGCACCTCACCTCGGTGCTGTCCGCGGCCGCCGCCCACCGGGGCACCGCGTTCGTCGAGATCTTCCAGAACTGCCCGATCTTCAACGACGGCGCGTTCGACGAGCTCAAGGGTCCCGACACCAAGCAGACCGCGATCATCCCGCTCGTGCACGGCGAGCCGATCCGCTTCGGCGCACCCGGCGAGGACGGCCTCGGCTCCAAGGGCGTCGTGCGTGACCCGGCGACCGGTGCGCTGCGGGTGGCCACGGTCCGCTCGGCGGAGAACCCCGACGGGGTCGACCCGGCCGAGGTGCTGGTCCACGACGCACACGCCGACGACCCGACGACCGCGTTCGCGCTGTCGCGGCTGACCGACCCGGGCTACCTGCACCAGGCCCCGATCGGGATCTTCCGGCAGGTCGACCACCCGACGTACGACGACCTCGCGCGCGGCCAGATCGCCACGGCCCGCGCCGGGCACGACGACACCGCCCACGAGCTCTCCAGCCTGCTGCACAGCGGCGACACCTGGACGGTGGTCTGACCCACCCCGGTGGTCGAGGAGGGAGCGAAGCGACCGTCTCGAAACCACCGGCCCGGGACACGTCTCGCCGGTGGTTGAGGAGGGAGCGAAGCGACCGTCTCGAAACCACCTCGCGAGACCGACAGAGGGCTGCTCCCCACGGGGGAGCAGCCCTCTGCGGTCACCTGGCCGGCTGAGCGGCTCAGTAGCGGTACACGTACAGGTACTGCCGGCTCGGCGAGGCGAGGAACGCCTTGTCAGCAGGCGTCTTGACCCGGTAGTCCCAGGTCGGGCCCACGCGCGGCGGCAGCGCGACCCGCACGCTGAACCGGCTGCGCTTGTTGGTGCGCACCTTGGTGAACGCCGTCCACCGGCAGCGCTCGCACTTGCGCTGCAGGACCTGCACCACCCGGTTCTTGTACGTCGGGACGACCCGGCCGAGCAGCACCATGCCGCCGTTCTTCCGGCGACTGTCGAGCTTGAAGTCGCGCAGCACGCGGATGCCCTTGGCGGCGCTGGTGGACGGGGTGAAGGTCAGCTGGGCGCCGTCGTAGTCGCGGGTCTCACCGGCGTACACCACCCGGTACGCGGCGTTCTGCTTGGCCGGCACGCCGTAGAAGGTGAACTTCCCGTCCCAGCCGTTCCCGGTCTGGTTGCCGACCGCGACCCAGCCGCGGCCCGGGAACTGACGCTGCAGGACGACCTCGGCGCTCTCCACGCCGAGCTGCTCGCCCTGGTAGGTCGTCTGCACCTGACCCTCGATGTCGAAGGTGTCGTTGTAGCGCAGCCGGTTCTTCTCCAGCTCGATGACGACCGTCGTGGACAGGGTCTCCGCCGCGGTCGCCGGCGCGACGACGGCAGCGCTCCCGGCCAGCAGCCCCACCGAAGCAAGTAAGGTCAGGAAACGATTGAAACGCATGATTTGCCCCCCATAGCGGCAATACGTGGGAGAATGTCCCGCTCACCCTAGAGCCTGCCCGATCGTATGAGACACCGGGTCTCGTCAGCCGGTCGCCGCGGCTCTCCCTCGGGCAGACAGTTAGGCTCCCGTCGTGGCAGAGACTCGACGCGGCTTCCTCCTCGGCGCCGCGGCCTACGCGATGTGGGGTCTCTTCCCCCTCTACTGGCCGCTGCTCCGCCCGGCCGGAGCGGTCGAGATCCTGGCTCACCGCGTCTTCTGGTCGTTGATCGTGATGCTGGTGCTCATCGCGGTCCTCGGCCGGACACAGCAGCTCCGCGCGGTGCTGCGCCACCGGCGGACGTTCGGGATCCTCGCGCTCGCGGCGGTGGTGATCGCGGTCAACTGGGGCACCTACATCTGGGGCGTCAACAACGAGCACGTCGTGGAGACCTCGCTCGGCTACTTCATCAACCCGCTGGTGACCGTGCTCATGGGCGTCGTGGTCCTCGGTGAACGCCTGCGCCGCCTGCAGTGGGTGGCGATGGGGCTCGCCACGGTCGCCGTCGTGGGGCTCACCGTGGAGTACGGCCGGCCCCCGTGGGTCGCGCTGGCGCTGGCGTTCTCGTTCGGCAGCTACGGCCTGGCCAAGAAGAAGGCCAACGTCGGCGCGGTGGAGAGCCTGACCGTCGAGACGCTGGTGTTGGCACCGGTCGCGGCGGGCTACATCCTGTGGCTGATGAGCCAGGGCAGCTCCACCTTCGGCGGGGAGGGCGCGGGTCACGTGAGCCTGATGGTCGCGACGGGCGTCGTGACCGCCGTACCCCTGATCTGCTTCGGCGCCGCCGCGACCCGGGTGTCGATGACGACCATCGGACTGCTGCAGTACCTCGCGCCCACGATCCAGTTCGCACTCGGGGTGCTGCTGTTCGGCGAGGACATGCCGCCGATGCGCTGGGTCGGCTTCGGCCTGGTCTGGGTGGCGCTGGTCCTGTTCACCTACGAGGCGATCACGCACCGCCGGCGTCAGCTGCGGCTGACCGCGCAGGCCAGCGCCATCTGAGCACGGCGCCGGTCGACCAGAGTTCACCGGACAGTCATCTGCGGCACGGCTCGGGGTACCTTCCCGTCCCTAGCCTCGGCCCTGAACTCACCGTCCCAGGAGCTGACCATGACCATCACCCCGCAGCGTCCGCTGCTCCCCCTGCTCACCACGGGTCCGCACGGCTCACGCAGCGCGATGACCTGCCACTACCGCTGCGCCAACGCCTGCGACCACCCCGAGCCGAACCCGACCGACAACGAGTCGATGCGCGACCTGGTCGAGTCCTCCATCGCCAGGCGGTCGCTGCTCAAGGGCGGTGCGGTCGCCGGCGGGGCCCTCGTGATCGGCGGCCTCACCGGCGGTCTGCCCGCCGCGGCGGCACCCGCGGACCCCCGGCCGGCCGCGCGGAGGAGCGTCGCCGGGCCGTTCAGCCCGGTCGCACCCAACGTCCGCGACGCGGTCACGGTCCCCCGCGGCTTCGACCACCGGGTGGTGATCGGCTGGGGGGATCCGGTGGTGCCGGAGGCGCCCGCGTTCGACGTGCGCAACCAGACGCCCGAGTCGGCTGCGACACAGTTCGGCTACAACTGCGACTACGTCGGCGTCGTGCCGATCGACCGCACCAATGCGCTGCTCGTGGTCAACCACGAGTACACCAACGAGGAGCTGATGTTCCCCACCGGCAGCTACGACGCCGCGACGATCAAGAGGATCGCGATGGCCTCACACGGCATGTCGGTGGTCCAGATCCGCCGCAAGAACGCCGAGTCCGGTGCCTGGCACCGCGTCCAGCCCTCGCGGGCGCAGTACAACCGCCGAATCACCGCGCACAGCCGGTTCCGCCTCGACGGCCCGGCGGCCGGCGACCCGCGCCTGCGCACGAGCGCCGACCCCACCGGCACCGTCGTCCGCGGCACCTTGAACAACTGCGCCGGCGGCATGACGCCGTGGGGCACCGTGCTCAGCGGCGAGGAGAACTTCAACGGGTACTTCGAGGCCTCCGGCGACCTCGACGCCCGCTACACCGAGTCCTACGCCCGCTACGGCATCTCCGCCGAAGGCGGTGGCCGCGACTGGAAGGCCGTGGACCGCCGGTTCGACCTCAGCAAGGAGCCGCACGAGCCGTTCCGGTTCGGCTGGGTGGTGGAGGTCGACCCGACGTCGCGCCGTTCCACGCCGCGCAAGCACACGATGCTGGGCCGGTTCAAGCACGAGGGAGCCAACGTGGCCGTCGACCGCACCGGACGGGTGGCGGTGTACATGGGCGACGACGAGCGCGGCGACTACATCTACAAGTTCATCTCCCGCGACAAGATGGACCGGGGCCGCTCCAAGCGCGCCCGCCGCCACAACCTGAACCTGCTCGAGCACGGGACCCTGTACGTCGCCAAGTTCACCGGTGACGGGCTCGGTGACGACGTGTACGACGGGACGGGCCGGTGGATCCCGCTGACCAGCGACGAGAAGTCGTTCGTCCCGGGCATGTCGGTGGCCGACGTACTCATCGACACCCGGCTGGCCGCCGACAAGGTGCACCCGACGAAGATGGACCGTCCGGAGGACATCGAGGCCAACCCGGTCAACGGCAAGGTGTACTGCGCGCTGACCAACAACTCCAAGCGCGGCGAGACCTTCCGCGCCGACGAGGCGAACCCGATCACCGAGAGCATGGTGCGCGAGCAGCTCGGCGCACCGCTGACCACGGCGAAGGGCAACCGCAACGGCTACGTCCTCGAGATCACCGAGGACGACGACCGCCCGGTCGCCCGCCGGTTCCGGTGGAGCCTGCTGCTGGTCTGCGGGGACCCCGAGGCGCCCGAGACCTACTTCGCCGGCTTCCCCAAGGACAAGGTCAGCCCGATCAGCTGCCCCGACAACGTCTCCTTCGACCCGGCCGGCAACCTGTGGATCTCCACCGACGGCAACTCGCTGGGCTCCAACGACGGGATCTTCCGGGTCCCGGTCGAGGGCCCTCGGCGTGGGCAGGTCAAGCAGTTCCTCACGGTGCCGCGTGGCGCCGAGGCCTGTGGCCCGCTGGTCGGCGAGGACGGCCGCTCGGTGTGGGTCGCGGTGCAGCACCCCGGCGAGATGGACGGCGCGACCTTCGAGCAGCCGGGCAGCACCTGGCCGCACACCCACGGCTTCCCCCGACCCTCCGTCGTGGTCGCCTACCCCGCCTGACCAGTCCCCCCTCGCGGGTCCTGAGGTTTACCAAGTTAACTAGGGAAACCGGTACTCAGCACGGCGTATTCGCCATGGTAGGTACCGGTTTCCCACGTTAACGTGGGAAACCTGGGACAGGAGGGGCGACCCCGGGAGCGGGAGGGGTCAGGAAGTGCGGGTAGCGATGAGGGCGGCGAACGCGTCGAGCGCCTCGCGGACCGGGCCCTCGGGGAGCACCTTCAGCAGCTCGCGCGCCTCGTCGGCGCGTTCGATGACGTAGCGCCGAGCCTCGTCCATCGCCGGGTGCCGCCGCAGCAGCTCGAGCGCCTCGGCATGCAGCGCGTCGTCGGTGAGATCGGCGTCGAGGAGCTCCAGGAGCCGGGCGTCGGCGGGGTCGGTGGACCGCTTCGCGATCAGCACCGGCAGCGTCGGCACGCCCTCGCGGAGATCGGTGCCCGGTGTCTTCCCGGACTCGTCGGACTCGCTGGCGATGTCGAGGATGTCGTCGGAGAGCTGGAAGGCGGTGCCGACCTTCTCGCCGTACTCCGTCAGCGCCTCCTCCACCTCGAGCGGGGCACCGGCGAACCGGGCGCCGTAGCGCGCGGAGGTGGCGATCAGCGAGCCGGTCTTGCCGGCCACGACCCGCAGGTAGTGCTCGAGCGGGTCCTCGTCCTCGCCGGGGCCCAGCGTCTCGAGGATCTGGCCCTCGACGAGCCGGCTGAAGGTCTCCGCCTGGATCCCGACCGCCTCGGCACCGAGCCGCGCGGTGAACACCGAGGACTTCGCGAAGAGGAAGTCGCCGGTGAGGATCGCGACCAGGTTGTCCCAGCGCGCGTTGGCCGACTCGGCGCCGCGGCGCAGGTCGGCCTCGTCCATGACGTCGTCGTGGTAGAGCGACGCGAGGTGGGTCAGCTCCACGACGCAGGCCGCGGTGACCACGTCGTCGCGCGACGGGTCCCCGGTCTCGGCGGCCAGCAGCACCAGCAGCGGCCGGAACCGCTTCCCGCCGGCCTGCATGAGGTGCCGTGCGGCGTCGGTGACGAACCGCGCCTCGCTCTGCACGGCCTCGTCGAGGAGCTGCTCGACCTCGAGCATCCGGGCGCGCAGCCGTGCCTCGAGCCCGGCATCGAGGATCGGGAACGCCAGCGACGGCGCGGCTGGTGTTGTCGACACCGCGTACGGCTCCTTCTCTGTGCGACCGCCCCCGAGGACGGTGCAGGTCAGCGGATGAACTCCCCGGCCGCGGCGGCCAGGTCGAGGACCGGACCGGGTACGACGCCCAGGACCAACGTGGCCGTGAAGCCCACAGCGATCACGATAGTCGTCAGGATGCTCGGCATCGTAACCGTGGGTCCCTCACCGACCGGCTCGGAGAAGTACATCAGCACGATCACGCGGATGTAGAAGAACGCCGCCACCGCGCTCATCAGGACCGCCACGACCACCAGCGGCCAGGCGCCGCCGGCCAGGGCCGAGGCGAAGACGGCCCACTTGCCGGTGAAGCCGCTGGTGAGCGGGATGCCGGCCATGCCGAGCAGCAGGAACGCGAACACACCGGCCACCAGCGGGGACTCCTTGCCGAGCCCCGCCCAGCGCGAGAGGCTGGTCGCCTCCCCGCTACCGTCGCGTACGACGGTCACCACGGCGAACGCCCCGACGGTCATGAAGCCGTAGGTGACGAGGTAGAACAGCACCGCCTGCACCGAGGTGATCCCCTCGGTGGCGCCGGAGCCCGCCTGCTGCGCACCGATCAGGCCGGTCAGGATGAAGCCGGAGTGCGCGATCGCGGAGTAGGCCAGCAGCCGCTTGACGTCGGTCTGGGACAGCGCGATCACCGACCCGACGACCATGGTCAGGATCGCGATCACGTACAGCATCGGGGTCCAGTCCCACCGGGCGCCGCCGAAGCCGACGTAGAACAGCCGCAGCAGGGCGCCGAACGCGGCGATCTTGGTGGCGGCGGCCATGAAGCCGGTCACCGCCGTGGGGGCGCCCTGGTAGACGTCGGGCGTCCAGGCGTGGAACGGCGCGGCGCCGACCTTGAACAGCAGGCCGACCGCCATCAGGCCGATGCCGCCGAGCAGCAACGCCTCGCCACCGGCGCGGCCGGATACGGCCTCGCTGATCGCGTCGAGCTCCATCGAGCCCGCGAAGCCGTAGGTGAGGGCGACACCGTAGATGAAGAAGCCCGAGCTGAACGCGCCGAGCATAAAGTACTTCAGCGCGGCCTCCTGGCTCAGCAGACGGCGGCGACGCGCGAGCCCGGAGAGCAGGTACAGCGGCAGCGAGAGCACCTCGAGCGCGACGAACATCGTCAGCAGGTCGTTCGACGCCGGCATCAGCATCATGCCGGTCAGCGCGAACATCATCAGCGGGAAGACCTCGGTGTGCTCGAGGCCGCGGGTCGAGGCCTCGCGCTCGTCCTCGGTGCCCGGCAGCGCCGCTGCCTGGCCGGCGAAGGAGAGCACGCCGCCCTCGAGCTGACGCTCGGCGAACAGCAGCACGCTGATCAGGGCGAGCACGAGCAGGGTGCCCCACAGGAACACCGTCGGGCCGTCGACCGCGACCGAGCCGGACGCGGCGATCTGACCCTTCGCGGCCCCGTCGGCGACGTCGTCGAGGGTGGTGCCGACGACGACGGTGACCGCGAGCCCCGCGATCACACCGCCGAGGGCCAGCAGCACCTGGATGAAGTACCGCGAGGTGCGCGGGGCGAACGCCTCGACCAGCACGCCGAGCACGGCGACGCCGGCGATGATCAGCAGCGGTGAGAGCAGGCTGTACTCGATGCTGGGAGCCTGGAACTCTGCAGCGAAGGTCACTGGTCGCTCTCCTCTTCCTCACCGGTGCCGGCGGTCGCCGGGACGTCCGGAGCAGGGTCTGACACGCCCACCTGCTGCAGGGTCTCCTGCACGGCGGGTTCGATGATCGCGGTCAACGGCTTGGGGTAGAAACCGAGCACGACGATGAGGACCAGCAGCGGTGCGAGGGCCGTGACCTCGCGCAGCCCGAGGTCCTTCATCGAGGCGACGGCCGGGACCGTGGGCCCGGTCATCGTGCGCTGGTACATCAACAGGATGTAGAGCGCGGCCAGCACGATCCCGAGCACGGCGAAGACGGCGTACCACCAGTTGTAGGCGAACGTGCCGACCAGCACCAGGAACTCGGAGACGAACGGCGACAGGCCCGGCAGCGACAGCGACGACAGGCCGGCGACCAGGAAGATGCCGGCCAGCACGGGCGCCACCTTCTCGACGCCGCCGAAGTCGCTGATCAGCGCCGAGCCACGGCGCCGGATCAGGAACCCGGTGACCAGGAACAGCGCCGCGGTCGACAGCCCGTGGTTGAACATGTAGAGCGTCGAGCCGACCTGGCCGTAGCTGTTGAGCACGAAGATGCCGAGCACGATGAACCCGAAGTGGGACACCGAGGTGTAGGCGATCAGGCGGGAGATGTTGTCCTGCCCGATCGCCAGGAGTGCGCCGTACAGCACCGAGACCACCGCGAGCACCAGCACTACCGGGGTGGCCCACTGCGAGGCCTCCGGGAACAGCCCGAGGCCGAAGCGGATCATGCCGAAGGTGCCGATCTTGTCGAGGATGCTCACCAGCAGCACCGAGGTGCCCGGCGTGGCGTTCGCGGTCGCGTCCGGCAGCCAGGTGTGCACCGGGAACATCGGCGCCTTGATCGCGAAGGCGATGAAGAAGCCGAGGAACAGCCAGCGGCCGACGTTCTGGTCGAACTCGATCTGGCTCAGCTCCGAGAGCAGGTACGTCGGACCGAACTCGCTGTCGCGGGACACGACGTACAGCCCGATCACCGAGGCCAGCATCAGCAGACCGCCGAGCAGGGAGTACAGCAGGAACTTCATCGCCGCGTAGGAGCGACGGACCCCGCCGAAGCCGCCGATCAGGAAGTAGATCGGGATCAGCGTGGCCTCGAACAGCACGTAGAACAAGAACACGTCGGTGGCCGCGAAGACACCGATCGCGAAGCCCTCGAGGGCCAGCATCCAGGCGAAGAAGGAGTTCACGCTCCAGCGGCCGCCGTCGCCGTCGTTCCACGAGGCGAGGATGACCACCGGCGAGAGGATCGCGGTCAGCAGGACCAGGGTCAGTCCGATGCCGTCGACGCCGAGCGCGTAGTGCGCGCCGAACGCCTCGATCCAAGTGACCTCCTCGGTGTACTGGAACCCGCCGCCGACGTCGTAGCCGAAGCCGATCACCGCGGCGATGGCGAGCGTGACCAGCGAGACGCCGAGGGCGACCTGCTTGGCGAGCACCCCGTCGGCGCGCTTGGGCAGCATCGTGACCACGGCGGCACCGACGAGCGGCACCGCGATCAGAACGGTCAACCAGGGAAAGCTCACAGCGACACCAGCCTCAGCATCTCGTCGTTCTCGGCAAAGTCTCGTGACAGGTTGCTCATCCGAGGTTCACCGCCAGCAGCACGGCCAGCACCAGGACCGCTCCGGACAGCAGCGAGAGCGCGTAGGAGCGGACGAAACCGGTCTGCCAGCGCCGCATCCGGCCCGACATCCCCGCGAACGCGGCGGCGGTGCCGTTCACCGCACCGTCCACCCCGCGCTCGTCGAAGGCCGTGAGGTCGGAGACGAACCGGTCGCCCGGACGCATGAACAGGCCCTCGTTGATCGCGTCGCCGTACAGGTCCGCACGAGCGGCGCGGGTGAACACCGAGACGTTCGCCGGTGCCACGCGCGGCACCTCCGGCTTGCCGACCAGGAACCAGGCCAGCGCCACACCGGCGGCCACGACCACGGTCACGATCAGGCTCATCACGATCGGGGCGACCGCGAGCTCGTGGTGCTCGGTGTGGCCGACCACCGGCTCGAGCCAGGTGACGATCCAGTCGCCGAGCAGCAGCACACCGCCGAGCACCGACAGCGCGGCCAGCACCATCAGAGGCACCGTCATCACCTTGGGCGACTCGTGCGGGTGCACGCCGTCGGCCCAGCGCTTCTGGCCGAAGAAGGTCATCAGCATCACGCGGGTCATGTAGAACGCGGTGATGCCGGCGCCGAGCAGCGCGGCGAGACCCACGACGAGGTTCTCGCCGAACGCCGCCTCGATGATCTTGTCCTTCGACCAGAACCCGGAGAAGCCCGGGAAGCCGATGATCGCGAGGTAGCCCATCGCGAAGGTGAGGAACGTGACCGGGACGGCCTTCTGCAGCGCGCCGTAGTGGCGCATGTCCACGTCGTCGTCCATCGCGTGCATCACCGAGCCGGCGCCGAGGAACATGTTGGCCTTGAAGAAGCCGTGCGTGAGCAGGTGGAAGATCGCGAACGCGTAGCCGGCGACACCGAGACCGGCGGCCAGCATCATGTAGCCGATCTGGCTCATCGTCGACCCGGCGAGGGCCTTCTTGATGTCGTCCTTGGCGGTACCGATGATCGCGCCCCACAGCAGCGTGACCGCACCGACGATCACGACCGCGGTCTGCGCGACCGGCGCCGCCTCGTAGACGAAGTTCGACCGCACCACGAGGTAGACGCCGGCGGTGACCATGGTCGCGGCGTGGATCAGCGCGGAGACCGGGGTCGGACCCTCCATCGCGTCGAGCAGCCAGGACTGCAGCGGCACCTGGGCCGACTTGCCGGTCGCGGCGAGCAGGAGCAGCAGGCCTAGCGCGGTGAGCACGCCGTCGGAGGCCTCACCGGCGACCGCGGACAGCTCGCTGAAGGCGACCGACCCGAAGGTGGCGAACAGGAGGCTGATCGCCAGGACCATGCCGATGTCACCGACCCGGTTCACCACGAACGCCTTCTTCGCAGCGGCGGCTGCCGACGGCTTGTGCTGCCAGAACCCGATCAGGAGGTACGACGCGAGGCCGACGCCCTCCCAGCCGAGGAAGAGCACCACGTAGTTGTCCGCGAGGACCAGCACGAGCATCGCCGCGACGAACAGGTTGAGGTAGCCGAAGAACCGGCGGCGGCGCTCGTCGTGGGCCATGTAGCCGATCGAGTAGACGTGGATCAGCGCGCCCACACCGGTGATCAGCAGCAGGAACAGCGCCGAGAGGGGGTCGTAGAGCAGCGCCGCGTCGACGTTGAACGGACCGGCCTCGATCCAGGACCACAGGTGCTGGCCGACCGCGCGCTCCTCGGCGTCGCGCCCCATCAGCGAGAAGAACGCGAGGAGGCTCAGCACGAACGAGCCGGTGACGGTGGAGACACCGAGCCAGTGGCCCCAGGCGTCTGCCCGGCGGCCCGCGAGCAGCAGCACCGCTGCGCCGAGGGCCGGCAGCGCGATGATCAGCCAGAGCAGGGAGAACACCCCGTCGGCGGAGCCCGGCTCGATCACCGGGACACTCTCGGCCAGGGATGTCATGGCGGCAGTAGGCAACTTCTCGCTCCTAGAACTTCAGCAGGCTCGCGTCGTCGACCGAGGCCGAGCGACGGGTCCGGAAGATGGTCACGATGATCGCCAGGCCGACCACGACCTCGGCGGCGGCGACGACCATCACGAAGAACGCCGTCACCTGGCCGTGCAGGTTGCCGTGCACGCGGGAGAAGGTCACCAGCGCCAGGTTGGTGGCGTTGAGCATCATCTCCACGCACATGAACAGCACCAGGGCGTTGCGGCGGGTGAGCACACCGACCGCCCCGATCGTGAACAAGATCGCGGACAGGACGAGGAACGGGGTCTCGCTCATCAGCGCTCCTCCCCTTCGTTGCCGGTCTGGTCGGTGGTCGCGCCGGTGCTCTGACTGGTGCCCTCGCTGGGGTCACCCTCGATCGGGCCCTTCGGCGTGGCATCGGGACGACCCGGGATGTTCGAGGACCCGTCGTCGTGCAGGCCCCGGGTGAGCTCGGTGATGTCGTCGGCCAGGCGTCCGGCCGAGCGCACGGTGCCGCGCGCGGCGAGCACCCGGGAGACCGAGATCTCCGAGGGCGTCCCGTCCGGCAGCAGCGCAGGCGTGTCGACCGCGTTGTGGCGGGCGTAGACACCCGGGGCCGGCAGCGGGCCGGGGTGCTTGCCGGACTCGGCGTAGTCTCGCATCCGCTGGGCGGCCAGGTCGCGCTGGTTCAGCTTCGGCTTCAGCCGCTCGCTGTGGGCGAGCACCATGGTGCCCATGCCGGCGGTGATCAGGAGCGCGGCCGTGGTCTCGAAGGCGATCGCGTAGCGCGAGAACAGGAGCTGGGAGAGGCCCTGGATGTTCCCGTCGCTGTTGGCCTCCTCGAGACCGACGACGGAACCCACACCCACCTGGGCGATGCCCAGCACGAGCACCAGGCCGAACAGCACCCCGACGATGATCGCGAGCAGCCGCTGGCCCTTGATCGTCTCCACCAGGGAGTCGGAGGCGTCGACGCCGACGAGCATCATCACGAACAGGAACAGCATCAAGATCGCGCCGGTGTAGACGATGATCTGCACCGCGAACAGGAACGGCGCGTCCTGGAGCAGGTACATCACGGCCAGGCCGATCATCACCACGGCCAGCAGCAGGGCACCGTGGACCGGCTTGCGCGTGAAGAGCACGCCGAGTGCGGCCAGCACCATGATCGGCGCCAGCAACCAGAAGGTGATCACCGGTCGGCCTCGCTCTCGTCGTGGGCGGCACCCGGCTTGGTCTTGAAGGCGCCCCGGTAGTAGTCGGTCTCGTCCTCGCCGAGCAGCATCGGGTGCGGCGGCTGCTCCATGCCGGGCAGCAGCGGGGCGAGCAGGTCGGACTTCTCGTAGATCAGGTCCGCACGGTTGTCGTCGGCCAGCTCGTACTCGTTGGTCATCGTGAGCGCGCGCGTCGGGCACGCCTCGATGCACAGCCCGCACAGGATGCAGCGCAGGTAGTTGATCTGGTAGACGCGGCCGTAGCGCTCACCCGGGGAGAACCGCTCCGCCTCGGTGTTCGAGGCACCCTCGACGTAGATCGCGTCGGCCGGGCACGCCCAGGCGCACAGCTCGCAGCCGATGCACTTCTCCAGGCCGTCGGGCCAGCGGTTGAGCTGGTGCCGGCCGTGGAAGCGCGGCGCGGTCGGCCGCTTCTCGAACGGGTACTGGTAGGTGACCGTCTTCTTGAACATCGTCCGGAAGGTCACCCCGAACCCGGCGATCGGGTCCCAGAGCTGCTCCTTGAGCGTGGCCATTACTGCTGCTCCCCTGAGTTGGTTGCACCGGTGGACGTGAACGACGTCGCGCCGCGGCGGATCCGTGTCGCCGGCGCCGGGATCTGCATCGGCGGCACCGGGTAGCCCCCGGCGAAGGTGTCGGCCTCGGCCGCCTCGTCGGCGACCTCGCCGGCCGGGCTCTCCTCGCGGCCACCGCCGACGAAGAACAGGATCCCGAAGATGACCGCCAGGGCGGCCAGCCCGATCAGCAGGACGTCCCGGTCGACACCGCCGTTGACGCTGGCCCAGCGGATCGTGGCGACCGCGCTGATCCACACCAGCGAGATCGGGATCAGCCGCTTCCAGCCGAAGCGCATGAACTGGTCGTAGCGCAGCCGCGGCAGTGAACCGCGCAGCCAGACGAACATGAAGATGAACATCATGACCTTGCCGAGGAACCACAGCACCGGCCAGTAGCCCTCGTTGAACATGCCGTCGTTGATCGACGACAGCGGCCACGGTGCACGCCATCCGCCGAGGAACAGCGTGGTGGCGAGCGCGGAGACGGTCGCCATGTTGACGTACTCGGCGAGGAAGAACAGCGCGAACTTCAGCGAGGAGTACTCGGTGTGGAAGCCACCGACGAGCTCACCCTCGGCCTCGGGAAGGTCGAACGGGGCGCGGTTGGTCTCGCCCACCATCGAGATCACGAAGATCACGAACGACGGCACCAGGATCAGGCCGAACCACAGCCGCTCCTGCGCCGCGACGATGCCCGACGTGGACAACGACCCGGCGTAGATGAAGACCGCGATCAGCGAGAGGCCCATCGCGACCTCGTAGGAGATCATCTGCGCCGAGCTGCGCAGGCCACCCAGCAGCGGGTACGTCGATCCCGACGCCCAGCCGGCCAGGACGATGCCGTAGATGCCGATCGAGGCGATCGCCAGCATGAACAGCACCGCGACCGGCATGTCGGTCAGCTGCAGCGGCGTGGTGATGTCGCTGAACGGCACCTTCACGACCGGGCCGAACGGGATCACCGACCAGGTCAGGAAGGACGGGATCACCATGATGATCGGCGCGACCAGGTAGACGACCTTGTCGGCCGCCTTGGGGATGATGTCCTCCTTCAGCGCCAGCTTCACGCCGTCGGCGAGGCTCTGCAGCAGACCGAAGGGGCCGTGCACGTTGGGGCCCGGCCGGTGCTGCATGCGGCCCACGACGCGACGCTCGAACCAGATGTTGAACAGCGTCAGCAGGACCAGCACCAGGAAGATCAGCAGGGCCTTGACGATGACCAGCCACACCGGGTCCTGGCCGAAGGCCGACAGGTCGTCGGCGGCCACGATCCGGTCGGTCATCAGCGGGCTCATCGAGGCGATGCTCATGCCAGGCCTTCCTTCGACGTACTCGGGACGACACCTTCGAGGCGGACCACCGCTCCGGAGGCGGCCGCGCCCAGCTCGCGCGAGAGCGAGACGCCACTCGAGGTCGCCGGGGCCCAGACCACGTGGTCGGGCAGGTCGGCGACACCGACCGGCAGCTCAACCGACCCGCGGTCGGTGGCGAGGGTGACCAGCTGGCCCTCGTGGACGCCGAGGTGGCCCAGCGTCGCCGAGGACACCAGGGCGACCGCGCGGCGGCCGGTGGCCTTGAGGTACTCGTCGCCGTCGAGCATCCGGCCGTCGTCGATCAGCTGCTTCCAGGTGGCCAGCAGGTAGTGGCCCGGCGCCAGCTCCGGTCCGGGGACCGCCGTCGCGGTGGGGGCCTGCGCCCGCTCACCGTCCCAGGCGCCGAACGACTCCATCTCCGCGCGCGCCTGCTCGACGGTGCGGATGCCGAAGTGCACACCCATCTCCTCGGCGATGCCGGCGAGGATCCGGACCTCGGCCAGCGAGCTCGGCTCGTGGAAGATCTGGGTGAACGGCCTCGGCCGGCCCTCCCAGTCCACGAACGTGCCGGCCTTCTCGGTCACCGGGGCGACCGGGAGCACCACGTCGGCGTGCGGGGAGACCTCGCTGGCGCGGACCTCCAGGGAGACCACGAACTGCGCCGCCTTCAGTGCGGACAGCGCCAGCTGCGGGTCGGGCAGGTCGCGCAGCTCGACGCCGGCGACGACGAGCCCCTTGAGGTCGCCGGTCGCGGCTGCCTCGACGATCTGCCCGGCGTCACGGCCGGGGCGGTCGGGCAGCGCGGTGACGCCCCAGGCCGCGCCGGCGTCCACGCGGGCGTCGGCCACGGCGACCGGACGGCCACCCGGCAGCAGGTTCGGCAGGCAGCCGGCCTCGACCGCACCACGGTCACCGGCGCGCCGCGGCACCCAGGCCAGCTTGGCGCCGGTGGTCGCTGCGAGCGTGGCGACGGCGGAGAGCGCACCGGGCACGGTGGCCATCCGCTCGCCGACCAGGATCACGCCGCCGCCATCGAGGGCGACCTCGCCGTCGTGGGCCAGGCCCTCGATCACGCGGGCCTCGTCACCGGGAGCGGTGCGGATCAGCGTGCCGCGCATCTTCTGCAGACCGCGGGAGGTGAACGGCGCCACCGAGAACACCTGGGTGCCCTTGCGGCTGGCCTTGCGCAGCCGCAGGAACACGATCGGCGACTCGTCCTCGGGCTCGAAGCCGACGAGGACCACCTTGCGCGCCCGCTCGAGGTCGGCGTAGGTGACCTCCAGCGACGTCGCGGCGACGTGGGAGGCGAGGAAGTCCGCCTCCTCCGGCGAGTGCGGCCGGGCCCGGAAGTCGATGTCGTTGGTGCCGAGCGCCACGCGGGCGAACTTCGAGTAGGCGTAGGCGTCCTCGGCGGTCAGCCGGCCGCCGGTGAGCACGCCGACGGACCCTGCTGCCTGGAGGCCGCGCGCGGCGACGGCGAGGGCCTCGGGCCACGACGCCGGACGCAGCTGGCCGTCCTCGGCGTCGCGCACCAGCGGGTGGGTGAGCCGGTCTGCCTGACGGGAGTACATGAAACCGAAGCGACCCTTGTCGCAGTTCCACTCCTCGTTGACCTCGGGGTCGAAGCCGGCGAGACGGCGGGTGACCTTGCTGCGCCGGTAGTCGGTGCGCAGCGCGCACCCGGAGGCGCAGTGCTCGCAGACCGACGGGGTGGAGACCAGGTCGAACGGCCGCGCCCGGAAGCGGTAGGACGCCGAGGTCAGCGCGCCCACGGGGCAGATCTGGATCGTGTTGCCCGAGAAGTAGGACTCGAACGGCTCCTTCTCGTAGATGCCCACCTGCTGCAGGGCGCCACGCTCGATCAGCGCGATGAACGGGTCACCGGCGATCTGCTCGGAGAACCGGGTGCACCGGGCGCAGAGCACGCAGCGCTCGCGGTCGAGCAGCACCTGCGCGGAGATGTTGATCGGCTTGGGGTAGGTGCGCTTCTGCTCGACGTACCGGGACTCGCCGCGACCGTTGGACATGGCCTGGTTCTGCAGCGGGCACTCGCCGCCCTTGTCGCAGACGGGGCAGTCCAGCGGGTGGTTGATGAGCAGGAACTCCATGATCCCCTGCTGCGCCTTGTCGGCGACCGGCGAGGTGGCCTGGGTGCGCACCTTCATCCCGTCGGCGACCTGGAGCGTGCAGGAGGCCTGCGGCTTGGGGATCGGCCGGCCGTTGCCGGCGTCCTCGACCTCGACCAGGCACTGGCGGCAGGCACCGACCGGCTCGAGCAGCGGGTGGTCGCAGAACCGGGGGATCTGCACGCCGATCTGCTCGGCGGCCCGGATCACCAGGCTGTCCTTGGGGACGGAGACCTCGACGTCGTCGATGGTCACCGTGACCAGGTCGGTCTTCTCGACCTCCCCGGCCGCTGCGCCGGACGGAGGGTTGGTGGAGACGCTCATGCGTTGGCTCCCGCGGGTGCGAAGAGGGTGGAGGCGGCGTGGTCGAACGGGCAGCCGCCGTGCTCGAAGTGCGCGATGTACTCGTCGCGGAAGTGCTGGATCGACGAGGTGATCGGGCTGGTCGCGCCGTCACCGAGCGCGCAGAACGCCCGGCCGAGGATGTTGTCGCACTGGTCGAGCAGCAGCTCGAGGTCGGCCTCGGTGCCCTCGCCGCGCTCGAGGCGGGCCAGGGTCTGCACGAGCCACCAGGTGCCCTCGCGGCACGGCGTGCACTTGCCGCACGACTCGTGCTTGTAGAACTCCGTCCAGCGCAGCACCGCGCGGACGACACAGGTCGTGTCGTCGAAGATCTGCAGCGCGCGGGTGCCGAGCATCGACCCGGCGGCGCCCACGGCCTCGTAGTCGAGCGGGATGTCGAGGTGCTCGGCGGTCAGCAGCGGGGTCGAGGACCCGCCTGGGGTCCAGAACTTCAGCTCGTGGCCCTCACGCATGCCGCCGGCGAGGTCGATCAGCTCGCGCAGCGTGATGCCGAGCGGGGCTTCGTACTGCCCGGGCCGCTTGACGTGGCCCGACAGCGAGTAGATCACGAAGCCCTTGCTCTTCTCGGTCCCCATGGACGCGAACCAGTCGGGGCCAAATCTGATGATGCTCGGCACCGAGGCGATCGACTCGACGTTGTTGATCACCGTGGGGGCGGCGTACAGGCCGGCCACCGCGGGGAACGGCGGGCGCAGTCGCGGTTGGCCACGGCGACCCTCGAGCGAGTCGAGGAGCGCGGTCTCCTCACCGCAGATGTAGGCGCCGGCGCCGGCGTGCACGACCAGCTCGAGGTCGTAGCCCGAGCCGTGGATGTTCTTGCCGAGGTGCCCGGCCAGGTAGGCCTCCTGCACGGCGCGCTGGAGGCGGCGGATCACGTGGAGCACCTCGCCGCGCACGTAGATGAAGGCGTGGTTGGCCCGGATCGCGTAGGCGGAGATGATCACGCCCTCCACGAGGGTGTGCGGGCTGGCCATCATCAGCGGGATGTCCTTGCAGGTGCCCGGCTCGGACTCGTCGGCGTTGACCACGAGGTACTTCGGCTTCGGGTTGTCCTGCGGGATGAAGCCCCACTTCATGCCGGTCGGGAAGCCCGCGCCGCCACGGCCGCGGAGGCCGGAGTCCTTCACCGCGGCGATCACGTCGTCCTGGGACATGCCCAGCGCGGTCCGCAGCGCGTCGTACCCGCCGCGGGACTGGTAGGACTCGATCGTCCAGGACCGTTCGGCGTCCCAGTTGTCGGTGAGGACCGGGGTCAGCGTGCTCACTTGTCGCCGTCCTTTCCGTCAGCCTCGGGGTTGGAACCCTTGCCGCCCTCGACGTCGGTCGGGGACTCCTCGAGCCGGGTCTCGGACTCGGCGCGGCGGGTGTCGGCCTCGGCGGCGGCCGCCTCGGCTCCCTGAGGTCCGCTCGTCAGCGCACCGCGACCGGTCTCGGGGGCGGTCCAGCCGCGCTCGCGGGCGACCTGGAGGCCGGCCAGCGAGGCGGGCCCGGCAGCGGGCCCCTCGTCGGCCCGGTCGTCGCTGAACCCGGCGAGGACACGCTCGGCCTCGCGCCAGGTGCTCAGCCGCGGCCCGCGGGTGGAGTGCACCTCCTTGCCCGCCCGGAGGTCGTCGACGAGCTGGGTGGCCTTCTCCGGGGTCATGTTGTCCATGAACTCCCAGTTGACCATCATCACCGGCGCGTAGTCGCAGGCGGCGTTGCACTCGACGTGCTCGAGGGTGATCTTGCCGTCCTCGGTCGTCTCGTCGTTGCCCACATCGAGGTGGTTCTTCAGCTTGTCGAAGATCGCGTCGCCGCCCATCACCGCGCACAGCGTGTTGGTGCAGACCCCGACGTGGTAGTCACCGACGGGACGGCGCTTGTACATCGTGTAGAAGGTCGCGACGCCGGAGACCTCGGCGGCGGAGATGCCGAGGATGTCGGCGCACGCCTCGATGCCGCGCGCGGTGACCCGGCCCTCGACGCTCTGCACCAGGTGCAGCATCGGGAGCAGCGCGGAGCGCGGCTGCGGGTAGCGCTCGGTGATCTGGCGCAGCTCGCGCAGCGTCTCCTCCGGGAGACTGTTGCCGGCGGATGCTCCGTCCGTCGATTCCATCTCGGCGCCCTCCTGAGGCTCTCGAAGGGTCATCGGTCGACTCCACCCATCACCGGGTCGAGCGAGGCGATGGCCACGATGACGTCGGCGACCATGCCGCCCTCGGCCATCACCGAGGTGGCCTGGAGGTTGGTGAACGACGGGTCGCGGAAGTGCGCCCGGAACGGCCGGGTCCCGCCGTCGGAGACCACGTGCGCACCGAGCTCGCCGCGAGGGGACTCGATCGGCACGTAGGCCTGGCCGGCGGGGACCCGGAAGCCCTCGGTGACCAGCTTGAAGTGGTGGATCAGCGCCTCCATGGACTCACCCATGATGTGGCGGATGTGGTCGAGGCTGTTGCCCATGCCGTCGGCACCGATCGCGAGCTGGCTGGGCCAGGCGATCTTCTTGTCCGAGACCATCACCGGGGCGCCCTCGAGCTGGGCCAGCCGGTCGGCGCACTGTTCGACGATCTTCAGCGACTGCCACATCTCCTCGAGGCGGATCCGGAACCGGCCGTAGGAGTCGGCGGTGTCCCAGGTGACCACGTCGAAGTCGTAGTCCTCGTAGCCGCAGTAGGGCTGGGTCTTGCGCAGGTCCCAGGCGTAGCCGGTCGAGCGCAGCACCGGGCCGGTCAGACCCAGCGCCAGGCAGCCGGCCAGGTCGAGGTGACCCACGCCCTCGAGGCGGGCCTTGAAGATCGGGTTCTCGTTGCACAGCGCGGCGTACTCGGGCAGCCGCTTCTTCATCAGGGCGATGAAGTCGCGGATCTCGTCGAGCGCGCCGGGCGGCATGTCCTGCGCGACGCCGCCGGGCCGGATGAACGCGTGGTTCATCCGCAGGCCGGTGATCAGCTCGAACAGGTCGAGCACCAGCTCGCGCTCACGGAAGCCGATCGTCATCACGGTCAGCGCGCCGATCTCCATGCCACCGGTCGCGACCGCGACGAGGTGGGAGGAGATCCGGTTGAGCTCCATGAGGAGCACCCGCATGACCTGTGCCTTCTCGGGGATGTCGTCCTCGATGTCGAGCAGCCGCTCCACGCCGAGCACGTAGGTCGCCTCGTTGTAGAAGGGGCTCAGGTAGTCCATCCGGGTGCAGAACGTGACGCCCTGCGTCCAGGAGCGGAACTCCATGTTCTTCTCGATGCCGGTGTGGAGGTAGCCGATGCCGCAACGGGCCTCGGTGACCGTCTCACCGTCGAGCTCGAGCATCAGCCGGAGCACGCCGTGGGTGGACGGGTGCTGCGGGCCCATGTTGACGACGATCCGCTCGTCGCCCTCCTCGGCCCCGGACACCACGGTGTCCCAGTCCTGGCCGGTGACGGTGAAGACCTTGCCGGCACTCGTGTCCGACGCCTGTGCGTACGGGTCCTGGGTGGTTGTCATCAGCTGTAAAACCTCCGCGTGTCCGGCGGTGGGATGGTGGCGCCCTTGTACTCGACGGGGATGCCGCCGAGCGGGTAGTCCTTGCGTTGCGGGTGGCCCGGCCAGTCGTCGGGCATCTCGATCCGGGTCAGCGACGGGTGGCCGTCGAAGATGATCCCGAAGAAGTCGTAGGTCTCGCGCTCGTGCCAGTCCGCCGTCGGGTAGGTCGCGACCACCGACGGGATGTGCGGGTCGGCGTCGGGGCAGGTGACCTCGAGCCGGATCCGGCGGTTGTGGGTCATCGAGAGCAGGTGGTAGACCGCGTGCAGCTCGCGACCCTCGTCACCGGGGTAGTGCACCCCGGAGACCCCGGAGCAGAACTCGAAGCGCAGCGCCGGGTCGTCGCGCAGCGTGCGCGCGACACCGGCCAGCTCGGCGCGGCGGATGAAGAAGGTGATCTCGCCGCGGTGGACGACGACCTTCTCGATGGCGCTGGCGATGCCGGCGGTCGACAGTGCCGACTCGAACGCCTCGGCGACCTCGTCGAACCAGCCGCCGTAGGGCTTCTGGGTGCCGCCGGGCATCATCACCGGCCGGACGATGCCGCCGTAGCCGGAAGTGTCGCCGCTGCCGTGCACACCGAACATGCCCTTGCGGACGCCGATGACCTCCGGCTCGAGCTGGCCCGGCTCGGCCGGGAGGGTGTTCTCGGGCATCAGGCCGGTGGCGTCGTCCTCGGTGCCGGGGGTCACCTCGTCGAACTCAGCCGGTTCCTTGGGACTCAACGCAGCAGGCCCTTCATCTCGGAGGTCGGCAGCGCGTTCAGCGAAGCCGTCTCGACCTCGACGATCTCCTTCTCACGGTTCGCACCGAGCTTGGCGTGCTGCACCTGGTCGTGCAGCTTGAGGATCGCGTCGATCAGCATCTCCGGACGCGGCGGGCAGCCGGGGAGGTACATGTCGACCGGGACGATGTGGTCGACGCCCTGGACGATCGCGTAGTTGTTGAACATGCCGCCGGAGGAGGCGCACACGCCCATCGCCAGGACCCACTTGGGCTCGGGCATCTGGTCGTAGATCTGGCGCAGCACCGGGGCCATCTTCTGGCTCACCCGGCCGGCGACGATCATCAGGTCGGCCTGGCGCGGCGAGGCGCGGAAGACCTCCATGCCGAAGCGACCGAGGTCGTACTTCGGACCGCCGGTGGTCATCATCTCGATCGCGCAGCAGGCCAGGCCGAAGGTGGCCGGCCAGAACGACGCCTTGCGGAAGTACCCGGCGACGCTCTCGACCGTCGTCAGCAGGACTCCGCTGGGGAGCTTCTCTTCAAGACCCATGGGTCATCGGCCTCCGAGGTGGTTGCGGCTGGGGGGTACGGCGGTCGGGGTCACTCCCATTCGAGGCCGCCTCGACGCCAGACGTAGGCGTACACGACGAACAGCGTGAGGATGAAGATGCCCATCTCGACGAGGCCGAAGATCGCCATGTTGTCGAAGACGACCGCCCACGGCAGCAGGAAGATGATCTCGATGTCGAAGATGATGAACAGCATCGCGGTGATGTAGTACTTCACCGGGAACCGGCCGCCGCCGATCGGCTGGGGGGTCGGCTCGATGCCGCACTCGTAGGAGTCGAGCTTGGCTCGGTTGTAGCGCTTGGGGCCGATGACCGCGCTCATGATGACCGAGAACAGCGCAAAGCCTGCCGCGATCGCACCGAGCGCGAGAACGGGTGTGTAGAGCTCCACCGCTCGTGCCCTCCTGTCTTTCGTCGAGTGTTGCCGTCGGGTCAGGCCGCGGGCGCGACCTTGCTCAAGGCGTTGATGATCCGGTCCGAGACGTCGCCGCCACGAGGGTCGGTCAGGTTGGCCATCAGCTTGAGCATGAACTTCATCAGGGTCTCCCGGGGGAGGCCGTACCTGGTCGCCTGCTTCATGAACGTCGGGTTGCCGATCATCTTGGCGAAGACCCGACCGAGCGTGAAGTAGCCGCCGTAGGCCGAGTCCAGCGCCGCGGCGTACTGCTCGAGCACGCGCTCGCGCCCGGCACTGTCGGGACGCGCGAGCGCCTGGACGATGGTGCGCGCGGCGATCTCACCGGACTCCAGGGCGTAGTCGATGCCCTCGCCGTTGAAGGGGTTCACCATGCCGCCGGCGTCGCCGACCAGCAGCGCGCCGCGCGTGTAGTGCGGCTTGCGGTTGAAACCCATCGGCAGCGCGGCGGAGCCGATCTTGCCGACCATGTTCTCGTCGCGAAAGCCCCACTCCTCCGGCGTGTTCGCCAGCCAGGTGCGCAGGATCTCCTTGTAGTCGACGTTTTGGAACGCCGCCGAGGTGTTGAGGATCCCGAGCCCGACGTTGGCGGTGCCGTCGCCGACGCCGAAGATCCAGCCGTAGCCGGGCAGCAGGTTCGACTCGCGCGGCTTGCCGTCCCACAGCTCCAGCCACGACTCCATCCACGGGTCGTCGTGGCGGGGGGTGCGGTAGTAGGTGCGCACGGCGACGGCCATCGGACGGTTCTCGCGCCGCTCCAGGCCGAGGGCGACCGCGATCCGGGCGGAGACGCCGTCGGCGGCGACCACGATCGGCGCGTGGTACTCGACCTCGTCGCCGACCTTGCGGCCGCGGTCGTCGACCGGCTTGGCGCGGACCCCGACCACCCGGCCGGTCCGCTCGTCGAGGATCGGGCCGCTGACCGAGGTGCGCTCGAGCAGCCGGGCGCCGGACTTCTCCGCGTGGCGGGCGAGGATCTCGTCGAGGTCCATCCGGGTGCGGACCATGCCGTAGGACGGGAAGCTGGCCAGCTCGGGCCAGGGCAGCTCGAGGCGGTGACCCGAGCCGACGATGCGCAGGCCCAAGTTGCGCTGCCAGCCGGGGGCGTCGAGGTCCAGGCCCATCCCGACCAGCTGCTTGACCGCGCGCGGGGTGAGCCCGTCGCCGCAGATCTTGTCGCGCGGGAAGGCGCTCTTCTCGAGCAGGAGGACGTCGACCCCGGCGTTGGCGAGGTGGTATGCGGTGGCCGAGCCGGCGGGTCCGGCGCCGACGACGATGACGTCGGCCTGCCGCTCGTCCGCGGTGGTCCGGCTCATCGTCGAGGTCCTCGTGCTCGGGGGAAATGTCCGATCATGTGACTTAGTGAAAACCTTCACTAACTGTCACGCTCGGACAGTCTAAGGCTCCGCGACACCCAGCGCGAACGCGGCCCCGGGGCGTTTCTCGGGGCTGATTTCGGCAACGGTTCCGTGCTCGAAATCAGGGCTTGGTGGCGTGATGCAGGGCGACGATCCCGCCCGACAGGTTCCGCCATCTCACCGCCTCCCAGCCGGCTGCGGCGAGGCGGTCGGCGAGCCCCTGCTGGTCGGGCCAGGCGCGGATCGACTCGGCCAGGTAGACGTAGGCGTCGGGGCTCGAGGAGACCGCGCGGGCGATCGGCGGGAGCGCCTTCATCAGGTACTCGATGTAGACCGTCCGCCACGGCGCCCAGGTCGGGTGGCTGAACTCGCACACCACGATCCGGCCGCCCGGACGGGTGACCCTGAGCAGCTCGCGCAGGCCCTGCTGCGGGTCGACGATGTTGCGCAGGCCGAAGGAGATCGTGACCGCGTCGAAGGTGCCGTCGGCGAACGGCAGCCGGGTGCCGTCGCCGGCGGTGAAGGGCAGCTGCGGCTTGGCGCGCTTGCCCACCCTCAGCATGCCGAGCGAGAAGTCGCACGGCACCACCTCGGCACCCCGGTCCGCGAACGGCTGGCTCGACGTACCGGTGCCCGCCGCGAGGTCCAGCACGCGTTCCCCCCGCTGCGCGTCGACGGCGTCGACGACCGCCTTGCGCCAGCGCCGGTCCTGCCCGAGGGACAAGATGTCGTTGGTGATGTCGTAGCGCTTGGCGACGTCGTCGAACATCGCGGCGACTTCGGCAGGCTTCTTCTCCAGGTCGGCTCGGGTCACGGGGCAACCTTAGTCAGGCCGTAGTCTTGCCCTCCGTGACCACCGTGCCATCGAGCTCCCGCGAGGTGACCCCCCTCGTCGTCCGGACCGTGCCGGTCGAGGACCCCGGTCCCCTGCTCGCGCTGCTGCCGCCCGGTGACTCGGTGGCGTGGCTGCGCCGGGGCGAGGGCCTGGTGGGCTGGGGCGTCGCGGCGATGGTGCGCACCAGCGGCGGCGACCGCTTCGAGCAGGCCCGTGACTGGTGGCTGGCCCAGGCCCGCACCGCCGTGGTCCGCGACGAGGTCGGCCGGCCCGGCACCGGCCTGGTGTGCTTCGGGTCGTTCGCGTTCGCCGACGAGCCGGGCGACAGCGTGCTCGTCGTACCCGAGGTCGTGGTCGGCCGGCGCGGCGACGACGTCTGGGTCACCACGATCAGCACCGCGGGCATCGGCGCCGCCCCGACGCTCGCCGCCACCGAGACACCCGAGGCACCGACCGGGGTCACCTTCGTCGATGGCGCGCTGAGCGGCACCGAGTGGGAGAGCGTGGTCGCCGAGGCGGTACGCCGGATCGGGGCCGGCGACCTGGAGAAGGTGGTGCTGGCCCGCGACCTGATCGCCACCGCCCACGCCGACATCGACGTCCGCTGGCCGCTGAACCGGCTCGCCGAGCAGTACCCGATGACCTGGACCTTCCACGTGGACGGCCTGTTCGGCGCCACCCCGGAGATGCTGGTGCGCCGCGAGCGCGGGCTGGTCACCTCCCGGGTGCTCGCCGGCACGATCCGGCGCACCGGCGACGACGAGCGTGACCTCGCGCTGGCCGCGACGCTCGCCCGCAGCTCCAAGGACCTCGAGGAGCACGAGTACGCCGTCCGCTCGGTCGCCGACGCTCTGGCCCCGCACTGCACGTCGATGAACGTGCCCGAGGCGCCGTTCGTGCTGCACCTGCCCAACGTCATGCACCTGGCCACCGACGTGGCCGGCGTGGTGCACGACGGGGAGACCGCGACCTCCCTGGACCTCGCGGCCGCGCTGCACCCGTCGGCCGCCGTCGGTGGCACACCGACCGAGGTGGCCAAGCAGGTGATCGCCGAGATCGAGGGCATGGACCGCGGCCGCTACGCCGGGCCGGTCGGCTGGATGGACGCCTCCGGCGACGGCGAGTGGGGCATCGCGCTGCGCTCGGCCGAGGTCTCCGGCTCGACGGTGCGGCTGTTCGCCGGCTGCGGGATCGTGGCCAGCTCCGACCCGGAGGCCGAGCTCGCCGAGGCGCAGGCGAAGTTCGTGCCGGTGCGCGACGCCGTCTCCGGCGTCTGACCGGGCAACCGGCACGTCAGGGCAGCGGGATCTCCTGGCCGGGCTCGACCCGGAGGTACTCCTGCTCCCGCTCGCCGAGCAGCCCGCCAACCAGGCGCTGGGCGAGGCCGAGCCCGCGCTCGTTGAGCAGCCCGTCGTGGATCGCCACCGACAGCGGGGCGCCGACCGCGCGGCCGTAGTCGATCACCTCGCTGATCTTGCTCCACGGCGCGTGCACCGGGAGTAGCAGCAGGTCCAGGTCGCCCGGCTGCTCGGTCAGCGCGTCACCGGGGTGGAAGATCCGGCGGCCCTCGACCTCGAGCAGGTAGCCGGAGTTGTCGAACCGCGGCAGCTCGGGGTGGATCACCGCGTGCTTCTCCCCCACGACGCTCACCGGCACACCGAGCTCGAGCCGGTCGCCGGGTGCCACGACGGTGACCCGCTCGCTGAGGTCCGGCGCCTGCTCGGCGATCGCCCGCGCCACGGCGTCGATGGTGTAGATCGGCGCGTCCGCGGCACGGAGGTTGCCGGGGTCCAGGTGGTCGGGGTGCTCGTGGGTCACCAGGACCGCGCCGGCGCCTCGCACGGCATCGGGTTCGGTCCACCCGCCCGGGTCCAGGACGACCGTCGTACTCCCTGACTCGATGCGCACACAGGCGTGCCCGAACTTCGTGATCCTCATGGGCCCAGCCAACAAGGGCCGCGCCGCAGTTGCAACGTTCTGCACCGTTCCGCGGCGCGGATCGGTGCGAAACGTTGCGAGTCAGCCGGTGACCAGCGCGCGGATCGCGGCGTCGAGGTCGCGCCGGTTGTCGCGGCGTACGACGGCCTCCACCACCTCGACCCCACCGCGCGGCGAACCGACTGCGGCCTCGAGCTCCGCGAGCGTCGTGACCCGCCGGTGCGGGGTGCCGCTCGCCGCGCACAGCGAGGCGAGGTCGAGCCCGTGCGGGGTGGCGAAGATCCGCTCGAAGGACGAGGAGTACGACGGTCCGCCCTGCTCGAGCACCGAGAAGATCGACCCGCCGTCGTCGTTGACGACCACGATCATCAGGTCCGGACGCGCCTCGCCGGGGCCGATCACCAGGCCGTTGCTGTCGTGCACGAACGTCACGTCGCCGAGCAGCGCGAGCGCGCGGCTGCTGTGCGGGCGACCGAGCGCGGCCCCGATCGCGGTCGACACCGAGCCGTCGATGCCGGCCAGGCCCCGGTTGGCGATGACGAACCGGCGCTCTCCGACCGGGTAGGGCCGGGCGGTGAGGTCCAGGTCGCGGATCGGGTTCGACGCGCCCACGAAGAGCATCCCGTCGGCGGGCACGGCAGCGCTGACCGCCGCGGCGACCTGGTGCGGGGTCAGGCCCCCTGCGTCGGCGAGCAGGGCGTCGAGCCGGGCGGACAGGTCGGCGTCACGCCGCTGCCACTCCTCCAGCCACGGCGACGTCCGCGGAGGGCGCGACTCGCGCGGCCGCTCGGCGCTCCAGCGCAGGTCGTCGGGTCCTTGGTCGTCGGGGTGCGCCGCGCGCACGACCCGGGTGACCGCGTGGCCCGGGTCGGTCCACCCGGTCGGGCCGGCGACCGCGACGATGTCGATGCCCGCACGGGAGAGCAGCCGGGTGACCGGTCGCGACAGGGTGGGGTGGCCGAAGACCACCACCTGCTCGACCCGGTCGGCGAGGTCGGGGTCGCCGAGCAGCAGCCGGTAGCTGCGGATCGCGTTGGCGCCGGTCCGGGCGCCGCTGGTCGGCTCGGCCAGCAGGGGCCAGGCGGCCCGCTGCGCCAGGAGCCGCGCAGGAGGACCGGCGTCGTCGCCGGCGAGCACGACCGTGCGCAGCTCCGCGGACACCGGCTCCGACTGGGACAGGGCCGGGTCGGGCCGCTGGATCCACGGCGAGCCGAAGGGCCGGCCGTCGAGCGGCGCGGTCCAGCCGGCGTCGGTGTCGGGCACCAGCGGCTCGGCGAGCTGCAGGTTCAGGTGAACCGGCCCGGCCGCCGTCGAGGCGCTGCCGGCCGCGGTGAGCAGCAGCCGGGCGACCAGCGACCGCCAGGAGGCGACCTGGGCGGCCTCGCCGGGGCCGGGCGCTCCGGGCGGCACGTCGGCGAACGCGCGCACGGCGTCGCCGAAGATCTTCACCTGGTCGGTGGTCTGGTTGGCGTTGGTGCCGCGCAGGCCGGCTGGCCGGTCGGCGCTGACCACGACCAGCGGCACCGCCGCGTGCGAGGCCTCGAGCACGGCCGGATGCAGGTTGGCCACGGCGGTGCCCGAGGTGGTGACGACCGGGACCGGTCGGCGCGATGACTTCGCCAGGCCGAGCGCCAGGAACGCCGCCGAGCGCTCGTCGACGCGCACGTGCAACCGCAGCCGCCCGGCCTCGGCGGCCGCGTGCGCGGCGAACGCGAGCGGCGCCGAGCGTGACCCGGGGGCGAGCACCAGGTCGGTGACACCGCCGCGGACCAGCTCGTCGACCAGCACGGTGGCCGCGGCGGTGGCGGGGTTGGCAGCAGTGGTCACGAGGACCGATCCTGCCCGATGCCGCCGGTGAGCGCGTCGACCTCCGCGACGCGCGCCGCCCAGGCGGCCTCCCGCACCGGGGCCGCGCGCAGCCGGGCGAGGGCAGCCGCGTCCACCTCCGGGCGTACGACGGGCAGCACCCCGTCGCGGGGAAGCAGCGGGTCGTGCACCACGTCGTCGGTCAGCAGCTGCACGGTCGCGAGGCCGCAGGCATAGGGCAGCTCGGGCAGCGCCGCGGCCAGCGCGACCCCCGCGGCGATCCCCACCGAGCTCTCCAGCGCCGACGACACGACGACCGGCAGGCCGATGTCCTCGGCGATCCGCAGGCAGGCCCGCACCCCGCCGAGCGGCTGCACCTTGAGCACCGCCACGTCGGCCGCCTCCAGGTCGCGCACCCGGTAGGGGTCCTCGGCGCGGCGGATCGACTCGTCGGCGGCGATCGGCACCCCCACCCGGCGGCGTACGGCGGCCAGCTCCTCCACCGACGCGCACGGCTGCTCGACGTACTCCAGCCCGCCGGCAGCGCGGTCGAGCACCCCGATCGCGGCCACCGCCTCCGACTCGTCCCACCCTCCGTTGGCGTCGATCCGGATCGCACCGTCACGGCCGAGCGCGTCGCGGACCGCCTCGAGCCGGGCCTGCTCGTCGGCACGGGACTGGCCCGGCTCGGCGACCTTCACCTTCGCGGTGCGGCAGCCGTTGCTCGCCCGCACGATCGCGGCCGCCTGCTCGGGTCCGACAGCGGGCACCGTGACGTTGACCGGGACCGAGTCGCGCAGCGGCGCAGGCCAGCCGTCGAACGCCGCCTCACGCGCGGACGCCAGCCAGGGCGAGGCGACCCGGGCGTCGTACTCCAGGAACGGGCTGAACTCGCCCCACCCCGCCGGTCCGCGCAGCAGCATCCCCTCACGCTCGGTGATCCCGCGGAACCGGGTGCGCATCGGGATCGAGAACACGTGCGTCTCAGCCATCGGTGCTCCTTCCGGCGACCTGCTCCAGGGCGAGTCGCTCCAGGGCGAGCCGGTCGACCTTGCCGTTGCCCAGCAACGGGATCTGCTCGGCCAGGACCAGCTGGCGCGGTGCCCACTCGCGCGGCAGCGACTGGGAGACCCAGTTGCGCAGGTCCTCCAGGGTGAGGAAGGCGCCGAGGGTCGGCACGACCACGGCCACCACGCGCTGACCCCACTCCGGGTCGGCGACCGCCGTCACCTCGGCGTGCGCGATCCGGGGGTGCTCGCGCAGCCGTCGGGCGACGGCCCCGCCGGGGACCTTCACCCCGCCCGAGACGACCACGTCGTCGATGCGGCCCAGCACCTGCAGCCGGCCGTCGGCGTCGAGCCGGCCGAGGTCGGAGGTGAGGAACCAGCGGCCCTCCATCACCTCGGCCGTCTCGCCGGGCTGACCGTCGTACCCGTCGAACAGCATCGGCCCGGTGATCCGGATCCGGCCGTCGCGACCCACTGCCACCTCGGCTCCCTCGAGCGGCACCCCGTCGTACACACAGCCGCCGCAGGTCTCGCTCATGCCGTACGTCGCGACCACGCGCACCCCCTCGGCAGCTGCCGCTCGCCGCAGCGACGATTCGACCGCGGCGCCGCCGACCAGGACGGTGTCGAAGGTGCGCAGGGCGGCCACCTCGCGGCGGTCGCGCAGCATCCGGGTCAGCTGGGTCGGCACCAGGGAGACGTAGCGTCGCTCCCCGTCCATCGTGCGTGCGGCGGCGACGAAGTCCGGGTGGTCCTCGAGCAGCACCGGCGTGGTGCCGGCCAGCACCGACCGGAAGAGCACCTGCACTCCGGCGACGTAGGTCGCGGGAAGGGTGAGCAGCCACTGCCCCGCGCCGCCGAGCCGCTTCTGCGTCGCCGCGGCGGACGCGCGCATCGCGCGTCGGGAGAGCACCACCCGCTTGGGCGTCCCGGTGGACCCGGAGGTCTCGATCACGAGCGGCTCGGGCTCGCCGGGTGAGGCCTGCCAGGCGGCCAGCAGGGCGAGCACCTCGCGGGGCTCTCCTCGGACTGGTCGCAGGCTGGTCACGAGGGACAACGCTATGCCTGCCAGACTTGCCCGTTATGGCAACCCCTGCACAGTGGCTCGAGGGCGCCCGCCCGCGCACCCTTCCCGCGGCGGTCTCGCCGGTCCTGGCCGGCACCGGCGTCGCGGCCTACGTCGACGAGCCGGTGTGGTGGAAGGCGCTGCTCGCGCTCGGGGTGGCGCTCGCGCTGCAGGTGGGCGTGAACTACGCCAACGACTACTCCGACGGGGTCCGCGGCACCGACGAGCACCGGGTCGGTCCGCTGCGCCTGGTCGGCTCGGGGGCAGCGACCGCCTCCGCGGTGAAGGACGCCGCGATGATCAGCTTCGGCGTGGCCGCGCTGCTCGGCCTGGTGCTGGCGATCACCACCTCGTGGTGGCTGGTGCTGGTCGGCCTGGTCAGCATCGTGGCCGCCTGGTACTACACCGGCGGCGACCGGCCGTACGGCTACCGGGGGCTCGGCGAGGTGATGGTGTTCGTGTTCTTCGGGCTGGTCGCGGTGATGGGCACCACCTACGTGCAGACCGAGACCTGGCCGCTCGCGTCGCTCTACGCCGCGGTCGGGGTGGGCGCGATCGCCTGCGCCATCCTGGTCGCGAACAACCTCCGCGACATCCCCACCGACACCGGCGCCGGCAAGCGCACGCTCGCGGTGGTGCTCGGCGACGAGCACACCCGCTACTTCTACGTCTTCCTCGTCGCCGTCGCGGTCATCGCCCTGCTCGGGATCGCGATCGTGACCACGTGGTGGGCGGTCGTCGCCCTGGTCTTCCTGGTCCCCGCCGGGCAGGCGGTGCGCACCGTCCTGGCCGGTACGACGGGCAGGGGGCTCGTCCCGGTCCTGCAGCACACCGGCACCGCCGAGCTGGTCTACGCCGCCGGCGTCTTCCTGGCCCTGCTGCTCGCCGGCTGACCCCGCGGCGCTCACCTCACGAGCGCGGCCTCAGCTGCGCCGCCGCAGCACCTTGTGCGTCCCGTCGCACCACGGCATCCGCTGGGACTTGTCGCACGCGCACACCGCGACGACCGGTCGCGTCGTGGGGTGCAGCTCGCCGTCGGCGTCGCGCACCGCGTCGGCGCCGCGCACCAGGAACGGGCCGTTGGGGCACGCCGTGACCTCGATGTCCTCACCGGAGTAGGCCACCGGCTCACCGGCCAGCTCGGGCGCCGAACCCGGCCCGGTCACCAGCCTCATGACGCCACCGCCTCGACCGGCTCGGCCTCGCTCTCCACCGTCGGTGACGGCACCGGCGGCGACACGGAGACCGGGCCGCCGTGCAGCGTGCTCCGGCCGTCGTTCCAGGCGTCGAGCATGAGCTCGCCGACCACCGCGTCCATGAGCAGGCAGGCGACGACACCGAAGACCACGTCGCGCTCCTCGGCCTGGCCGGAGGTGACCAGCTCGGCACAGATGTCGCGGAAGGCCAGCTGCTCGTGCACGGCGTCGGCCTCGACGTGCTCGTCGAAGTACGCCGCCACGACCTCGGGCAGGCCCAGCCGGCGCACGCCGCCGGCGTACTTGCGGCACGGGATCGAGCTGGTCGCCTCGTAGGCGCCGAGGTGCCCCATCGCCGCACCGCGCAGCCGGCGGTGCAGGCCGAAGAGGCTCATCACGTTGTTGTTGGCCAGGGTGTAGCCGGGGACCCGGTCGATGTAGGCACCGTAGGTCCGGTCCAGGCCGGTGCCCGCCATGCTGTCGCCGAACATCGTGGCATGCAGCCGCTCAGGTCGCCCGCCGCCGTACTCGTCGTACTGCAGCTCCACCAGCGCCGCCTTGGGCTTGCCGGTGATCCGCGGGATCACCCAGGAGTGCGGGTCGGACTCCTTGAGCTGGTAGATGCTGCGGTGGACCATGAACTCGGCGAACTGCTCGAGCGTCGCCTCGCGGTGCAGGAACCTCGACACCGACGGGCCCTCGAACCCGGCGGCGAGGTCGAACAGCCGCTCGGCCAGGTCGCCCTCGGCCGACTCGACGGCGGTCACGTGCTCCTCGGCCCGGCGCCGCAGCTCGTCCTCGAACGGCGCCTCGAGCGCGGCACGGAGCCGCAGCAGGTCGGGGTCCCACTCGAGCTCGGGGTCGACCCCGTCGAAGCCGCCGTAGTGCAGCTCGTACAGCGTCCACAGCGCGAGGTGGAAGTCGCCGTCGGTGAGCACGTCGACGTTGTCGACAGCCGCGCGGACCTGCTGCACGAGCACGTCGACGTCGAGCGCGGCCGCTCCGGCCAGCCGGTCGATCACGGCCGTGCTGAGCGGGCCCCTCGCCTCGGGAAGCTGCATGGTCTCTCCTGTCGCCGCATGTCGCTGGCGAGAGGTACCCCCGGCCACGGGGTCCATGCTCGGGACCCTTGTGGCCACCGCCTCACGGGCGGTCCCTGCTCACACGCCGGGTTCGTCCTGCCGCGCAGTCGGAGGCTGAGCGGTACGACGCTGCTCGGCCTCGACCAGCCGACGGCGCTCGGCGGACCGCTCGGCCCGTCGCTGCACCGAGGCCGCGAACGCGTCGCGCTGCTTGCGCAGCAGGACTGCAGAGGCAACCGCCGAGACCAAGACGGCCAGCAGGAACGGCCAGAACAGGGGGATCTGCCGCTCACCGGTGACCGCCAGGTAGATGCCGACGACGACCGCGTAGGACACCACGAACAACCCGAGCCGGGCCGCGGTGTAGATGGCGAACTCCTTCACCCCGCCAGCCTAGGCCGCGGCCCGGGATCGGCCACCCGCTGGGCCGCCCACCGCGACCGTGAGGGGCGTTTGCGTGCGCGCCTACTCTGGTCCCGTGGGAAAGTTCTTGCTGGTGGTCGTGCTCTTCGCGGCCGTGGTCTACGCCTTCTTCTGGCTGCTCGAGCGGCGCCGGCGCAGGTCGGCACCGGTCCGCCCGACCCCGCGTCCCAAGCGCGTGGTCGCCCCCGACGACGACGAGGACTTCCTGCGCGAGCTCGAGCGACGGCGCCGGCGCGCGGCCCGCGAGGGCAAGCCGGACAAGCCCGGCGAGGGTCCCGACGACGGGCCCGCCGAGCGCGACCTGCCCAAGCCGGAGTAGCTCTCCGGGGCGGAGAGCCCCCGGCCTCAGTCGAGGCCGGAGTAGGAGTGCAGGCCGGACCCGAACAGGTTGATGCCGACGAAGTTGAACATCAGCGTCGCGAAGCCCACGAGCGCGATCACCGCCGCGGCCTTGCCCTTCCAGCCGACCGTGGCCCGGGCGTGCAGGTAGGCGGCGTAGACCACCCAGGTGATGAACGCCCAGACCTCCTTGGGGTCCCAGCCCCAGTAGCGGCCCCAGGCGTACTCCGCCCAGATCGGCCCGGCCACCAGCGCCGCGAACGTCCACACGGGGAAGCCGAACGCGTGCACCCGGTAGGCCACCCGGTCGAGCACCGCGGCCTTCGGCAGCCGGGCCACGTAGCCGGTCGCCGGGGAGTCGGTACGACGTTCGGCACGCGCCTTGACCAGGTAGAGCAGCGAGGCGATCGCACCGACCGCGAAAGCCCCGGTCGCGATGACCGCGGCGACCACGTGGATCACCAGCCAGTAGGAGTGCAAGGCGGGCACCAGGGGCCCGGCGGGCACGTAGAGAAGCAGCACAGCGGCCATCAGTGCGACGACGGAGAAGCCGGTGACGAACAGACCCATCCAGCGTAGGGAGTACTTCTTGAGCAGCAGCAGGTAGATCGCGGTCACGCCGAACGCGCCGGCCAGCGTGAACTCGTACATGTTGCCCCACGGCACCCGGATCGGGTCCGACCCGAGACCCCGGGTCACGAGGCCGGCGAGGTGCAGCACGGCCGCCACGACGGTCAGCGCGACGCCCATCCGCCCGAACACCTCGAGCTGCTGGGCCTTGCGCGCCAGCTCGTCGTCGACGGGGGCCGCGGAGGCGACGTCGGGCGTGGGGTCGTACGACGTACCGGCATCCGCCGTCGCGCCCACCCCGGCGGCCACCGGCGCAGCAGCGGGCCGCTCAGCCGCCACGGAACCCTCGGCCGGCAGGGACCGGCCGAACGCCCACTCGGCGACGTGGCTGAGCAGCGCCAGCACGTACACCACCGAGGCGAAGGCGATCGCGTTGTTGCTGAACGAGGCGAAGTCCGCAGGACTCACGAGCCCTCCTTGTGCGTGACGGGGTCCGTCTGGTCGTTGTTGATGAGCCGCTCGAGCTCGTCGATCTCCTCGCCGAGATCGCCCCCTGCGCTCCGGTCCAGGCCGGCCAGCTCGACCACGGTACGCCCCTCCTCGGACCGGACCCGGACCCAGGCGCGGCGCGGACGGATGAACAGCGAGCCGAGCAGGCCGAGGATCGCGGCCAGGACACCGCCGAGGGCGACGCCCTTCGCCGGCTTGTCGCTGATCTGGAGCTTGACCCAGCGCTCGACGCCGTCGAAGCTGATCGAGCCGGCACCACCGGGCAGCTGCTTGGTCTGGCCGAGTGCGATGTCGACCCGGGCCGGGGCCCCGTCGGCCTTCTCGACCACCTCGAGCTGGTCCTTGTCGAGGGAGTACACCGACTGCGGCTCACCCGTGTCGAGGCCGAGGTCGCCGGAGTACGGCAGCAGCGACATCACCGGGTCGAGCGCGTCGGGGAACCGGGAGAACGGGCCGGCCTCCATCGTGAAGCCGTAGGTCGGCAGGAACAGCCCCTCGAAGCCGAGCTGCGTCGGGAGCGCGTCGGGGACCTTGATCACGCCGAAGGAGGCGAACGAGGCGTCCTGGGGCAGGAACACCGCCGGGCCCTTGTAGGCGATGTTGCCCTCACCGTCGCGCACGGTGACCAGCGGCGCGTAGCCGTGGCCGACGAGGAACACCGAGCCGCCGTCCAGCTGCAGCGGGTGGTTGACCGCCAGCTCGTAGCGCTGCTCGGGGGCGCCGGGCTCCTCGCTGTAGGTCAGGTCCGCGGAGAAGTCGGTCGGCATCCCGGCCTGCTCACCGCTGGTGAGGAACTCCACGGCGAAGTCGTCGACGGTGAAGCTGAACGGCTGCAGGTCGTCGGCGGTGAACATCGCGCCGGGGGCGAAGTCGTCGTACTGGCTCAGCGAGTTGGAGAACCCCTGGCCCTTCACCACGATCACCCCACCGGTGTAGCCGAACAGCCCGCCCACGGCGAAGCCGACGAGCACCACGAGCAGCGAGACGTGGAAGAGCAGGTTGCCGGCCTCGCGCAGGTACCCCCGTTCCGCGGCCACCTCACCCCCACCGGCGGCGCCCACTCCGCTGGCCGAGCCCGCCCCGCTGGTCGAGCTCGTCGAGACCACCCGGTACCTCCGCCGGCGCAGCACCTTCTCGGCGCGGGCCAGCACCGCGGCGGGCTCCTCGTCGAGGACGAAGGTCCGCGACTCGGGCAGCCGGGCGAGGTTCCGGGGGGCCTGGGGCGGCCGCGACCTGACCGCGCGCCAGTAGACGCCGATCCGGGGCAGGATGCAGCCGACCAGCGAGATCATCAGCAGGATGTAGATCGCGCTGAACCACACCGAGTCGTAGACCGAGAACATCCCGAGCTTCTCGTAGACCGGGGTCAGCTTCGGGTGGGAGTCCTGCCACTGGCTGACCGCGAAGGAGTCGACGTTCTCCTGCGGGATGATCGAGCCGGGCACCGCGGCGAGCGCGAGCAGGAACAGCAGGATCAGCGCGGTGCGCATCGAGGTGAGCTGCCGCCAGGCCCACCGCCCGAGCTCGCGGGGGCTCAGCGCCGGCGGCGTCGGAGCTGCCGGCGACGTCGCGGGCGTGGTCTCCACGTCGGTGCTCATCGGTCCACCCCTCTCACACCGCCACCGAGAACGTGCTGACCCAGCCGCGCAGGTAGGACATCCACACGTCCCAGATCCCGGTGACCAGCAGCAGGCCGACCAGGATCAGCATCACGCCGCCGATCCGGGTCACCCACGCCTGGTGCCGGCGGACCCACGTCACCGCACCGAGCATCCTGCGGAAGGCCAGCCCGGCGATGATGAACGGCAGCCCGAGGCCGAGGGAGTAGACCAGGCTGAGGAAGGCGCCGCGACCGGCGGTGCCCTCGTTGATGGCCAGGCTCTGTACGGCGGCCAGGGTCGGTCCGATGCACGGGGTCCAACCGAGCCCGAACAGCACCCCGAGCAGCGGCGCCGCGGTGAGCCCGACGGCCGGCACCTTGTGCACCCGCACGTCACGCTGCATCCACGGCACGAACCCGAGGAAGGCGATCCCGACCAGGATCGTGATCGCGCCGAGGACCAGGCTGATCTGCCGGGAGTACTCCCACAGCAGGTCGCCGAGCGCACCCGAGGCGGTGCCCAGCGCGACGAAGACCGCGGAGAACCCGAGCACGAACAGGCTGGTGCCGGCCACCATCCGGCCGCGGTGCGCCGACTCGAGGTCAGCACCCGACAGGCCGGTGGCGTAGGACAGGTAGCCGGGCAGCAGCGGCACCACGCACGGGGAGAAGAACGACACGACGCCGGCGACGAGGGCGACCGGCACGGCGAGCAGCAGCGAGCCGGACAGCGCGGTGCTCGCGAACCAGTCGCCGATGTCCATCGGGACCATCAGCCCTCCCCCGCGATGACGTCCTCGACCAGCCCGACCAGGGTGGCCTTGGTGACCTCGCCGATCACGCTGGCCGCTACCCGGCCCTGGTCGTCGATGACCACCGTGCTGGGGATCGCGTTGGGGCTCAGCGTGCCGCGGAAGGCGAGCAGCGTGCGGCCCTGCTGGTCGTAGATGCTCGGGTAGGGCACCTCGAACCGGCGCTGGAAGGCCTGCGCCGCCGCCCGGTCGAGGTCGCGCGAGTTGATCCCGAGGAACTCCACGCCGTCGTCCGCGAGCTCCTCCGAGGCCGCGACGAGCTCGGGCGCCTCGGCCCGGCACGGCGCGCACCAGGAGCCCCAGACGTTGACCACCACGGTCTTGCCCTCGTAGTCGGCCAGCGAGATCGGCTCGCCCTCGAGGGTCTCCCCGGACACCTCACCCGGCTCGGCCCGGTCGGCCGCGGGCAGCCGGGTGATGATCCCCTTGCCGGAGACGAAGCCGGCGTCGCCGGAGCTGCCGACCTCGTCGTTGGAGCAGCCGGCCAGTGCGGCGGTCGTGAGCAGCGCGGCGGCGAGAGCGGCGGCCCGCCGCCGGTGGGGTGCGGTCGGCAAGGCTCAGGCCCCCGCGGCCGGCGGCTTGTTCTCCTCGGGCGCTCCCCCGGCGGAGAACGGCGCCTTGCGGTCCTTCAGCGGCAGCATGTCCGCGGCCGGCTCGGAGTAGGACACCGTGGTGAGCCGGTCCCCGTCGAAGGTGAGCGAGGTCAGGCTGCACAGCGTGCACCGGCGGCGCCGCGGGTCGTGCAGGAAGGACCGGCCCTCCAGGTGCAGCCGGGTGATCCAGATCGGCAGCTGGTGGGAGACGATCACCGCCTCGTGGCCCAGCGCGGCGTCGCGGGCGTCGTACACCCCGGCGAGCATCCGGGCGACGACGTCCTTGTAGGGCTCGCCCCACGACGGCCGGAACGGGTTCCACAGGTGCACCCACGTCCGCGGCTGGCGCAGCACGCCGGCGCCACCGGCGAAGCGCTCGCCCTCGAAGACGTTGGTCGACTCGATCACCCGCGGGTCGGTGGCGATCTCGACACCGCGCGCGGCGGCCAGCGGCGCGGCCGTCTCCTGCGCGCGCTCGAGCGGGGAGGAGACGACGTGGGTGATGTCGCGGTGCGCTACGGAGTCGGCGACCCGCTGCGCCATCCGGCCACCGAGGTCGGACAGGTGGAACCCGGGCCGGCGCCCGTAGAGGATGCCGGTCGGGTTGTGCACCTCACCGTGACGGAGGAGGTGGACGACGGTCTTCACTCAGGCTCCCTGGGGGTCGGGGACGGCGACTGCGGCGCGGGCCGCGGCCGGGAGTGCTTCCACGATCCGCTCCAGCGCCTGCTCGTCGTGGGCGGCGGAGAGGAACCACGCCTCGAACGCGCTCGGCGGCAGGTACACGCCCTGGTCGAGCATCGCGTGGAAGAACGCCTTGAACCGGTCGGTGCGCTGGGTGGAGGCCACCTCGAAGTTCGGCACCGCGGTCACGTCCTCCTCGACGAAGAAGACGCTGAACATGTTCCCGGCGCTCTGGATCAGGTGCGGGAGACCGGCCTCGGTCAGCGCGTCGGCGACGGCGGACTGCAGCCGCTCGGAGGTCTTGTCGAGGTGGGCGTAGACGTCGTCGGTCGCCAGGCGCAGGGTGGTCAGACCCGCGGTCGTCGCGACGGGGTTCCCCGACAGGGTGCCGGCCTGGTAGACCGGTCCCTCGGGGCTGAGGTGGCTCATCACGTCGGCCCGGCCGCCGAACGCGGCCGCCGGGAAACCGCCACCCATCACCTTGCCGAAGGTGATCAGGTCCGGACGCCAGCCCTCGACGGCGCCGTCGCGGCCCCACTGGCCCTGCCGGCTGACTCGGAAGCCGGTCATCACCTCGTCGCTGACGAACAGCGCGCCGTGCCGCTGGCAGATGTCGGCGAGGAAGGCGTTGAAGCCGGGCTCGGGCGGCACGACGCCCATGTTGCCGGCGGCGGCCTCGGTGATCAGGCAGGCGATCTGCTCGCCGTGCTCGGCGAAGGCGGCCTCGACGGCGGCCTTGTCGTTGTAGGGCAGCACGATCGTGGCCGCGGTGGAGGCGGCCGGGACGCCCGGCGTACCGGGAAGGGAGAAGGCCTCGTCGCGGTGGGTGGCCAGCCCGGACCCTGCGGCGGCGAGCAGCGAGTCGACGTGTCCGTGGTAGCAGCCGGAGAACTTCACGACCAGCTCCCGGCCGGTGAACCCGCGCGCCAGCCGGATCGCCGACATCGTGGCCTCGGTGCCGGAGGAGACGAACCGGACCTTCTCCACGGCGGTGCGCGCGACGATCTCCTCCGCGAGCTCGACCTCCGGGCGGGTGGGGGTGCCGTACGACGTGCCCCGGGCGACCGCCTCGCCGACCGCGGCGAGCACCTCGGGGTGGGCGTGGCCGAGCAGCATCGGGCCCCAGCTGGCGACCAGGTCGACGTACTCGTTGCCGTCGGCGTCGACGAGGTAGGCGCCGTGTGCGCGCTCGATGAACCGCGGGGTGCCACCGACGGCGTTGAACGCCCGCACCGGGGAGTTCACGCCGCCCGGCGTCACGGCCGAGGCGCGTGCGAACAGGGCGGCCGAGGCACTGGTGTCGAGGTGGGTCACCGAGCCATTGTCCCCGAGGCGGCGCGGCCGGACGAACCCAGCCCCCGGGCCGGACCTGGCGCAAGACTAGAACTTGTTCTACATTGGCCCCTTCCTCGTGGCAGCGTTCGGCGACAATCCGGACAGTCGGCGTCATAAGGTTCGGCGTCATAAGGTAAAGACGAGGCCGTCTCATGGACGAGGAGCCGGGAGCGACGCGGGGCCGACGCCGGCGCGGCGACCCTTACTCGTGCGTAACCTCACACCCGCAGCGTCGTTGAGGTGTGCGAGAGGGAGATCCCGGGTAGACGTTGCACCACCTGGGTGGGTTGATTCGGAAATGGGGAGAGGGACCGTGTCTCACAAGCGACTGACCACGTGGCAGAAGGCCACGGCGCTCGTGCCGCTGGCGCTGCTCTCGGGCGCCTGGACCACCAGCCTGGCGGTGAGCTCGTCGGCCAGCGCCACCACCCAGGACGAGACGACCACCCTCCCCGACGGCACCAGCATCCCCGACCAGGCGATCAAGGCGCCGGCGAGCATGTCCCGGCCCGGCTCGATCGCGCCCGGTGTCCCCGCCGGGGCGGCCGAGAGCGTGATCGCCAGCGCGTCGACCAACGGCATCCCGTCGGCCGCGCTCGCCGCCTACCAGCGCGCCGAGCAGGTGATCAACTCCGCCGACAAGTCCTGCAACCTCACCTGGCAGCTGGTCGCGGCCATCGGGCGCGTCGAGTCCGACCACGGGCGGTTCGGCGGCAACATCCTCGGCGAGGACGGCAAGAGCCGTCCGGGCATCTACGGCATCGCGCTCGACGGGTCCAACGGCACGGCCGAGATCCGCGACTCCGACGTGGGCCAGTTCGACAACGACCAGGTCTTCGACCGCGCGGTCGGCCCGATGCAGTTCATCCCGCAGACCTGGACCATCGTCGGCGTCGACGGTGACGGCGACGGCGTGCGCGACCCGCAGGACATCGACGACGCGGCGCTCGCCACCGCGGTGTACCTCTGCTCCGGTGACGAGGACCTCTCGACGTACGGCGGCCAGAAGGCGGCCGTCTACCGCTACAACCACAGCGAGGAGTACGTCGACCTCGTCATCTCGATCATGAACGCCTACCTCGAGGGTGACTACTCCTCGGTGCCCAACGGCGTCGCGACGAGCACCATCCTCACCCCCGACTACGGCGACTCCGCCGTCGCCCCGGCCGGCAAGAAGAAGGACCCGGCTCGTGGCGGCGCGAAGAAGAAGACCCGTGGCGGAGCCGACAGCGGCGGCACCAGCGGCCGCGGCGGCTCGGAGAGCACGGCGGGCGACGGTGGGGGTGCCCAGGACCCCGGCACCCCCTCGGTCGACCAGCCCGGCGGCGACGACCCGGTCAAGAAGGTCACCGACACCGTCAAGGAGACCGTCGAGGACACCGTCGGGGGCGTGGAGGACACCGTGGACAACACGGTGAGCGCGCTCGACCAGGCCAAGGCGACCTGTCAGGCGAACTTCACCGCCGCGGAGCTCGACGCACTCGGTGGGCTCACCGCCTGCGCCAACGCCGTGCTGGCCAACGGGCTCAGCTCGGTGCAGGCCAGCCTCGGCGACCTGCTCGGTGGCCTCACCGGCGGTCTGCTCGGCGACTGACCCTTCGGTGGCTGAGGAGCGAGCGAAGCGAGCGTCTCGAGACCACCGCCCCTGAACGACTTACTCCTCCTCCGGCATGAGCCCCCTGCCCGCCCGGGCCGGGGGCTCATCGCTTCCCCCCACCCACCTCCATGTAACGCGGGGTTATGGACGCTCCACACGCGGCAGGCCACGGTGGATGCGTCCACAGCGCTTGGGAAGTGACCGCCCCGCGGCCAGCAGCCGCTCAGCGGTGCAGGAGCGAGGCGGCCTCGGCGGCCCAGTAGGTGAGCACGATGTCGGCGCCGGCGCGGCGGATCGACAGCAGCGACTCGAGGATCGCCGCCTCGCGGTCGATCCACCCGTTCGCGGCGGCCGCCTCGACCATGGCGTACTCGCCGGAGACGTTGTAGGCCGCGACGGGCACGTCCACCGCCTCGGCGACGGCGCGGAGCACGTCGAGGTAGCCCATCGCGGGCTTCACCATCACCATGTCGGCACCCTCGGCGACGTCGAGCATCGCCTCACGCACACCCTCGAGCCCGTTGGCGGGGTCCTGCTGGTAGGTCCGCCGGTCGCCCTTCAGGGAGGAGTCGACCGCCTCGCGGAACGGCCCGTAGAAGGCAGACGCGTACTTCGCGGAGTAGGCCAGGATCGCGACGTCCTGGTGGCCGGCGGCGTCGAGCGCCTCGCGGACCACGCCGACCTGGCCGTCCATCATCCCGCTCGGGCCGACCACGTCGACCCCGGCCGCGGCCTGGGCGACGGCCATCTCGGCGTAGATCTCCAGCGTCGCGTCGTTGTCGACCGAGCCGTCGGAGCGCAGCACGCCGCAGTGCCCGTGGTCGGTGAACTCGTCGAGGCACAGGTCGGCCATCACCGGCAGCGCGTCACCGACCTCGGCGACGACATCGCGGATCGCGACGTTGAGGATCCCCTCGGGGTCCACCCCGCACGAGCCGGTGGGGTCCTTGGACTCCGGCACCCCGAACAGCATGATCCCGCCCAGCCCGAGCGAGGCCGCCTCGGCCGCCGCGCGCCGCAGCGAGTCACGGCTGTGCTGCACGACCCCGGGCATCGAGCCGATCGGCACCGGCTCGGTCGCGCCCTCGCGGACGAACACCGGCAGCACGAGCTGCCGGGCCTCCACGGCGGTCTCGGCGACCAGCCGGCGCAGGGCCGGGGTACGGCGCAGCCGCCGCGGCCGGACCTCGGGGTAACCCACCTCAGGTGGCCTTGCGCCGGGCCGACGGACGCCGCTCGGACGGCTTGGTCACCGGCTGGCCGGCCTCGATCAACGAGGCCCGCCGGGCCGCACCGAAGTCGGCGAGCGCGTCGGCGAGCACCTCCGCGGACGGCGACGGCGCGAGCACGTCGACCCGCAGACCGTGCTCCTCGGCGGTCTTCGCCGTGGCCGGGCCGATCACCGCGATCACGGTGGAGGCGTGTGGCTTGCCGGCGATCCCGACCAGGTTGCGCACCGTGGAGGAGGAGGTGAACACGACCGCGTCGAACTTGCCGGTCTTGATCGCCTCACGGGTCGGCGCCGGCGGCGGGGTGGCCCGCACGGTCCGGTAGGCGGTGACGTCGTCGACCTCCCAGCCGAGCTCGACCAGGCCCGCGACCAGGGTCTCGGTCGCGATGTCGGCGCGAGGCAGGAACACCCGGTTGATCGGGTCGAGCACCTCGTCGTACGGCGGCCAGTCCTCGACCAGGCCGCGCGCGGACTGCTCGCCCGACGGCATCAGGTCCGCGCGCAGACCCCAGTCCGCGATCGCGGCGGCGGTCTTCTCGCCGACGGCGGCGATCTTGAGGCCGGAGAAGGCCCGGGCGTCCAGGCCGTACTCGTCGAACTTCTCGCGAACCGCACGCACGGCGTTGACCGAGGTGAACGCGATCCACTCGTAGCGGCCCTCGACCAGGCCGCGCACGGCCTTGTCCATCTGCTGCGGGTTGCGCGGCGGCTCGACCGAGATCGTCGGCACCTCCTCGGGCACCGCGCCGTAGCCGCGCAGGCGCGAGGACAGCGTGCCGGCCTGCTCCTTGGTGCGCGGCACGAGGACCCGCCAGCCGAACAGCGGCTTGGTCTCGAACCACGACAGCGTGGTGCGCAGGTCGACCACGTCACCGACCACGGTGATCGCCGGCGGGGTCATCTTGGCCGCGCGGGCGTCGGCGGCGATGTTGCCCAGCGTCGAGACCACGGTGGACTGCTCGGTCGTGGTGCCGACCCGGGTCATCGACACGGGGCAGTCCGCGGAGCGGCCCGCGGCGACGAGCGCCTTGGCGATGTCGGCGATGGAGTTCACCGCCGAGAGCAGCACCAGGGTCCGGTTGTCGGCGTACTGCGTCCAGTCGACCTTCGTCTCACCGCAGGTGACCACCGCGACCTCGCGGTTGTTCTTGGTGGTCAGCGGGATGCCGGCGTAGGCGGGGACCGCGGTCACCGAGGAGACGCCGGGCACGATCTCGAACGCGATGCCGGCCTTCACGCAGGCCTGCGCCTCCTCGGGGCCCGAGGCGTAGACGAACGGGTCGCCGGCCATCAGACGCACGACCCGGCGGCCGCTCTTGGCGGCCTTGACGACCACCTTGGCGCGGGCGGCGTGGGTGAGCGGCTGGCCGTCGGTGCCGAAGCCGCCGTCGATGATCTCGGGGCCGACGTGCTCGACGGTCTCGTTGCCGTCCTCGTCGACGACCGTCCGCGGCTCGGGCAGCCCGAGGCAGGAGCGGACCAGCTCGGCGTGCGAGGGGACCTCGGTGATCACGACGTCGGCCTCGCGCAGCAGGTCGGCGGCCCGCACGGTCAGCAGCTCGGGGTCGCCGGGGCCGCTGCCGACGAAGGAGACGTACCCGACCGGCGCCGACGGCTTGGGCTGCACGTCGGCCTTGGCAGGGGTGGTGACGGACTTCTTGGACACGGACTTCGCCTCGGTGGCTCGGGGGTTCGCAGCGGACTTGGTCGCGGTCTTGCTCACTGTCGCCTTCTTGCTGTTCGTGGTCGGCCGTGCGGTCATGACACCTGCTCGGTGATGAGCGTGTCGGCGCCCTCGTCGAGCATCTCTGCTGCGAGGCGCTGGCCCACTCCGACAGCGTCGTCGGGTGTGCCGGTGGCTGAGCGTCGTACGGCGACGGCGCCGTCGTACGACAGGGCGACCGCACGGATCCAGAGCTCGTCGCCGTCGTCGCCCTCGGCCACCTCGGCGAGGGCTCCGACCGGGGCCGAACAGCCGGCCTCCAGCGCGTTGAGCACGGTCCGCTCAGCCGTCACGGCTGCGCGGGTGCGGTCGTCGTCCAGGGCGAGCCGCAGCTGGTCGACGAGGAACTCCTCGTCGCTGCGGCACTCCACTGCAAGGGCACCCTGCCCGGGTGCGGGGAGCATCTGCAGGGGGTCGAGCACCTCGGTCACCTTCTCCAGGCGTCCGATGCGCGCGAGCCCCGCGCGGGCGAGCACGACGGCGTCGAGCTCGCCGGAGGTCACCTTGCCGATCCGGGTGTCCACGTTGCCGCGGATGTCGACGATCTCCAGGCCCATGCCGAGCGCGGCCAGCTGGGCGGCCCGGCGGGGCGAGCCGGTGCCGACCCGCGAGCCGACCGGCAGCTCGCCGAGGGTGAGCCCGTCGCGGGCGACGACCACGTCGCGCGGGTCCTCACGCACGGGTACGGCGGCCAGCGCGATGCCCTCGCACGGGTCGGTCGGCAGGTCCTTGAGCGAGTGCACCGCGACATCGACCTCGCCGCGCAGCAGCGCCTCACGCAGTGCGCTGACGAACACGCCGGCACCGCCCATCGAGGCCAGCGGAGCCGCGGACACGTCGCCCTCGGTGGTCACCTCGACGAGGACCACCTCCCGGTCCAGCGCCTCGCGCAGGGCGGCGGCGACCGTCTCGCTCTGGGTCCGGGCCAGCAGCGAGGCCCGGGTGCCGACGCGCAGCGGTGTCGTGGCGGCGTCGGTCGACGCCATGGTCTGCTGGGTCATTTCGGGCCCTCCGCGCGGGTCACGGCAGCGACGGCCTGGGAGTCGAGCGCGAACAGCTCGGCCAGGGCGGCGGCGTAGGAGATCGCGCCGGTCTCGTTGGCGAGCTCCTTCACGCGCACCGTCGGCTGGTGCAGGAGCTTGTCGGCGACGCGGCGGACGGCCAGCTCCACCTCGGCGCGGATGTGCGGGTCGAGGTCGGGAAGCCGGGTCAGCAGCCGGTCCACCTCGGCCTCGACCACCCCCGTCGCCATGGTGCGCAGGGCGACCACGGTCGGGGTGACGCTGGCCGAGCGGCGTGCGGCGAGGAAGGCGCTGATCTCCTGCTGGACGATGTCCTTGACGGCCGCGACGTCGGATCCGGTCGGCCCGTCGTGCAGCTCCTCGGCGAGCCGGGCCAGGCCGACCAGGGAGATGCCGGGCAGCTCGGCGACGGCGGGGTCGACGTCGTGGGGCAGCGCGAGGTCGAGCACGGCGAGCGGCTGGGTGGCGTGGTTGCGAGCCGCCGCGACCTGGCCGAGCGACAGCACCACGCCGGCGGCGCCGGTGCACGACACGAGGATGTCGGCGTTGCCGATCTCCTTGTCGAGGTCGGGGAGCGCGACCACGCGACCGTCGTACTGGGTGGCCAAGCGCTCGGCGTGGGCGTCGGTGCGGTTGGCGACCACCACGTCGGCGGCACCGAGCCGCGCGACCGTGGAGACCGCGAGGGAGGCCATCGCGCCGGCCCCGACGACCACGACCCGCTTGCCTGCCACCGGCCCGACGTGCTCGACGGCGCGGTCGAGGGCCGCGGTCACCAGCGAGGGTGCGGCCTGGTCGATGTCGGTCTCGGCGTGGGCGCGCTTGCCGACGCGCAGCGCCTGCTGGAACAGCACGTTGAGCGCCGGGCCGACGGTGCCGACCTCCTGGCCGACCTTCAGCGCCTCCCGGGTCTGGGCGAGGATCTGGCCCTCACCGACGACCATCGAGTCCAGGCCGGAGGCGACGTTGAACAGGTGCGAGACCGCGCCGTCGTCGTAGTGGACGTACAGGTGCGGGACGATGTCCTCGGGCCGGTGGTCGGAGCGGTCGCACAGCAGCCGGGAGACCGTCTCCACCGAGCCGTGGAACCGGTCGACCTCGGCGTAGATCTCCACCCGGTTGCAGGTCGCGAGCGCGGTCGCCTCGAGCACGTGGTCGCAGTCGGCGACGTCCTGGATCAGCTTGCCGATCGCGTCGCTGTCGAGCGCGAGCTGCTCGAGCACGGCGACCGGGGCGGTCTTGTGGGAGACACCCACGACGAGGACGCTCACGCCGGCTCACCCACCTGGGCCAGTCCGGTCGCGGGCGACGCGCTGAGCGCCTTGCGCTGCTCGTGGTAGGCGAGGATCTGCAGCTCGATGGACAGGTCGACCTTGCGCACGTCGACCCCGTCGGGCACCGCGAGCACCGCGGGCGCGAAGTTGAGGATGCTGGTGACCCCGGCGGCGACCAGCCGGTCGCACACGCCCTGCGCGGCCACGGCGGGGGTGGCGATCACGCCGATCGCGACCCCGTGCTCCTCGACGACCTGCTCGAGCTCGTCGACGTGGCGGATCCGCATCGCGCCGACCGGCTCGTCGATCCGCGCGGGGTCGCTGTCGAGGAGTGCCACCACCCGGAAGCCGCGGGAGGTGAAGCCGCTGTAGTCGGCGAGCGCGTGGCCGAGGTTTCCGATCCCGACGATCACGACGGCCCAGTCCTGGGTCACCCCGATCTCGCGGGCGATCTGGTAGCGCAGGTACTCCACGTCGTACCCGACCCCGCGGGTGCCGTAGGAGCCGAGGTGGGACAGGTCCTTGCGCAGCTTGGCGCTGTTCACCCCGGCGGCTGCTGCGAGCTCCTCGCTGGAGCAGGTCGCGATGCCGCGCTCGGCGAGGCTGATCAGCGCCCGGAGGTAGACCGGGAGCCGGGCGACGGTGGCCTCGGGGATGCCCCGCTCCGAGGCCCGGGACTCCGACCGCGACGCACCTGCGCCGGCACCCCCGTCGGGGGTGGTGCCGTTGTGGTTGCTGCGCGCTGGGGTCACGACTCTCCTGAACCCGCCGAGGCGCACACTCACCCGTCTCTCGGGTCGCACTGCCCGGCGGCGTGGCTCACTTTAGGAGTTTGTGAACGTGGGAACAAACCGAGGGCCTTTGGTCCCTAGCACAGGTGACCTGTCTCACTTGATTCGGGGTCGCGGGACCTCCCGGGAGGTCTAGACGAGCGCGGCGCGGAGCCGTCCGGCGTCGACCCGCCAGAAGTCGTGCTGCTGCCCGTCGACGAAGGTCACCGGGATCTGCTCGCCGAACTCGCGCATCAGGTCCGGTGAGGTGGTGATGTCGACCTCGTCGAAGCTCTCGCCGAGCTCGGCGCACACCGCGGCGATCACCGCGCGGGCGTCGTCGCACAGGTGGCACCCGGGCTTGGCGTACAGCAGCACCCGCGGCGGCGTCTCGCCGAGCTCGGTCGGCGCCGGGTCGGTGTTGCCGCTCATTCGAGCAGCCCCAGGTGCCGGCGGCGTTCGGTGGCCCGAAGCCGCCCTTTGGCGACCTTCCCGGTGACGGTGTGCGGCAGCTCGTCGACGACATGCACCACGCTCGGCTGCTTGAACCGCGCCAGCCGCACCGCGCAGTGCTCGCGCACCTGCTCGGCCAGCTCCGCGGCGGTCAGCGAGGTGCCGGGGACGCCGCGGACGTAGGCCACGACCGCCTCGCCGCTGCGTTCGTCCTCGACCCCGATCACCGCGGCCTCGGCGACCGTGTCGAGCTCGGAGATCACGTCCTCGACCTCGACCGGGTAGACGTTGAAGCCGGAGACGATCACCAGCTCCTTGAGCCGGTCGACGAGGAACAGGTCGCCGTCGGCGTCGAGGAAGCCGACGTCACCGGTGGCCCACCAGCCGTCGTCGGCCGGACCGTCCCGGCCGTCGGGCCAGTAGCCGGAGAACAGGTTCGCACCCTTGATGTGGATCTCGCCGGGGTCCTCGCCGTCGGGCTCACGCCCGGTGTCGTCGACCAGGCGGAGCTCGATGCCGGGCAGTGCGGCACCGACCGAGCCCGGCTTGGGGTGGGCGCTGCACTGGGTCGAGGTGACCACCGGCGCCGCCTCGGTCAGCCCGTAGCCCTGGTGCACCGTGACCCCGGCCCGGTCCTCGAAGTCGGCGACCAGCTCCGGCGCCAGCGGCGCGGAGCCCGACAGCACCACGCGGACGCTGCGGAGCCGGTCCTTGAGGCCGTCGGTCCCCCGCCAGTAGGCGAACACCGGCGGCGCGACCGGTACGACGGTCACCGCCTCGTCCTCGATCAGGGCCAGGGTGCGCTCGGCGTCGAAGCCCTCGGCGAGCACCATCCGCGCCCGCTGCCGCAGGACCTGCCCGAGCACCGCGTTGAGACCGTAGACGTGGAACAGCGGCAGCACGCCGAGCACGACGTCGTCGCTGTGGATCAGCGCGGGCTGGACCGCCGCGGCCTGCTCGATGTTGGCCACCAGCGCGCGGTGGCTGAGCATCGCGGCGCGCGGGCGTCCGGAGGTGCCGCTGGTGTAGAGCAGCACCGCGAGCGCCTCGGGGTCCTCCGGCGTGGGCGGGACCCGGACGTCGCCGGAGCCGAGGTCGGCGAACCCGGTCTCGCCGGGCAGCGCGGGCGCCGAGGCGACCACGACGTGGGGCACCGACACCCGGGCGAGCAGCTCCTCGTCGGCGCCGACCAGCGCGTCCTCCAGCCCGGCGACCGCCTGGCGCACGGTGGTGACCGTGCTGAGGTCGGCGATCACGACGCGGGCCGCGCAGTCGGCGAGCATCCGGACCAGCTCGCCGGTGGCCGAGCGGGGGTTGACCGGCACCGCGACCAGCCGCGCCCGCAGGGCACCGAGGTAGGCGGCGACGAACTCGATCCGGTTCGGCAGGGCGATCATCACCCGCTGGCCGGCGACCAGGCCGAGCTCGGAGAGGCCTCGCGCGACCCGGTCGGCCTCGGCGTCCACGGCCGCCCAGGTCGCCCGGCGTCCGGTCGCCGACTCGGTGAACGCCACCGAGTCGGGACTCTCCAGCGCCGCCTGAGCGAGCAGGTCGGCCAGGTTGGAGGCTGCTGTCACGTCGCGAGTCTCCCACAACGGACATGAGGGATCCGAGGGCCCTGCCGCTGGTCGGCCAGGTGACCGTCGTACCGGCTGACACTAGGGTGACGCTCGTGAACCGGGCCCAGCACAACAGACGGCACCGGGGCCGCGGCTCCCGGCCCACCGACCTGCGCAACCGCTCCGTGCTCGCCGGCGAGGCGGCCGCCGCCGCGGCCGAGGTGGAGACCGCGCTGACCGTGCCGCCGGACCCGACGGCCGCCGCGTTCTTCGACGTCGACAACACGATCATGCAGGGCGCGTCGATCTACCACCTGGCCAAGGGGCTGCACCGCCGCAAGTTCTTCACCACCCGGGAGATCCTGGGCGCGGCCTGGAAGCAGGCGTACTTCCGGGTGGTGGGCATCGAGGACCCCGAGCACGTCGCCGAGGCCCGCGCGTCGGCGCTCAACTTCATCAAGGGCCACCGCGTCGAGGAGCTCGAGGCGCTCGGCGAGGAGATCTTCGAGGAGGCGATGGCCCGTCGGATCTGGCCAGGCACCCGGGCACTCGCGCAGCTCCACCTCGACCAGGGCCAGCGGGTGTGGCTGGTCACCGCCGCCCCGATCGAGATCGCCAACATCATCGCCCGCCGGCTCGGCCTCACCGGAGCGCTGGGCACGGTCTCCGAGCACGTCGACGGGGTCTACACCGGCCGGCTCGTAGGCGAGATGTTGCACGGCCCCGCCAAGGGGGAGGCGGTGCGCGCGCTGGCCGAGCGGGAGGGGCTGGACCTGGCGCGGTGCTCGGCGTACTCCGACTCCTACAACGACCTGCCGATGCTCTCCATGGTCGGCGACCCCTGTGCGGTCAACCCCGACTCCCGGCTGCGCGACCACGCCCGGGCCAACGGCTGGCGGGTCCGCGACTACCGCACCGGCCGCAAGGCGGCGCGGGCCGGTCTCTTCGCCGCCGCGGTCGCCGGGGCGGCAAGCGGGAGCATTGCCGCAGGTGTGGCCATTCGTCGCAAAGTGCGGTGATGGTTTGGCACACTGTGTGACGGGGAACACTCCCCCACAGGTGCAACTGCGAGTTACAGACGGGTTCACAAAGCCACCAGCCCCCTCTAGCCTGGGGGGCTGATCCAGGGGGAGCCGGCTCCGCGCCGACGGGGAGCCTCGAGGGCCGACGAGGGAGAGCGTTTCGATGTTCACGCGCAGTGCTGACGTCGCGCGTGGTCTGCACGCGCTGCGCCTGGCTGTGGCGGATGTCCTCTACCCCGCCCCCGCGATCGTATGCACCCAGATGTCCGGTTTCTCGGGAGCTGGGTCGGCCGCCTCGTCCTGGCTGATGTCGGAGGCCCTCGACTACACCACGCCGAGCACGCTGCCGCCGGGCGACGACTCCGACCTCGCGGCGTCCTCCGAGGCCGACGAGGCCGAGGCCTCGCGGTTGATCGCCCTCGTCGAGCTCGCCCGCGGCGGCGACTCCGAGGCGTTCGGGATGCTCTACGACCACTACCACTCGTCGGTCTACCGTTTCGTGTACTACCGCGTGGGCTCGGTCGCCCTGGCCGAGGACCTCACGTCGGAGACCTTCTTCCGCGCGCTGCGCAGCATGAGCTCGTTCAAGTGGCAGGGCAAGGACTTCGGCGCCTGGCTGATGACCATCGCCCGCAACCTGACCGCCGACCACTACAAGGCCGGCCGCACCCGCCTCGAGTTCGCCACCGAGGACATGGGCGCCCACGACTCGGCCACCGACGGTCCCGAGCACGCCGTCCTCGCCTCGCTGACCAACGAGGCGCTCCTCAGCGCGCTCGGGCAGCTCCCGGCCGAGCAGCAGGAGTGCCTGATCATGCGCTTCCTGCAGGGCCTGTCGATCGCCGAGACCGCGAAGGTGCTCGGCCGCAGCGACGGCGCGGTCAAGCAGCTCCAGCTGCGGGGGGTCCGCAACCTCGCCAAGCTCCTGCCCGAAGGCCTGCGATGAGCAGCCCCGGCGCGCTCCGCGGATGTCAAGCGTGTGCTGTGTCACGCCCCGTAACCTTGACGTCCGGTAGGTCGTTGTACGTCGTGACCGGCCACGACCAACGACAGACACTGACAGGACGAGCTCGATGACCTCCTTGTTCCAGGCGCGACGGAGCGCCGAGGAGTTCGCCGCCGCTGTGGACGGCGGCGACTCCCCGAGCCGTCGCTCCCTCACGCCCGAGACCGAGTCCCTGCTCGCCGTGGTCGGCGCGCTGCGCTCGCACGAGCCCGCCACTCCCCGCGCGGAGTTCTCCGCCGACCTGCGCGAGCGGCTGATGGCCGAGGCCGAGACGGTGCTGCGGCCCGAGAGCTCCAACCTGCTTCTGCCCGCCCGCGAGCGCGGCCGTCGCGAGCGCCGACTGGTCGCCGCCGCCTCCGCGTTCGTCCTCATCGGCGGTACGACGACCATGGCCGCCGCCGCGCAGAGCTCACTGCCGGGCGACGCGCTCTACCCGATCAAGCGCGGCATCGAGCGAGCCGAGGCCCAGCTCAACGTGAGCCCGGCCGGCAAGGGCAAGGACCTGCTCAGCCAGGCCTCCGACCGGCTCGTCGAGGTCGAGGGGCTGCTGGTCGCCGACACCGCCCAGGCCGAGCCGCGGGTGCCCGAGACGCTGGCCGAGTTCACCGCCTCGGCCGTCGAGGGCGCCGACCTGATGTTCGACTCCTACCGCGAGACCGGCGACCCCGAGGCGATCGTCGCGGTGCGTGGCTTCGCCCGAGACGGGATCGACACGCTCCAGCAGCTGGCCGGCGACGTGCCCGCGTCCGCCCAGGGCGACCTCGCCGCGGCCGCGATCACCCTGCACGACATCGACCTCGAGGCCACCGAGCTGTGCAGCACCTGCGCCGCCGACGCACCGGTGGTCGAGGTCCCCGACATCCTCCTCGCCCGCGCCGAGGTGGACCGCGCTCTCGCACTGGCCTCCGAGCGGACCCTCGACAACAACCACCCGGTGGTCGTCTCCAAGGGCCTGACCGGTCCGCGCTCGGCCCCCACCGCAAGCGCCGAGGGTCGGCCGTCGAGCCAGCCGTCCGCCACGGCGTCGCCGGACGCCGCCCCGACCGGGATGCCGACGCCCTCGTGGGAGCCGGAGACCTGGCCCACCCTGCTGCCCGGGCTCGAGGGCGGCGGCACCACCAGCAAGCAGGACGACCCCAAGGGCCCCGTCGAGCAGCTCACCGAGGACCTCACCGACAGCCTGAACGGCGTCGTCGAGACTCTGCTGCCCGACCTCGACGGCGACGGCCTGCTTCCCTGACCCGCCGTCCCGGCGCGGCTGAGCAGGTTCCCCGGTCGGCCGTTCAGTGGAACACGGAGCGGCGCTGCATCAGCAGGGAGTACAACGTCTGCTGGATCGTCTCCCGGACCTGGTCGGTCACGTTGAACACCAGCATCGGGTCGTCGGCGGCGCCGTCGTCGTAGGCGTCGGTCCGGATCGGCTCACCGAACTCGATCAGCCACTTCGACGGCAGCGGGACCAGCCCCAGCGGACCGAGCAGCGGGAAGAACGGCGTGATCGGGATGTAGGGCACCCCGAGCAGCCGGGCCAGTGACGGCAGGTTGCCGACCAGCGGGTAGATCTCCTCCGCGCCGACGACCGAGCACGGGATGATCGGCACCTGCGTGCGCAGCGCCGCGGAGACGAAGCCGCCACGGCCGAAGCGCTGCAGCTTGTAGCGGTCGGAGTAGGGCTTGCCGATGCCCTTGAAGCCCTCCGGCCACACGCCGACCAGCTCCCCGCCGCGCAGCATCCGCTCGGCGTCCTCGTTGCAGGCCAGCGTGGCGCCGCCCTTGCGGGCGATCTCACCGACGATCGGCAACCGGAAGACCAGGTCCGCACCGAGCGGGCGGAGGTGCCGACCGGTGTGGTCGTGAACGCTGACCCCGGTGACCAGCCCGTCCACGGGGACGGTGCCCGAGTGGTTCGACACCAGCAGCGCGCCACCCTCGGCCGGGATGTTCTCGGCCCCGCGGACCTCCACCCGGAACCACTTCTCGGCGATCGGGCGGATCGCGGCGTAGAAGAAGCGCTCGGTGACCTCGGCGTCGAAGCCGTACTCGTCGACGCTGTAGTCGCCGGTGACCCTGCGCCGCAGGAAAGCCAGGAACTCCGCCAGCCGCGGCTCCCAGCTCTCACCGAAGATCTCCTTGGCCGCGACGCTGAACGCCGCGAGCCAGTCACCGACGGGGATCCCGTCGGCGAGCGCGCGGTCCTGCGCCGTGACCCGCGGCGTCGTGGGGGACGCGGCGGCCTCCGACCCCGCGCCGGACGCGGTGACGGCTTCGTCCTGACCTGCCACGCCGGTCCCGCCCGACTGAGCGGCGGCGTCTGCCGGCCGGCGGCCGGTGTCGCGGCTGCCCGTGGCAGGGCGCTCGTCGACCTGACGCTCGCCGGGGGTGGTGGTGTCTGCGGCGGTGCTCGCCGCCGGCTTCGCTGCCGGTTTCGCTGCTGTCGCGGAGGCGGCACGCTTCGACGCGCCGCGCCGGCCTCCCGCGACGCGCGAGCCGGTGCCCGTCGTACCCGGGTCGGAGGGGGCTGCAGCGGCATCCTCGGCCGCGGACCTGTCCTCGACCACTGCCGGCGCCGCGGGCTTGCCTTTGCGGGTGGTCTTCGCACCGCCGGCGGCCAGGCTGCGGGCGGCGGCGGACGGGCGCGCGCTGCCGCTGCCGCGACCGGGGCGACCTCGCGTGCCGATCGGGATGATCTCGGCGTCAGCCACGGGCACCTCCCAGGGCCTGGTGCACGGCGTTCTCCACGGCCTGGACCCGGCGCGGCGAGATCGGTCCGGGGCCCATCGCGCGGCGGAGGTCCTCGAACGCCGACTCGGTGGTGTGCCGAGGGTCGAAGTGCAGCACGGTGCGCATCCGGGTGGTGTCCACTCCGCGGCCGTAGGTCAGGTAGGCGACCTGCTCGGGGGAGAAGTCGGCCACCCTGGACTGTCGGACCAGCGAGCCGACCTGGCTCACCGCGAACGACGGCATCGGGACCGACGGCTTGCCGAGCCGGCGCAGCGCCTGCGAGAGCATCAGGATCCCGTCGCCGGCGACGTTGAAGGTGCCGTGGACGCCGTCGAGCGTCGCGTGCCGGATCGCGCCGAGCAGGTCGTCCTCGTGGAGGAACTGCAGGCGAGCGTCGAACCCGAGCACGGTGGGTACGACGGGCAGCCGGAAGTACTGCGAGACGGGCGACTTCACGTTGGGGCCGACCGTGTTGGCCGCCCGCAGCATGGTGACCTCGATGTCCGGGCGCCGGCGCGAGAAGCCGCGCACGTAACCCTCCACCTCGACCACGTCCTTGGCGAAGCCGGAGCGGGGCAGGCGCTTGGGCGCCATGTCCTCGGTGAACATGGCGGGGTCGCGCGGCGAGGAGCCGTAGACCGCCGTCGAGGAGCGCACGACCAGCCGCTTCAGCCCCGGCGCCTTCTGGCAGGCGGCGAGGAGCTGCATGGTGCCGATGACGTTGAGCTCCTTCATCGACGCGCGGCCGCCGGCGGTGCCGGGGGTGGCGATCACGCTGAGGTGCACCACGGTGTCGACACCCTCCCCGGCGATCACCTTGGCGATCACGGGGTTGCGGATGTCGGCCCGGACGAACCGGACGCCGGCCATGTCGCCGCGCGGTGGCACCACGTCCACGCCGATCACCCGCTCGACGGCGGGGTCGGCGGCGATCAGGCGCGCGAACCTGCCACCGAGGTCCCCGGAGACCCCGGTGACGAGAACGACGCGGCCCATCAGGTGTCCACCTCGCAGGCTCCGGCCAGGTGTCGGCCGGGCTTACTTGCCCTGACGACGACGCTGGATGCGCGTCTTCTTGAGCAGCTTGCGGTGCTTCTTCTTCGCCATACGCTTGCGGCGCTTCTTGATGACAGAACCCACTGTGGACCTTTCGAGCCTTGAGTCGTTCACTCCGGCACGTGCGCCGGTGCGACAGCAGGGGCCAAGCCTACTTGCCGCGTGCAGGGCTGAGGAAATCGGTCGATCCGGCGAGATCGCGCCGCTCTCGCCGACTCTCACAGAGTAAAGCTTGGTGCGGGCTCAAGGCGGACGCGTCATGAACCGATGATCAACACGTCTCAACTCATGACAGCAGTACCAGATCACCCTGGGGGACAGTTTTTCCACGGTTTGCTCACAACATGGAGATGTGGGGGCATACTGAGGGTCCGGGACAGCTTGTCGCTGTTCAGCAGGTTTACGACGTGGTTCACGCTGGAACACTCCCCTGGGAGGGGGACGACCAGCTGTTCGTGGTCGAGCCGGTCCGCACAACGCTGACCGCCCCGGCCGCGCTCATGAGGCCTTGGGAGGGGCCTTAGCGATGGACATTTCTGGATTCGGCGTCCGGCGCCCGCGCACGATCACCCGCTCATTCGCCAGGCTCGCCGCGGTGGCCCTGGCCAGCTCCGCGATCACCATTGGCGCCTCCGGAGCCACGCTGGCGCCGGCGACCGCCGTACAGCCCGTCACCGCGCAGCCGGTGGTCGCGACGGTCAAGACCGCGCTGGCCGCACCTGAGACCTACGAGCGCCGCGTGCACCGCCTGGTGAACCTCCGCCGCGCCAACCACGGCCTCCGGCCGCTGAAGTTCGCCGGCTGCGCCGACAGCAGCGCCGAGAGCTGGGCGAGCTACCTGGCCCGCAACAACGAGTTCTTCCACCAGTCGATGCTCGACGTGCTGAACCGCTGCAACGCGCAGTACGCCGGCGAGACCCTGGGCCGCGGCGCGATGGCCCCGCGCAAGCTCGTCCGGATGTGGATGGAGTCCCCCGGACACCGCGCGGTCCTGCTGAGCAGCAAGTCCACCCGCCTGGGCATCGGCGCGGCGCCGGACGCCTACGGGCGCTGGGTGGTCGCCGCCAACTTCATCCGCCCCTGACCCACGGTCCACACGGGATCGGCCCCCTCCCCCCGGGGGCGCACGGCGCCGCACACCCCCCAGGCGCCCCGGTCCCTCCCTCGTGAAACGACGACGGTGGCGGTCCCTCACGGGACCGCCACCGTTGTCGTGTTTCAGGCTGCGCGAGCTCAGCCGGTCTGGAAGAAGCTCTTGCGCAGGTACTCGTTCACGGCGTCCTCGGGCACCCGGAACGATCGTCCCACCCGAACGGCCGGCAGCTCGCCGGAGTGCACCAGGCGGTACACGGTCATCTTGGAGACGCGCATGACTGTCGCCACCTCGGCAACCGTCAGGAACTTCACTTCGGAGATGTCTCCGGAGTTGTTTGAGGCCATCATGCACCGCACTTTCACTGCACACCACGTCCCCGGCTTCCCCACCGGAGACCTCAACGTATGTGCTTAGGTGAGAATAGAGCCTAGAGTTACCCGTGGGAAAGGGGTGACTTTTCGGACACTCTTTACCTATCGCCCGGCGTGTCGCAGAAGACACGCCGCCGTGGGCCTGATAGCGCCCCATCGGGGCACCGCGGACGTCACCACGGGTGGTGGTCCAGCCCGTTCAGCGGGAACGCCGCCTCGCGGGTGGCGTGGATCGCCCGGTCCAGCCAGGTGGCCGGGTCGTAGCCGCCGGACCAGTCCCGGTAGGCCGGCTCGCGGCCGTCGGTGAGCCGGAACGGCGCCACCCGGCCGAGCAGCGTCTGCACGTGGTCGCGCCACCCCTCGGGGGTCGGCGTGTGCGGGTCCAACGGCTTGCCGCCGACGATCGCCAGCAGGTGGGTCCACGCGCGCGGCACCACGTCGACCACGGCGTAGCCGCCGCCCCCGGTGGCCACCCACTTGCCGTCGCAGACCTCGTGCGCCAGGTCGTGGAGCGCGAGGTACGCCGCCCGCTGGCCGTCGACGGTGAGCATCAGGTGCGCGAGCGGGTCCTCGATGTGGGAGTCGCAGCCGTGCTGGGTGACGAGCACGTCGGGCTCGAACTCCCTGACCAGCGGCGGCACGACGGCGTGGAAGGCGCGCAGCCAGCCCGCGTCCGCCGTACCGGGGGGAAGGGCCACGTTGACCGCGCTGCCCGGAGCGTTCGGGCCGCCGGTGTCCTGGGGGAAGCCGGTGCCCGGGAACAGCATCTGCCCGGTCTCGTGGATGCTGATCGTCAGCACCCGCGGGTCGTCCCAGAACACCCGCTCGACGCCGTCGCCGTGGTGGACGTCGACGTCGACGTACGCCACCTTCTCGGCCCCGTTGTCGAGCAGCCACTGGATCGCCACGGCGACGTCGTTGTAGATGCAGAACCCACTGGACCTGCCCGGCATGGCGTGGTGCAGCCCGCCGGTGATGTTCGCGGCGTGGTCGACCTGACCGGTCCACACCCGCCGGGCCGCCTCGACCGAGGCCCCGACGATGTGCGCGGCCGCGGCGTGCATCCCCTCGAAGGTCGGGTTGTCCTCCGAGCCGAGCCCGTGCGCCTCGTCGACCTGGAACGGGTCGCGGCTCATCTTCTGCACGGCCTCGATCAGGTCACCGGAGTGCACCCGCGCAATCAGGTCGTCGTCGGCCACCGGCGCCGCGACCTGCGGCAGCCCGACGCCCTCGGTGCCGGGCGCGGCGATCACGCCGAGCTCGTCGGCCAGGCGCATGGTCAGGTCGACGCGCACCGGTGACATGGGGTGGCTCGGCCCGAAGTCGTAGTCGGTGAGTGTCTTGTCGAACACCACACATGCGCGGCCGGCCATGACGTTCACGCTACTACCTGTGAACCAGGCCCGTGACCGAGTCCACGCGGTGGCAGGTCCTCAGGCGCCGGTGTCCTTGCGGGATGCGCGCTGGTAGTGGAACACCGAGACCGCGACACCGCCCCACAGCAGGAGGCCACCGATCACGAGCATGATGACGGCGCTGGTTTCCATCCCGATCACTCCTTGACGGTGTGGACGATGTCGTCGTGCGGCGCCCTGCTGTTCAGCGACAGCGCGAGCGCGAACATCAGGGTCAGCAGCACGGCGCCGACCCCGAGGAACAGGATGCCGCTCGTCGGGTAGCCGCTGTAGTTCTCGCGGAGCTCCACCCAGAAGGTGTTGTAGATGATCATGAACGTCAGCAGCACCGGCGTGATGAACTTCAGCGACACCGTCCACCAGGCGCCGAGCCTGATGTAGGAGATGTCGTTGATGTGGTCACGCTGCGCGTTGAGCGTCCGGGCGATCCACGCGACCAGGAGCACCTCGGCGAGGCCCGCCACGATGAGGCCGTAGTTGTTCACGAAGTGGTCGATGGTGTCGAGGTAGAACAGCCCGCCCTTGGTGACGTACAGGATGCTGATCAGCGCCGCGAGACCGACGATGTAGTTCACCGCGGTGGTCCGGGTCAGGTCGAACTTCTCCCGGATCGCGGCGATCACGGCCTCGAGGATGGAGACCATCGAGGTCAGGCCGGCGAAGAACAGCGTGCCGAAGAACAGCACGCCGAACACCGTGTTCAGCGCCGGCAGGGTGCTGATGATCTGGGGGAAGATCATGAACGCCAGGCCGACGCCGCCGGTGCCTGCGACCTCGCCGACCTCGGCGCCCTGGGTCAGCGCCAGGAAGCCGAGCGCTGCGAAGACACCGATCGCGGCCAGGAACTCGAAGCCGGCGTTGGACAGCCCGACGATGAAGCCGCTGTTGGACAGGTCGGTCTTGCGCGGCAGGTAGCTGGAGTAGGCGATCATGATCGAGAAGGCGATGCTCAGCGAGAAGAACACCTGGCCGTAGGCCGCCACCCAGACCGCGGGGTCGTCCAGCGCCCCGAAGTCGGGGGTCAGCAGCACGTTGAGGCCCTCGGCGGCGCCGTCGAGGGTGATCGCGCGGATCACGATCAGGATCAGCATCACGATCAGGGCCGGCATAAGCACCCGGGAGGCGAGCTCGATGCCGTGCCGCACGCCGCGGACCAGCAGGACGTACACGATCACCCACGCGATCACCAGCGGGAGCAGCAGCTTCCACTGCAGGCCGCCGATCTCCCAGAAGCTGCCCGGGTCGGCCCCGCCGGAGGTGGCGAGGTACTCGCCGATGAAGAACCCGACCGTGTCGTCGCCCCACTGCTCGCCGAAGGAGTAGTAGAAGAAGCTCAAGCACCAGGCCAGGATCACCACGTAGTAGGTCGCGATGACGAACGAGACCGCCGCCTGCCACCAGCCGAGCCACTCCCAGCCGCGGTGCATGAGGTGGAAGGTCGCGGGGGCTCCCTGCCGGTAGCGGTGCCCGAGGGAGTACTCCAGCATGAGGATCGGGAGCCCGGCGGTCAGCAGCGCCACGAAGTACGGGATCAGGAAGGCGCCGCCGCCGTTCTCGTAGACCACGTACGGGTAGCGCCAGATGTTGCCCAGGCCGATCGCCGAACCCATCGCGGCGAGAATGAAGCCGAGCTTCGTGCCCCACTGGTCACGAGTGGGTGCGTCCTGACCGACGTTGCTCATCGAACCCTCCGGAGATCGTCCTGAATGGGCTGCTGGCAGGTTAGCGAACCTTCACGTGGACCGCCAGGGTGACACCCCAGGTTGCGCGCGACAACGGATCCGGTGGACTTCGAGGGTCTAGTGCATAGGATTCGCTTGTGACGACGCGAATCGAACACTGGATCAACGGTAAGCCGACGGCGCTGGACTCGACTCGCACCGGCCCGGTGCACAACCCCGCAACGGGCGAGGTCACCGGCGAGGTCCTGCTCGCCTCCCCCGACGACGTGGTCGCAGCGGTCGCGACCGCCCGCGAGGCCGCTCAGGAGTGGCGCGAGTCGTCCCTGTCGCGTCGCGCGGCGGTGCTGTTCGCGTTCCGCGAGATCCTGCACGCCCGGACCGACGAGCTCGCCGCCGTGGTGACCGCCGAGCACGGCAAGGTCCTCGCCGACGCGGCGGGTGAGGTGGCCCGCGGCCTGGAGAACGTCGAGTTCGCCACCGGCCTGCCGCACCTGCTCAAGGGCGGCTACTCCGAACAGGCATCCACCGGGGTCGACGTGTACTCCATGCGGCAGCCGCTCGGTGTGGTCGCCGGCATCACGCCGTTCAACTTCCCGGTCATGGTCCCGCTGTGGATGTGCGCGAACGCGGTCGCGGCGGGCAACGCCTTCGTGCTCAAGCCCAGCGAGAAGGACCCCTCGGCGTCGATGCTGCTCGCCGAGATGTGGCAGCAGGCCGGCCTCCCCGACGGGGTCTTCACCGTGCTGCACGGCGACCGGGACGCCGTCGACGGCCTGCTCTCGCACCCGGACGTCGCCGCGGTCAGCTTCGTCGGCTCGACCCCGGTCGCGCGGCACATCTACGAGACCGGCACCGCCCACGGCAAGCGGGTCCAGGCCCTGGGCGGCGCCAAGAACCACATGGTGGTGCTGCCCGACGCCGACGTCGATCTCGCCGCCGATGCAGCGGTCTCGGCCGCCTACGGCGCGGCCGGCGAGCGCTGCATGGCGATCTCGGTCGTGGTCGCCGTCGGCGCGGTCGCCGACCCCCTGGTCGAGGCGGTCGCCGCCCGTCTCCCCCGACTGGTCGTCGGTGACGGCGCCGCGCCGGGGACCGACATGGGGCCGCTGATCACCGCCGAGCACCGCGACAAGGTCGCCTCCTACGTCGCCGCCGGCGAGCAGGCCGGTGCCCGCGTCGTCGTCGACGGCCGGTCCGCCGACCTCCCATCGCAGGGCTTCTTCCTCGGCACGACGCTGCTCGACGACGTCACGCCCGACATGACCGTCTACACCGACGAGATCTTCGGTCCGGTCCTCAGCGTGGTGCGGGTGGCGTCGTACGACGAGGCCCTGGAGCTGGTGAACTCCAACCGCTACGCCAATGGGACCGCGATCTTCACCCGCGACGGCGGCGCGGCCCGGCGCTACCAGCGCGACGTGGAGGTCGGCATGGTCGGCGTGAACGTGCCGATCCCGGTGCCGGTGGCCTACTACTCCTTCGGCGGGTGGAAGGCGTCGCTGTTCGGCGACAGCCACATGTACGGCCAGGAGGGGCTGAACTTCTACACGCGCAACAAGGTGGTCACCTCACGCTGGCCCGACCCCGCCACCTCCGAGGTCGACCTCGGTTTCCCCCGCACCCGCTGACCCGCTCCCCCAGGTGCCCCAGTTTTCCCAAGTTAACGTGGGAAAACTCCACTTACCGCGGCAAATACGCCGTGCCAAGTACCGGTTCACCAAGCCAACGTGGGAAAACTGGGGCCGGGGAGTCACTGGGGCGGGAGGGCCTAGAGGCCCTCGGCGAGAGCGCGGGACCGGTCGCGGGCGGCCTCGAGCGCGGTGAGGAACGCGGCGCGCACCTTGTGGTCCTCCAGCTCGCGCACCGCGGCGGCCGTCGTACCGGCAGGCGAGGTGACCTGCTCGCGCAGCACGGTCGGGTGCACGCCGGTCTCGCGGAGCAGCTTGGCCGACCCGACGAGGGTCTGCACGACGAGGTCGTAGGCCGTCGAGCGCGGCAGGCCGAGGTGCACGCCGGCCTCGATCATCGACTCGACGACGAAGAAGATGTACGCCGGACCCGACCCGCTGACCGCGGTGACCGCGTCCTGCTGCCGCTCGGGCACCCGGAGCACCCGGCCCACGGCGTCCATCAGCGACTCGGCCTCGACCAGGTGCGTCTCGTCGCAGTGCGATCCGCGCGAGATCGCCGACATCCCCTCGTCGACGAGCGCGGGGGTGTTGGGCATCACCCGGACCACCGCGGTGCCCTCGGGCAGCCGGTTCTCGAGGAAGGCGGTGGTGATGCCGGCGGCCAGGGAGACGACGAGCTGGCCGGGGCGTACGACGGGCGCCAGCTCGTTGAGCAGGTCGCCCATGTCCTGCGGCTTCACCACGAGCACCAGCGTGTCGGCCTGCTTGGCCGCATCGACGTTGCTCACCACGCTGACGCCGTACCGCTCCTGCAGCTCGGCGGCCCGCTCGTGGCGCTTCTCGCCGACCAGGAGGTCCTCGACGTTGCGGCCGGCGCGGATCAGCCCGGACAGCAGGGTCTCCCCCATGACACCGGCGCCGATGATGGCCACCCGACTCATAGTCGCCACTTCCTCACTTCTTGGAGACCAAGGACCTCAGGAAGAGTGCCAGGTTCGAGGGTCGCTCGGCCATTCGTCTCATGAGGTAGCCGTACCACTCGGTGCCATAGGGCAGGTACACCCGCACCTTCTCCCCGGCCTCGGCGAGCCGGCGCTGCTCGTCGGGCCGGATCCCGTAGAGCATCTGGAACTCGTAGCTGCCCTGCTGCCGCTCGTGCCGGGTGGCCAGCGACCCGGCGATGTCGACCAGCCGCGGGTCGTGGGTGGCGACCATCGGGTAGCCCTGACCGCCCATCAGCACCTTCAGGCAGCGGACGTAGGACCGGTCCACCTCCGCGCGGTCCTGGAACGCCACCGACTCGGGCTCCTTGTAGGCGCCCTTGCACAGCCGGACCCGGGAGCCCTCGTGGGCCAGGTCGCGGCAGTCGGACTCGGTGCGGCGCAGGTAGGCCTGCAGCACGGCACCGGTCTCGGGGAAGTCCTTGCGCAGCTCGTGGACGATGCCGAGCGTGGAGTCGGTGGTGGTGTGGTCCTCCATGTCGACGGTGACCGTCGTACCTGCGTTGCGAGCGGCGTGGCAGATCGCCCGCGCGTTCTCCAGCGCGATCTTCTCCCCGTCGCCGGGCAGCGCCTGCCCGATCGCGGACAGCTTCACCGACACCTCGGCGCTGCGCGAGAGGTTGTGCGCCGACAGCGCGGCGAGCAGCTCGAGGTAGGCCGAGACGGTGCTGTCGGCCTGCTCCCGGTCGAGGGTGTCCTCACCGAGGAAGTCGAGCGTGACGTGCAGGCCGTCGCCGACGAGCTGCTGGGTGGCACCGACGGCCGAGGCGGTGTCCTCGCCGGGCACGTAGCGGTTCACGATGCTGCTCGAGACCGGCATCGCGGTGACCAGGCCCTTGACCCGGTTGCTGCGCGAGAGCATCAGCAGCGGCTCACGTAACACGTCGGCTACCTCCCGTGACGCCCGCGCGTCGTTGCGACGGGCAGGGCCAGGCTACGCGGTGCGCCGGCGCAGCGTGGCCGCACCCAGCGCCAGGGAAGCGACCGCGAACGCCGCGATCACAGCCAGGTCGCCCCACACGCTGGTGTCCACGCCGCCGAACGCGGTGGAGGTGGTCGTGGAGACCGTGGTCATCGCGTCCACGGCGTACGACAGTGGCAGCACGTCGGAGATCGCGGAGAGTACGTCGGGCATCTGGTCGCGCTCGATGAACAGCCCGCACAGCAGGATCTGCGGGATCACGATCGCCGGCATGAACTGCACCGCCTGGAACTCGGTGCGCGCGAAGGCGGACACCAGCAGCCCGAGCGCCGTACCCAGCACTGCGTCGGCCACGGCAACCACGGTGAGCATCCACACCGGCCCGGCGACGTCGAGGTCGAGCACCCACACGCACAGGAGTACGGCGACCACCGACTGCACCGCAGCCACGAGGCTGAACGCGATCGCATAGCCGAACAGGAAGTCGAGCTTGCCGGTCGGCATGGCCAGCAGCCGTTCGAGGGTGCCGGAGGACCGTTCGCGCAACGTGGTGACCGAGGTGACCAGGAACATCACGATGAACGGGATCAGCGCGAGCAGCGGCGGGCCGAGGCTGTCGAAGCCGAACGCCTTCTCGTCGAACATCCACCACAGCAGGCTGAGCACGAGCGCGGGCAGCACGAGCAGCATCGCCGCGGTGCGGTGGTCGTGACGCAGCTGGGTGAGCACCCGCCCCGCGACGGCCAGCGTGATCCGCGGGCTCATCCGCAGCTCCTGCGCGGAGACGGCGGCACTCATGCGGCCGCGTCCACGAGCGAGAGGAACGCGTGCTCGATCGAGGCCTCGCCGGTGCTCGTGAGCAGTCCGGCGGGCGTGTCGTCGGCGAGGATCCGGCCCCGGCGCATCAGCAGCAGGCGGTCGCAGCGCTCGGCCTCGTCCATCACGTGGCTGGAGACCAGCACCGCGGCGCCGGCGTCGGCGAGCGAGTGGAACAGCCGCCACAGGTCGCGCCGCAGCACGGGGTCAAGGCCGACGGTCGGCTCGTCGAGCACGAGGAAGTCGGGGCTGCCGAGCAGCGCGACGGCGAGCGAGACCCGGGAGCGCTGGCCCCCGGAGAGCCGGTTGGCCAGGCGGTGCCGGTGGTCGTCGAGCTCGACGGCGTCGATGCACCGGTCCACCTCGGCACCGTCGAGGCCCAGGACGCGGGCGAAGAAGCGCAGGTTCTCCTCGACGGTGAGGTCGTCGTACACGCTCGGTGCCTGCGTCACGTAGCCGATCCGGTGCCGCAGGCTCGCGTCGCCGGCGGGCCGGCCGCCGACCAGGACGGTGCCGGACTCGACGATCTGCACGCCCACCACCGACCGCATCAGACTGGTCTTGCCGCAGCCCGACGGTCCGAGCAGGCCGGTCACCTGGCCGTGCGGGACGGTGAAGGTGACCCCGTCCACCGCGCGCACCCCGCCGCGTACGACGTGCAGGTCGGTGACCTCGATCGCGGCGTTATTCATCATGCGATGAATTCTCCTCCCGCGCCAGCCGCGCGGTCAAGCGGTTTCGGTACGTCGGTCACCGGGACGACCGACCGCGGGCGGCGACCCGCCGGCGACGTCGCGACGACCCGTCGGGCGGCGAGGCGGCGGCCCGGCGACTCGCCGGCTGACTTGCAACGTTCTGCACCAGTTCGGCTCCCGGAATGGTGCAGAACGTTGCAAGTGGGCGCGACCGGCGAGGGTCAGGGCTCTTCGGCGGTCAGGTAGCGCTGCACGGTCGGCGCCAGCCAGGCCGCGAGCTCGTCGGCGGGCATGGACGCGATCGGCTCGAGCCGCATGACGTAGCGGGCCACCACCAGGCCGACCATCTGCGAGGCCATCAGCGAGAGCCGGCGCTCGCCGTGGTCGAGGCCGAGGATCTCCACGAGGTGCCCGAAGACGAGCCGCTGGAGCGCCGCCTCCACCACCGACCGACCTGGCTCGCCCGCGACGCCGGCCTTGATGATCGCGAGCAACGGCAGCCTGGCATCGGGGTCCTCCCACACGCTGAAGAAGACCTCGACGAGCCGCTCGCCCAAGCGGTCGGGGTCTCCCTCGGCGACCGCGGCCATCAGCGGGCGCGGGTCGACTCGCACCTCGAGGGCGGCGAGGAACAGGTCGTCCTTGGTGCCGAAGTAGTGGTGCACCAGCGAGGGGTCCACCCCTGCTGCGGCGGCGACCTTGCGGATCGACGTACCGGCGTAGCCGGCGTCGGCGAACGACTCTCGCGCCGCGGCCAGGATCTCCCCGCGGGTGTCCCCGCCACCGGCCCGCCTGCCGCGGCCGGGCGTGACTGCGCGACCGGCGCCCGCAGTGCGGCCCGTGCCCGCAGCGCGACCGGCGGCGCCAGCGCGGCCGTCGGCGCCGGCGCGACCGGCGCGCGCAGAACTTCCGGCACGCGCAGAACTACCGGCGCCCGCAGCTCCACCCGCGCCCGCAGCCCGGCCCATGCTCATCGACCGGCCCCGGAACGCCCGGTCTCCCCTGCCCCGGCACGCCCTTCGCGGCGGCGCTCGAAGTTGAGCCGGACGAACGCCAGCGACTCCATCAGGTCGAGCTCGCGGGCCTCGCGGGTGCCGGACCGGCGGGTGTTGATCTCGACCACGATGTGCCCGCGGAAGTCGTCCTCGGCGAGGTGCTCGAGCAGTTCGGCGACCGGCTGGTCGCCGCGGCCGGGCACCAGGTGCTCGTCGCGCGCGGAGCTGGTGCCGTCGGTCATGTGGATGTGCCGGAGCCGGTCGCCGAGCTCCTTGGCCATCGCGACCGGGTCGCTCTGCGAGGTGGCCGAGTGGGACAGGTCGATGGTGGCGTTGGCGTAGTCGTGGTGCGCGGGGTTCCAGTGAGGCACGTAGACCTGCATCTCACGCTTGGAGGCGCGCCAGGGATACATGTTCTCCACGGCGAACGCGATCCCGGTGCGCTCCTCGAGCTCGGCGATCCCCTCCACGAAGTTGCGCGCGTAGTCGCGCTGCCAGCGGAACGGCGGGTGTACGACGACCACGTCGGCGCCGACCTCGTGCGCCATCTCGGCGCTCTTCTCGAGCTTCCCCCACGGCTCGGTGCCCCACACCCGCTGCGTGATCAGCAGGCAGGGGGCGTGTACGGCGCACACCGGGATCTCGTGGTACTCCGAGAGGTGCTTGACCGCCGCGATGTCCTGGCTGACCGCGTCGACGCTGACCATCACCTCGACCGCGTCGTAGCCGAGTCGGCTCGCCATCGCGAACCCGTTGGCCGGCGACTCGGGGTAGACCGAGGCGGTCGACAGCGCCACGAGCGGCCCGTCGCGGTCCGCGATCGGCCGGACCTCGCGGGCAGACACCTGCTCCGCGTCGTCGGCTGCCACGTCGCTCACCTGTCCAGGGTATTCCTCACCCGGTGAACCGGGGTCAGCTCAGGATGCTCATCTGGTCGAGCCGCTCGAGGATCACGCCCTCGCGCAGCGCCCACGGGCAGATCTCCAGCTCGGGCAGCTCGAAGATGTCGAGCACCGCGTCAGCGACGAGCGCTCCGGCGAGCAGCTGGTGGGCCCGGTTCGCGGAGACACCGGGCAGCGTCGCGAGCTCGGCGTGGGTCATCGTGGCGAGGTCGGGGAGCTTCTTGGCCAGCACGTCGGCGGGTAGCGACCGCCGTACCAGGAGCCCCTCGCCCGACGGCGCCGCACCGCACACCCGCGCCAGCGACCGGAAGGTCTTCGAGGTGCCGACCGCGTGGTCCGGCGCGCCACCGCGCAGCACCGCCCCGGCGTCGCGGGCGATGTCGGCGCGGATCTGCTTGCGCAGGTGCCGCACGTCTGCCGGGTCGGGCGGGTCGCCGCGCAGCCAGTCGCGACTGATCCGGCCGGCGCCGAGCGGGAGGGACTGTGCGACGTCGGGCGACTCGTCGGTGCCGGCGGCGATCTCCAGGGAGCCGCCGCCGATGTCGAACACCGCGAGGCGACCCGAGGACCAGCCGAACCACCGGCGCACGGCGAGGAAGGTCAGCCGGGCCTCGTCCTCACCGGACAGCACGCCGACCTCGACGCCGGTTGCGGCGTGCACGTGTTCGAGCACCTCGGTGCTGTTGACGGCGTCGCGGACCGCGGAGGTCGCGAACCCGAGGATCTCCTCGCAGCCCTTGTCCTCGGCGACCAGGAGCGCCTGCGAGACGAACCCGGTCAGCGCCTCGACGCCGGCAGCGGACACGGCGCCGCGCTCGTCGAGGTGCTCGGCGAGCCGCAGCGGCTCCTTGTAGGAGAAGGCCGGCATGGGTGCGGCACCGCCGTGCGCGTCGACGACGAGCAGGTGGCCGGTGTTCGAGCCGATGTCGAGAACTCCGAGTCGCATAAGGGTTCCAGCCTCCCACACAGGACGTAGGGTGACCCTCGTGCCTGAGGTCGATCTCGTCTTTCCCCGCGCCTGGGTGGAGTTCCCCGATCCCGCCGACGAGAGCCAGGTGTTCCGCTGCGACCTGACCTGGCTGACGTCGAACTGGATGTGCATCTTCGGCCAGGGCTGCCAGGGCATCTACGCCGAGCGGCCGCTGGACGGTTGCTGCACCCTCGGCGCGCACTTCTCCGACAAGGACGACGAGAAGCGTGTGGCCTCGTTCGTGAAGCAGCTCGACGCCTCGACGTGGCAGTTCCACGACGCGGGCCGCAAGCACGGCTGGGTGGAGACCGACGAGGACGGCGACCGCAAGACCGCCGTGCACGAAGGCGCCTGCATCTTCCTGAACCGCCCCGGCTTCCCCGGCGGCGAGGGCTGCGCGCTGCACGGCCTGGCCCTGCGCCTGGAGCGGCACCCGCTGGAGACCAAGCCGGACGTGTGCTGGCAGCTGCCGATCCGGCGCACCTTCCGTGACGTCGAGCTGCCGGACGGCACCAGCTACACCGAGGTCAGCATCGGGGAGTACGACAGGCGGGGCTGGGGTCCCGGCGGCCACGACCTCGACTGGTACTGCAGCGGCAACACCGAGGCGCATGTCGCCGCCGAGCCGGTGTACGTGTCGAACGGCCCCGAGCTGGTCGAGCTGATGGGCCGGCCGGCGTACGACGAGCTGGTCCGGCTGTGCGAGGCGCACCTGCGCTCCCGTTCGGCCCTCGCCATCCACCCCGCCGACCCCCGCTGACCCTGCCGGCAGCCGAGCTCGTCGAGACCTCCGGTGGTCGAGCTCGTCGAGACCCGGTGGCCGCAGCCAGACGTCAGAACCGTTCAGCTGAACGGTTCTGACGCCGGTTCGGCCGGATCGGACGTCACAACCGTTCAGCTGAACGACTGTGACGTCGCCCGGTGGTCGAGCTCGTCGAGACCCGGCGGCGCTCAGTCCTCCTTGAGGTAGCGCTCGGCGACGTTGGCCGGCATCGGCTCGTAGCGGACGAACGTGCGACTGAACGACGCCGTGCCGTGGGAGAACGACCGCAGGTCGACCGCGTAGCGCACGATCTCCACCTGCGGCACCTCCGCCCGCACCAGCGTCCGGTCGTCGCCGACGGACTCGCTGCCGAGCACCCGGCCACGCCGGCCGGACAGGTCGCTCATCACGGTGCCGACCAGGTCGTCGGGCACGATCACCGACACCTCGTCGACCGGCTCCAGCATCGCGATCTTCGTGGCCGCCGCGGCCTCGCGGAGCGCGAGCGCGCCGGCGGTCTGGAAGGCCATGTCCGAGGAGTCGACCGGGTGCGCCTTGCCGTCGGTGAGGGTGACCCGGATGTCGACGACGGGGTAGCCGTTGGCGACGCCCTTCTCCATCTGGGCGAGCACGCCCTTCTCCACGCTCGGGATGAACTGTCGGGGCACCGCACCGCCGACGACCTTGTCGACGAACTCGAAGCCCGAGCCCTCCGGCAACGGCTCCACCTCGATGTCGCAGACCGCGAACTGGCCGTGGCCGCCGGACTGCTTGACGTGGCGGCCGTGTCCCTTGGCGAGGCCGGCGAAGGTCTCCCGCAGCGGCACCCGCAGCGGCACCTGGTCGACGGTGGCGCCGTACCGGTTCGCGAGCCGCTCGAGTGCGACGTCGACGTGCGCCTCGCCCAGGCACCACAGCACCAGCTGGTGGGTCTCCGGGTTGTGCTCGACGCGCAGGGTCGGGTCCTCGGCGGCGAGCCGCTGCAGGCCGGAGGAGAGCTTGTCCTCGTCGGCCTTGGCGTGCGCCTGGACCGCGACCGGGAGCAGCGGCTCGGGCATGTTCCACGGCTTGAGCACCAGCGGCTGGTCCTTGTCCGAGAGCGTGTCGCCGGTCTCGGCGCGGCTCAGCCGGCCGATGGTGCACAGGTCGCCGGCGACGACCAGCTCGACGGGCCGTTGCTGCTTGCCGAGCGGCACGGAGAGCACGCCGATCCGCTCGTCCTCGTCGTGGTCCTCGTGCGTGGTCTGCTCGCCGAAGAAGGAGCTGAAGTGACCCGAGACGTGCACGGTCATGTCGGGGCGGATGGTGCCGGAGAAGACCCGCACCAGGCTGACCCGACCGACGTACGGATCCGTCGAGGTCTTCACGACCTCGGCCACGAGCGGGCCGTCGGGGTCGCAGGCGATCTCGGGTCCGCGCTTGCCCTCCGGGGTGAACACCTCGGGCAGGGCGTGCTCGGGCGGCGACGGGAAGCCGGACACGACCAGGTCGAGCAGCTCCGTGGTGCCGAGACCGGTGGAGGAGCACACGGGGACCACGGGGAAGAAAGAACCTCGGGCGACAGCGCGCTCGAGGTCCTTGACGAGGAGGTCACGGTCGACGGCTTCACCGCCGACGTAGCGCTCCATCAGGGTCTCGTCCTCCGACTCCTCGATCACCGCCTCGATCAGCGCCCTCCTCTGCTCCTCGTGGGCGGGGTCGTCGCCGGTGAGCAGGCCGACCATCTGGTCGTTCTCGTGCAGGTACGCCGGCACGACCTTCTCCCCGAACGCCGCCTGGGCTCCGGCGACCACGGCGTCGTAGTCGGCCCGCGCGTGGTCGAGCTTGGTGACCACGACGACGCGAGGCATGCCGACCGCAGCGCACTCCCGCCACACCTCACGGGTGGGTACGTCGACCCCCTCGTTGGCTGCGATCACGAACATCGCGCAGTCGGCGGCTCGTAGCCCCGCGCGCAGCTCACCGACGAAGTCGGCGTAGCCGGGGGTGTCGAGCAGGTTGATCTTCACGCCGTTGTGGAGCAGGGGTGCGAGCGAGAGCCCGACGGACCGCTGCTGGCGGATCTCGGCGTCGTCGAAGTCGCTGACCGTCGTACCCTCCTCGACCCGGCCGGCACGCCCGATCACGCCCGCGGTGGTCAGCAGTGCCTCGACCAGCGTGGTCTTCCCGGAGCCGGCGGGTCCGACGAGGACCACGTTGCGGATGGACTCGGGGCGGTCGGTCGTCGGGACCGGGTCGGCGCCGAGCTGAGCAGATGACTTGCTGGCCACATCTACCTCCTCGCGTGCGGTGCATCTCACCTTTCACCCGTCGCGAGGGATGCACAAGGGGTCGAAGGTCAGGTCAGTGACGGGACGAATGGGACGTCTTCGCTCCGGCACCACCGGCCCCCGCGAGGCTCTGTGTCTCAAACCCGACCCCGCTGTCCGCGTGTCCAAGATCAACGGTGAGAATGCTTGACATGCGCCTCGACCATCTCTCGTACGCAGCCGGACCCGACGGACTCACCAGCACCGCCGCCCGTATCGGCGAGCTGCTCGGGGAGGAGTTCCACGACGGCGGCATCCACCCGCGCTTCGGCACCCGCAACATGGTGCTGCCGCTGAGCGACGGCACCTACCTCGAGATCGTGGAGGTGCTCGACCACCCCGCCTCGGACAAGGCGCCGTTCGGCCAGGCCGTCCGGGCCCGCTCGGAGCTCGGCGGCGGCTGGATGGGCTGGGTCGTCGCCGTCGACGACATCAAGCCGGTCGAGGAGCGGCTCGGCCGTGAGTCGGTCCAGGGCAACCGGCACCGTCCCGACGGGGTCGAGCTGCGCTGGCGCCAGATCGGTGTGAAGGGTCTGCAGTCGGACCCGCAGCTGCCGTTCTTCGTGCAGTGGGAGGAGGGTGTCGAGCACCCCAGCACCGGGTCCAGCGGCGACCTCCACCTCGACTGCCTCGAGATCGCCGGCGACCCCGAGCGGGTGCGCGAGTGGCTCGGCAGCGACCGCGACCCGCTGGAGGACGTGAAGGTCGAGTGGGTCGCCCCGCACGGCACCCCGGGCCTGATCGCCGCGCAGTTTTACACCCCCAACGGCGTCGTCCGGATCTGACCCCGGCCGGTGCGGGCGGCCGACGGGGCGATCCCGAGCCCCAACATCTGGAACCACACCGAGACCTACGAGATCGAGAACCGTGCCGTCGACCCCGACGGGCGGATCGAGGCCGCGATGCGGTCGGTGCTCGACTGGTCCGGGCGCGACGTGCTGGACCTCGGCTGCGGCACCGGCTTCCACCTGCCCCGGTGGGCCGAGGCGGCGCGGTCGGTGGTCGGCGTGGAGCCGCATCCCGGCCTCGCGGCGGTCGCGCGGCGTCGTACCTCCAGGCTGCCGAACGTGACGGTGCTGCAGGGCACCGCGCAGGCCGTCCCGCTGCCGGACGCGAGCGTGGACCTGGTGCACGCGCGCTGGGCGTACTTCTTCGGGCCGGGCTGCGAACCGGGACTGGCGTCGCTGGCGAGGGTGGTACGCCGGGGCGGCGCGGCGTTCGTGATCGACAACGACCCGACGCGGAGCACGTTCGGCCGGTGGTTCCGCCGGGGGTACCCCGACGTGGACCCGGTCGCGGTCGAACGGTTCTGGTCCTCGCACGGCTGGACCCGGATGCCGCTGGACATCGAGTGGCGGTTCGAGAGGCGGGAGGACCTTGAGGCCGTCGTGGGGATCGAGTTCACCCCGGAGCTGGCCCGCGAGATCGTCGCCGAGCACGAGGGGCTGGTCGTCGACTACGCCGTGAACCTGTGGTGGCGCCGCTTCTGACTCCTCCCCCCAACCCGCTGTAACGCGGGGTTATGGACGCTCCACACGCGTCAGACCGCTTGTGATGCGTCCACGGCACGGGGGAAGTACGGCGGCAGGGCAGGTCAGCTCGAGCCGCGCACGGAGAGGGTCGGTGCGAGCAGCAGGCCGGGGACCTCGATCGGCTTGTGCGAGAGCAGCTTGCCGAGCAGGTTCACGATCTCCACCGCGACCTGCTCCAGCGGCTGGCGCACCGAGGTGAGCCCCGGCGGGACGCACTGCGCGGCGATCGAGTCGTCGAAGCCCACCACGGCGATGTCGCGGCCGACGGCGAGCCCGCGCTCGGCGAGGGCGTGCAGCACGCCCATTGCCACGGTGTCGCTGACGCAGACGAACGCCGTCGGCTGCTCGTTCTCGAGCAGCGCGAGGGCCGCGCGCCTGCCGAAGTCGAGGGTGTCGTCGCCGCGCGCGCTCAGCTTGCTGGTCGACAGCCCGTGCCCGTGCATCGCGTCGGCCCAGCCGGTGCGGCGGTCCTCGCCGATGAACGAGGTCTTCTGCCAGCCGACCCAGGCGATCCGCTGGTGGCCGCGTTCGACGAGGTGGTCCACCGCGAGCATCACGCCGGTGCGTCCGTCGACGTCGACCCACGGGTGGGTCGCCGCTGGCTCGTCCCACGGCCGGCCGAACGCGACGAACGGCGCGCCGCGCTCCTCGAGCCAGCCGGCCTGCGGGTTGCCGCGGTAGGTGTCGGTGATCACGAACGCGTCGACGGCCGTGGAGCGCAGCAGGTCGTCGTACCCGGCGATCGCGGTGGACTCGTCGAGCCCGCCGTCCGCACCGTCGCCGGCGTCGACGCCGGAGGAGAACAGCAGCACGTGGTAGCCGGCGTCCTTGGAGCTCTCCACCAGCGAGTGCAGGAACCGGTCCATGGTCGCGTTGGCGGTGCCCTCGACCACGCGGTCGATGCGCAGCCCGATCAGGTGCGAGGACCGGGTGCGCAGGTTGCGGGCCGCGCGGTTCGGGGAGTACCCGAGCTCGTCGATCGCGCGGCGCACCCGGTCGAGCGTCTCCGGGCGGAGCAGGTGCGGGCTGTTGAGCGCGTTGGACACCGTCTGCCGCGAGACCCCGGCCTCGTGGGCGACCGTCGCCAGCGTCGGGGCCCGGCCCTCGCGCCGGACACCGCTGGTCGCTCCTCGGGTCATCGGGCCTGGCTCCCCCTGGATTGTGCGGATGGATCGTTCAAATCCTAGTCGTCCGCATGATCGCTCGTGGCAACTCCGGCGTCAACCGGAGCGGTCTGCCCCGGATTGTCGGTGGGGTGGCATAGCGTCGCGGCCATGAGCAAGTCGACGGCACGACCCCGCCCCTCCTTCCGGTGCTCCGAGTGCGGGTGGGAGACGGCGAAGTGGGTGGGCCGGTGCGGCGAGTGCCAGGCCTGGGGCAGCGTCGCGGAGGCGGGTGCTCCGGTCGGGCGTACGTCGGCCGGGCCGGTGACCAGCCCCGCGGTCCCGATCGGCCAGGTCCGAGCCGAGGAGTCCCGGGCCGGCACCAGCGGCGTCCCCGAGCTCGACCGGGTGCTCGGCGGCGGGCTCGTCCCGGGGGCGGCGGTGCTGCTGGCCGGCGAGCCGGGCGTCGGCAAGTCCACGCTGCTGCTCGAGGTGGCCGCCCAGCATGCCCGGGCGGGAGCCCGGACCCTCTACGTCACCGGCGAGGAGTCGGCCTCGCAGGTGCGGCTGCGTGCCGACAGAACCCGCAGCGTGCACGACGAGCTGTTCCTCGCCGCCGAGACCGACCTCGGTGCCGTGCTCAGCCACATCGAGGCGGTGCGGCCCAAGCTGCTCGTGGTCGACTCGGTGCAGACGATCAGCGCCGCCGACGTCGACGGGGTGCCCGGCGGGGTGACCCAGGTCAAGGAGGTCGCCGCGGCGCTGATCCGGGTCGCCAAGGCGCACAACATCGCCACCCTGCTCGTCGGCCACGTCACCAAGGACGGCTCGATCGCCGGCCCGCGCGTGCTCGAGCACCTCGTCGACGTGGTGCTGCACTTCGAGGGCGAGCGCAGCAGCCGGCTGCGCATGGTGCGCGCCATCAAGAACCGGTTCGGTCCCGTCGACGAGGTCGGCTGCTTCGACCTCTCCGCCGACGGGATCGTCGCGGTCACCGACCCCACCGGCCTGTTCGTCGCCCGCCACCACTCGCCGGTGCCCGGCACCTGTGTCGCGGTCACGCTGGAGGGGCGACGTCCGATCCTCGCCGAGGTGCAGGCCCTGGTGACCCCGTCGGCCTCGGAGCGGCCGCGGCGCACCACGTCCGGGCTGGACAACGCCCGGATCGCGATGACCGTGGCGGTGCTCCAGCAGCGCGCCCGGATCCGGCTGCACGCGCACGACGTGTTCGCCTCGACGATCGGCGGTGCCAAGGTGGCCGAGCCGGCCGGCGACCTCGCGGTGGCGATCGCGATCGCCTCGGCGTGGAAGGACCGCGAGGTGCCGACCGACGTGGTGGCGATCGGCGAGCTCGGCCTGGCCGGCGAGCTGCGTCGCGTCCGCGACCTGCCGCAGCGGCTCGCCGAGGCGGCCCGGCTCGGGTTCCGGGCCGCGATCGTCCCGAGCGAGCCGGGCACCCGTGGTTCGGCGGGGCCCGGGTCGGTGCGCAAGGTCGACGGGATGCAGGTGGTGAGCGTGCCCGACATCGACTCCGCGCTCCGCGTCCTCGACCTGGCCAAGGGTGACGTCACCCCGCTGATCGCCCCGGACACCACCTCCCCGCAACGGCCCGCGCTCGGACTGGCGTGATCCGCCGAAAGGACCTGCTTCGGGCTGGCGCGAACCGCGGGCCCGGTGTGACCCAGATCCCCTACACTGAGCGCGTCGCAGACACCTGAGCAGGGGAGCACCTTGGTATCCATCGACCGGTCGGACAACACGCTCCGGTTACGGGCCACCCTGGCCAACATCGCCCCCGGCACGTCGCTACGCGACGGGCTCGAGCGTGTCCTGCGCGGACGCACCGGCGCCCTGATCGTGCTCGGCAACGACAAGGTCGTGGAGTCGATCTCCACCGGCGGGTTCGTGCTCGACGTGCCGTTCACCGCCACCGGTCTGCGCGAGCTGGCCAAGATGGACGGCGCGATCATCCTCGACAAGGACTCCACCCGGATCCACCGGGCCGCGGTTCACCTGATGCCGGACCCGTCGATCTACAGCGAGGAGACCGGCACCCGGCACCGCACCGCCGACCGCGTCGCGCGCCAGACCGGCTTCCCGGTGATCTCGGTGTCGCAGTCGATGCAGATCATCGCGGTCTACGTCGGTGAGAGCCGCTACGTGCTCGAGGACTCCGGGCAGATCCTGTCGCGGGCCAACCAGGCACTGGCCACCCTGGAGCGCTACAAGCTCCGTCTCGACGAGGTCTCCAGCACGCTGTCCGCCCTGGAGATCGAGGACCTGGTCACCGTCCGCGACGTCGCGGTGGTCGCCCAGCGGCTGGAGATGGTCACCCGGATCGCCCGGGAGATCGAGGACTACGTGCTCGAGCTCGGCAGCGACGGCCGGCTGCTGTCCCTGCAGCTCGACGAGCTGGTCACCGGTGTCGACCTGGAGCGGGAGCTCGTCGTACGCGACTACCTGCCGGGCGGGCGCAAGCAGCGCAAGCCCGAGGAGATCCTCGCCGAGCTGGAGAGCCTCAGCGCCTCCGACCTCGTCGACATCGCGTCGGTGGCCCGGGCGCTGGGCCTCGGGGCCAGCGAGCACCTCGACGGCGCGGTTACCCCGAAGGGCTACCGGCTGCTGGCGAAGGTCCCCCGGCTGCCGGGCACCGTCGTCGACCGGCTGGTCGATCACTTCGGCAGCCTGCAGAAGCTGCTGTCGGCAGGCATCGACGACCTCCAGGCCGTCGACGGGGTCGGCGAGCTGCGAGCCCGCAGCGTGCGCGAGGGGCTGTCCCGGCTGGCGGAGTCCAGCATCCTCGAGCGCTACGTCTGAGCCTCGGCGCGCTCCCCGACTGGGCCCCTCCGGAGCGAGCTGTAACGCGGGGTTACGGACGCTCCACACGCGGCAGGTCGCGTGTGAACCGTCCACACCGCGTGCAGAGACGGCTCCGACGAGGTAAGCGCTGGGCCGTCAGGCGTCGCCCTCGCGGCGCTTCTTCTTCGCCGGCTTCTTCTCCCCCGGCTCCGGGGTGGGCGTCGGGGTGATCGTCACCGGCGCGGGCGAGAACAGCTGGAACTGCTCCGACTCCGGCTCGGACCCCAGCGCGGCAGCGGCCACGTGGTAGTAGCCGGGCTCGGCCCACAGCGTGTTGCGTGAGCACTGCGCGTCCGAGCGGCGACCCGACCAGGTGACGTCGACGGTGGTCGCCGGTCGCCGGCGCAGGACGAGCTGGGTGGTCGGGATCGCCTTCCCGCACTCCTGCGAGGACCAGATCCGGTCGCTGCCCGAGGTCAGCCTGACCGCGACCGAGTCCGGGGAGACCTCCCAGTTGCACGCCGGTGACTGGAAGGTCGTGAGCTTCAGGGTGAGCCGTACGTCGCCGCCGGCGTAGGCCCGCTCGACCAGCGTGGGAACGACCTTGACGTCGCTGTCCTGGCAGGGGCCGGTCGGCATCGGCAGCGGCGTCTTGGTCCGCTTCGGCTTCCTCGGTCGCTGCGGATCGGCGCGCGGGATGTCGGCTGTCGCGACCGCGGTCGGAGACTCGGCCGGGGTGCTGACCGCCGAGGCCGGCATCGCCGCGGGCGTCTGGTCCTTCCCCTCGTCACCGCCGCCGAGAAGTCCCCGGATCCCCAGCACCAGACCCAGCACGACAGCGAGGACGAGCAGCCGCCGGAACCAGTACACACGGGCCGGCAGCGGGCCACGGGGTCTGGTCACGGACATGGGCACACCGTAACTTTTCGCCACCACCCGAGCCGGGAGGCCACACCGGGCGTGGGCGGATCCACACGGTTACGATCGCCGCACCATGACCGATCTGCACGAGCGCGTCCTCGACTGGTACGCCGCGAACGCGCGCACCCTGCCCTGGCGCGAGGAGTCGACGCCGTGGGCGGTGATGGTCAGCGAGTTCATGCTCCAGCAGACCCCGGTCAACCGGGTGCTGCCGGTGTTCGAGCAGTGGATGGACACCTGGCCCACCCCGTCGGCGCTGGCCGCGGCGAGCACCGGTGACGCGGTGCGGGCGTGGGGGCGACTGGGGTACCCGCGACGGGCGCTGCGCCTTCACGCGGCTGCCACCGCGATCGTCGAGCAGCACGACGGCGTCGTGCCCTCCTCTCACGCGGCACTGCGGGCGTTGCCCGGCGTCGGCGACTACACCGCGGCGGCGATCGCGTCGTTCGCGTTCGGTCAGCGTCACGCGGTGCTCGACACCAACGTCCGTCGGGTGCTGGCCCGGGTCGTCGGTGGTGCAGAGCTCCCGCCCGCCTCGCTCACCCGCGCCGAGCGGGCGAGAGCCGAGGGACTGCTGCCTGGCGACGACGCGACGGCTGCCACCTGGGCGGTGGCCGTGATGGAGCTCGGGGCGCTGGTGTGCACCTCGACGAGCCCGCGCTGTGGCGTGTGCCCGGTCGAGGACCTGTGCGCGTGGGTGCTGGCCGGGCGACCGCCGTACGACGGTCCGCCGCGGCGCGCGCAGACCTACGCCGGGACCGACCGGCAGTGTCGTGGGCGGCTGCTCGCGGTGCTCCGCGACGCCGAAGGGCCGGTGCACCGGTCACGGCTCGACGCGGTGTGGGCGGACGAGGCGCAGCGCACCCGCTGTCTGGCCTCCCTCGTCGACGACGGCCTGGTCGCGGCGACCTCGGCGGACACCTTCGCGCTTCCCTGACCCGACCGCTGGCACGCAGCGGCGCGGGCTACGCGTACCGCCGGCGACGCGAGCCCGGATAGCGTCCGCATATGCTCACCGCCTTCCTGCTGCTGCTGGCCGCGATCGCCACCGAGGTGGCCGCCACGTCCTCCCTGCCCCGGACCAACGGGTTCCGTGACCCCGGCTGGACGGTCGCTGTGCTGGCCGGCTACGCGGTCTCGATCTGGCTGCTGGCGCTGGTGGTGCGCACGATCCCGGTGTCGGTGACCTACGCGATCTGGTCCGGGCTCGGCACGGCGGCCGTCGCGGTGGTGGGAGTGCTCTGGCTCGGCGAGCGGCTCGACGTGGTGAAGGCCGGTGCCATCGCAATGATCATCCTCGGCGTCGTCGTACTCAACCTGCGGCCGGCCTCCTGAGCCGCCGCCGGAGATGCAGAAGGGGCGCCTCCCTCGCGGGAGGCGCCCCTTCGTGAGACGGAACCGTCAGTCGTTGTCGCCGCTGGTGGCGGTCTCGATCGGCGGCAGGTCGGGCAGCTCGGACTTCGGCTCACCCTTGAAGGTGAACGTCGCGCTCGGGCCCTCGCCCTCGACGTCGACCAGCACGATCTGGCCGGGGCCGACCTCGCCGTACAGCATCTTCTCGGCGAGCACGTCCTCGATCTCGCGCTGGACCGTGCGACGCAGCGGACGGGCGCCGAGCACCGGGTCGAACCCGCGCTGGGCGAGCAGGTCCTTGGCGGCCTGGGTCAGCTCGATCGACATGTCGCGGTCCTTCAGCCGGAGCTCGACGGCGGCGATCATGTTGTCCACCATCGCCACGATCTGCTCCTGCGACAGCGGCGGGAACACGATGATCTCGTCGACACGGTTGAGGAACTCCGGCCGGAAGTGCTGCTTGAGCTCCTCCGAGACCTTCGCCTTCATCCGGTCGTAGGACCCCTGCGTGTCGCCGGCCTGCTGGAAGCCGAGGTTCACACCCTTGGCGATGTCGCGCGTGCCGAGGTTGGTGGTCATGATGATCACGGTGTTCTTGAAGTCGACCACCCGGCCCTGGGAGTCGGTCAGGCGACCCTCCTCCAGGATCTGCAGCAGCGAGTTGAAGATGTCCGGGTGCGCCTTCTCGACCTCGTCGAACAGCACGACCGAGAACGGCTTGCGGCGCACCTTCTCGGTGAGCTGGCCGCCCTCCTCGTAGCCGACGTAGCCCGGAGGCGAGCCGAACAGCCGCGAGACGGTGTGCTTCTCGCTGAACTCCGACATGTCGAGCTGGATCAGCGCGTCCTCGTCGCCGAAGAGGAACTCCGCGAGCGTCTTGGACAGCCACGTCTTACCGACGCCGGACGGGCCGGCGAAGATGAACGAGCCGCCGGGACGCTTCGGGTCCTTCAGGCCGGCACGAGTACGACGGATCGCCCGGGAGAGTGCCTTGACGGCCTCCTCCTGACCGATGACCCGCTTGTGGAGCTCGTCCTCCATCTTGAGCAGACGGGTGGACTCCTCCTCCGACAGCTTCACGATCGGGATGCCGGTGGCCACGGCGAGGACCTCGGCGATGAGCTCCTCGTCGACCTCGGCCACGACGTCCATGTCGCCGGCCTTCCACTGCTTCTCGCGCTCGCTCTTGGCGAGAATCAGCTTCTTCTCCTCGTCCCGCAGCGACGCGGCAGCCTCGAAGTCCTGGCTGTCGATCGCGCCCTCCTTGCGGCGGCGCACGTCGGCGATCTTGTCGTCGAACTCGCGCAGGTCCGGCGGCGCGGTCATCCGGCGGATCCGCAGCCGCGAGCCCGCCTCGTCGATCAGGTCGATCGCCTTGTCGGGCAGGAACCGGTCGGAGACGTAGCGGTCGGCCAGCGTCGCCGCGGCGACCAGCGCCTCGTCGGTGATGGTGACCCGGTGGTGCGCCTCGTAGCGGTCGCGCAGACCCTTGAGGATCTCGATGGTGTGCGCGATCGAGGGCTCCTGGACCTGGATCGGCTGGAACCGTCGCTCGAGCGCGGCGTCCTTCTCGAGGTGCTTGCGGTACTCGTCGAGGGTGGTCGCACCGATCGTCTGCAGCTCACCGCGGGCGAGCATCGGCTTCAGGATCGAGGCGGCGTCGATCGCGCCCTCGGCGGCACCGGCACCCACGAGCGTGTGCAGCTCGTCGATGAACAAGATGATGTCGCCGCGGGTCTTGATCTCCTTGAGCACCTTCTTCAGGCGCTCCTCGAAGTCACCGCGGTAGCGGGAGCCGGCGACCAGGGAGCCCAGGTCGAGGCTGTAGATCTGCTTGTCCTTCAGCGTCTCCGGCACGTCGCCGCGCACGATCGACTGGGCCAGGCCCTCGACGCAGGCGGTCTTGCCGACGCCGGGCTCACCGATCAGGACAGGGTTGTTCTTGGTGCGGCGGGAGAGCACCTGCATCACGCGCTCGATCTCCTTCTCGCGCCCGATGACCGGGTCGAGCTTTCCTTCGCGCGCGGCCTGGGTGTAGTTGCGGCCGAACTGGTCGAGCACCAGCGAGCTCGACGGCGCACCCTCGGGCGCGGTGCCGGCCGTGGCCGTCTCCTTGCCCTGGAAGCCGGAGAGCAGCTGGATCACCTGCTGGCGGACCCGGTTCAGGTCGGCGCCGAGCTTGACCAGCACCTGGGCGGCGACGCCCTCACCCTCGCGGATCAGGCCGAGCAGGATGTGCTCGGTGCCGATGTAGTTGTGGCCGAGCTGCAGCGCCTCGCGCAGGGACAGCTCGAGCACCTTCTTCGCGCGGGGCGTGAAGGGGATGTGGCCGCTGGGCGCCTGCTGGCCCTGACCGATGATCTCCTCGACCTGCGCACGCACCGCCTCGAGCGAGATGCCCAGGCTCTCGAGCGCCTTGGCGGCAACGCCCTCGCCCTCGTGGATCAGGCCCAGGAGGATGTGCTCGGTGCCGATGTAGTTGTGGCTGAGCATCCGGGCCTCTTCCTGGGCCAGGACGACCACCCGACGGGCTCGGTCTGTAAACCGCTCGAACATGTTTTCCTCATCGCTCCTTGCGTGCTCACCGCCGACGCTGCGACGGGGGCTGTTCTCTGCACTCTAGTCCGCGTCGAAGTCGGCTGTCTGCGCCCCGGACACTGCTCGCCGGCACCTTCACCGGCCCCTCTGTCGGCTCTGACAAGGACAACTCCCCGCCAACCCTATGTGTTCCCTCGGGAGGCCCCTCACGCTTCGCTGAGAGCGAACGAGCCGCCCGGCCCCGTCGTCGTGGGCCGTGCGGCTCGTCCGGTGGTCTCCGGTGGTCGGTGACTCCGAGGGGAGTACGGCGGCCCGCGGTGGCTGTGCCCTGGACGGGCCACGGCATGCGGCTGCCGCGAGACGGTCTAGTGCGCTGCGGCGTACGCCTCCCGCACCTCCGCGGAGACCCGGCCGCGCTCGGGCACGTCCCAGCCGTTGTCGCGCGCCCAGGCCCGGATGTCGGACGCACTGGGGCCGGTGTCGCCGCCGGCGGCGATCCGCTGCCCGCGACGCCGGCCCGACGCCTTGCGACCCGCGACACGACGGCCGGCCTCGATGTAGCGGCCCAGGGCCTGGCGGAGCTCGGCGGCGTTGTTCTCGTTCAGGTCGATCTCGTACTCCACGCCGTCGAGGCCGAAGGAGACCGTCTCGGCGGCGTCGTCACCGTCGAGGTCGTCGACGAGGATGACATTGACCCGCTGCGCCATATTTCGATGCCTTTCTTGTTTCCCCGTCCGGTGGTTTCCGACGCCGCAGGCTAATCCCCCATCCGCCGGCGTCGCCACGAACATAGTGGCACGCCGGTGGTATTTCCGAATCGGACCGGCCGAAAATGTCTGGGCGATTTGTTTCAACGCCCGGACTTGCACCGTGTTTTGGACGCTTTGCACGCGGCATACCGCGTGTTTTGCGTCCATAACCCCGCGTTACAAGGAGAAGGGGGAGGTCATTCGGGGCGCAGCAGCGGGAACAGAATCGTCTCCCGGATTCCGGCACCGGTCAGCAGCATGACCAGCCGGTCGACGCCCATGCCCATTCCGCCGGCCGGCGGCATCCCGAACTCCATCGCCTTCAGAAATGCCTCGTCGAGCTCCATCGCCTCGGGGTCGCCCTGCGCGGCCAGCAGCGACTGCTCGACGAGCCGCTCGCGCTGGATCACCGGGTCGTTGAGCTCGGAGTAGGCCGGGGCCAGCTCGATGCCGTTGATGATCAGGTCCCAGGCCTCGACGAGCCCCGGCTCGGAGCGGTGCGGCTTGGCCAGGGGGCGGACCGCCTCGGGGTAGTCGCGCACGAACGTGGGCTTGATCAGGGTGTGCTCGACGAGCTTCTCGTAGAGCTCGAGCGCCACCTCGCCGGCGTTCCAGTGCGGCTGCAGCTCGACGCCGTGCTTGTCGGCGTAGCCCTTGAGCGTCTCGTGCGACGTGTGCTGGTCGACCTGCTCGCCGAGCCGCTCGGAGATCAGCTCGAACAAGGTCGCCTCGCGCCACGGCTCCTCGAGGTCGACGTACGACCCGTCGCGGGCCGGGATCACGGTGCGGCCGACCGCGCGGGCGCACTCGATCACCAGGGTGCGGGTGAGCTCGGCCATCGTGTTGTAGTCGCCGTAGGCCTGGTAGGCCTCGAGCATCGAGAACTCCGCGGCGTGGGTGGAGTCCAGGCCCTCGTTGCGGAAGGTCCGGCCGATCTCGTAGACCCGGTCGACGCCGCCGATCATCGCCTTCTTCAGGTCCAGCTCGAGCGCGATCCGCAGCAGCATCGGCTGGTCGAAGGCGTTGAGGTGCGTGCGGAACGGCCGGGCCGCGGCGCCGCCGTTGGTCAGCTGCAGGACCGGGGTCTCCACCTCGATGAAGCCCTGGTCGTCCAGCACCGACCGCAAGGTGCGCAGCACGGTGGCCTTGGTGCGCACGATCGAGCGCGACTCCGGGTTGACGATCATGTCGACGTAGCGCAGCCGGACCCGGGCCTCGTCGGAGAGCGGCTTGTACTCGTTGGGCAGCGGGCGCAGCGTCTTCGCGGCCATCTGCCAGGCGGTCGCCTGCACCGACAGCTCGCCGCGACGGCTGGTGATCACCTCACCCTGTACGGCGATCAGGTCGCCGATGTCCACCAGGGACTTGAACTCCTCGAGGCTCTCGGCGCCCACGTCGGCCAGCGACAGCATCACCTGGAGCTCGGTGCCGTCGCCCTCGCGCAGCCGCGCGAAGCACAGCTTGCCGGTGTTGCGCACGAACACCGCGCGGCCCACGACCGCGACCTGCTCGCCGGTGCGGGTGTCAGGAACCAGGTCGCCGGCCTCCAGCAGCGGGTCGTACTTCTCCCGGATCTCGCGCAGCGTGTGGGTGCGCTCGACGTTGAGGGGGTAGGCCGGCCGGCCGGACCCGAGCAGGCGCTCCCGCTTCTCGCGCCGCACCCGCATCTGCTCGGGGAGGTCGTCCTCCACGGCGGTGGCGTCGGGGTTCGTCTGCTCGGTCATGGTGCCCAAGCCTATGGGGTCGGACGAGCCGGACGCTCAGGGGTTGTTGCGGTGGAACACCAGCTCCAGGCCGCGGAGGGTGAGCCATGGCTGGTGGTCGGTGACGGTGGCGCACTCGTCCACGACGAGCGGGGCCAGACCCCCGGTGGCGATCACGTTCACCGGCCCGTCGACCCCGAGCTCGGCGACCATCCGCGTGACGATCCCGTCGACCTGGCTGGCGAACCCGTAGAGCACGCCGGACTGCAGCGCCTCGACGGTGTTCTTGGCGATCACGTGCCGGGGGCGGAGCAGCTCGACCTTGCGCAGCTGCGCGCCACGCCGGCCCAGCGCCTCCAGCGAGATCTCGATGCCCGGGGAGATCGCGCCGCCGATGTACTCCCCCTTGGCGCTGACCACGTCGAAGGTGGTGGCGGTCCCGAAGTCGACGACGATCGACGGACCGTCGTACTCCGTCGCCGCGGCCAGCGCGTTGATGATCCGGTCCGAGCCGACCTCGCGCGGGTTGTCCATTAGGATCGGTACCCCGGTGCGCACGCCCGGCTCGACGACCACGTGCGGGATGTCGGCGTAGTAGTCGCGGAGCATGTCGCGCCACTCGTGCAGCACCGAGGGCACCGTCGAGCACACCGCCACGCCGGCCGGGTGGGTGTCGGAGTCGGCGACGAGGTTGCGGATCAGCACCGCCCACTCGTCGGCGGTGCGCCGCTCGTCGGTGGCCACCCGCCAGTGCAGCGACACGTCCCCGTCGGCGACGATCCCCATCGTCGTGTGGCTGTTGCCGATGTCGGCGCACAGCAGCGGCGCGGTCACTGCGTCGCCTCCGAGGGGCGCAGGTCCATGCCGATGTCGAGCACCTTCGCCGAGTGCGTCAGCGCCCCGATCGCCAGGAAGTCCACGCCGGTGGCCGCGACCTCGCGGGCCCGGTCGAGGGTGAGCCCGCCGGAGGCCTCCAGCTTGGCGCGGCCCTTGTTGATCTCGACCGCCTCGCGCATGGTCGCGGTGTCCATGTTGTCGAGCAGGATCTGGTCGCAGCCCGCGGCGAGCAGGTCGGTGAGCTGCTCGAGGGTGTCCACCTCCACCTGCACCGGCAGCTCGGGGAAGTGGTGCCGCACCGCCTGGTAGGCCTCGACGACACCGCCGGCGGCGAGCACGTGGTTGTCCTTGACCAGCGCCTGGTCGGACAGGGTGGCGCGGTGGTTGGTGCCGCCGCCGCAGCGCACGGCGTACTTCTCCAGCGCTCGAAGGTGCGGCGTGGTCTTGCGGGTGTCGCGGATCCGCGCGCCGGTGCCCTCGACCGCGTCCACCCAGGTGCGGGTGGTGGTGGCGACGCCGGACAGGTGGCCGAGGTAGTTCAGCGCGGTCCGCTCGGCGGTCAGCAGCATCCGCACCGGGCCGTGAACGGTCAGCACGACGTCGCCGGGACCGACCCGCGAGCCGTCCGGGATCTCGCGGGAGACCTCGACGTGGCTGCCCGCGACGAAGCGCATCACCAGCTCGGCGACCGCCGCGCCGGCCAGGACGCCCTCGCCGCGGACCACCAGGTCGGCGGTCGCGGTGGTGCTCGCGGGGATCGTCGCCTCGCTGGTCACGTCCACCTCGGGCACGTCCTCGTCGATCGCCTCGACGACGCTGTCGTAGACCGCACGCGGGTCCAGCCCGGCGTCGTCGAGCTCGGTGACCAGGCTGGTCGGCAGGTCGGCGAAGGGGGCCCGGACGATGCTCACGATGTCTCTCCTGTGGTGGCGGCGGCCGCTGCGGGGACGTAGCGGGTGCTCAGTGTGCCCTCGACCAGCTCCTCGTCGACGTGACCGAACCAGTGCGCGTCGTCGACGTCGGGGTAGTCCTCGCGCCAGTGCGAGCCGCGGGTCTCCTGCCGGATCCGGGCGGCCTCGACGAGCGCGCTGGCCACGGTCAGCAGGTTGGTGGCCTCCCAGGAGTACGTGTCCGGCTGCCCCGGCGTCGTACGCCCGATCTCGGCGAGGGTCAGCGCGGCCTCGGCCAGCCCGGCGTCGGTGCGCAGCACTCCGGCGTGCTCGGTCATCACCTTCTGCACCGCGGGAGTCGCGTCGGCCCCCACCAGCCCAGGGGTACGACGGTCCGCGGCGCCCTGCCGTGCCGGCGGCAGGTCCTGGGCCAGCGCCGCGGCGATGCGCCGGGCGAAGACGACGCCCTCGAGCAGGGAGTTCGACGCCAGCCGGTTGGCGCCGTGCACGCCGGAGCAGGCCACCTCGCCGCAGGCGTAGAGGCCGGGCACCGTGGAGCGGCCGTCGAGGTCGGTGGCCACCCCGCCGGAGGCGTAGTGGCAGGCGGGGGCGACCGGGATCAGGTCGGTGACCGGGTCGATCCCGTGGACGCGGCAGGAGGCGAGGATCGTGGGGAACCGGTGCTCCCACATCTCGGCGCCGAAGTGGCGGGCGTCGAGCCACACGTGCGCTGCGCCGGTCTCGCGCATCCGGCGCATGATCGCCTTGGCGACCACGTCGCGCGGGGCGAGGTCGGCCAGCGGGTGCACGCCCTCCATGAACCGGACGCCGGCGTCGTCGACGAGGAAGCCGCCCTCGCCGCGGACCGCCTCGGAGATCAGCGGCTGCTGCCCCTGGGACTCCTCGCCGAGCCACATCACGGTGGGGTGGAACTGCACGAACTCGATGTCGCGCAGCACGGCGCCTGCCCGCAGCGCCAAGGCGACACCGTCGCCGGTCGACACCGACGGGTTCGTGGTCGCGGAGAACACCTGACCCATCCCGCCGCTGGCGAGCACCACGGCCCGCGCGACCACCGCGCCGACGCCGTGCGGCTGGCCCTCGCCCATCACGTGCAGGGTCACCCCCGCGACGCCGCCGTCGGCAGCGGGCAGCGCGTCGAGCACCAGCGCGTGCTCGATCACCTCGATGCCGGGGTCGGCGGCGACGGCGGCGACCAGGGCGCGCTGGATCTCCGCGCCGGTGGCGTCGCCGCCTGCGTGCGCGATCCGCCGGCGCAGGTGGCCGCCCTCGCGGGTGAGCGCGAGCTCGCCGGCGGGGGTCTGGTCGAAGTGGGTGCCGAGCGCGATCAGCTCCCGGACGGCGTCCGGGCCCTCGGTGACCATGGTCCGCACCGCGGTCTCGTCACACAGGCCGGCGCCGGCGACCAGGGTGTCGGTGAGGTGCTCGTCGGGGGTGTCGGCCGGGTCGAGCGCCGCGGCGATCCCGCCCTGGGCCCAGGTCGTCGAGCCGGCCGAGAGCAGGTCCTTGGTGACCACGAGCACCTTGCTGCCCGGGAGGTCGGCGCGCGTGCGCAGCGCGACGGTGAGCCCGGCGATGCCGGAGCCGACCACGACGACGTCCGCCTCGGTGGTCCAGCCGGGTTCGGGGGCCCCGAGTCGTTCGGGCAGCGAGGGCCCTGTCATGGTGCGGGGCCTACCGGGCGCCGGCGTAGGTGAGGTCCCCGCGCAGCAGGCCGCTGTCGGCGAGCGCCTCGGCAGGGTCGGCGCCGGTGGCGACGATCCGGTTGTCGGCGTCGACGAAGACCACGCTCGGCTTGTACTCCCGCGCCTCGGCGGTCTCCATCTGCCCGTAGGCGATCAGGATCACCAGGTCGCCGGGCTGCACGAGCCGGGCGGCGGCGCCGTTGATGCCGATCACCCCGGAGCCACGCTCGCCGGCGATCGTGTAGGTCTCCAGCCGGGCGCCGTTGGTGATGTCGACGATGTGCACCAGCTCGCCGGGCAGCAGGTCCGCTGCGTCGAGCAGGTCCTCGTCGACGGTCACCGAGCCGACGTAGTGCAGGTCGGCCTGCGTCACCGTGGCGCGGTGGATCTTGCTCTTCATCATCGTGCGCAGCATTAGTCGTTGCTCCCTGCTCGGCCGCCCAGGGTCAGGGCGGTGTTGTCGATCAGACGGGTGTTGCCGACCCGGGCGGCGATGAGCAGCCGGGCAGGTCCTTGTGCTGGCGCCGGCCCGAGGTCCGGCGCGGCCAGCTCGAGGTAGTCGAGGTCCACGCCGTGCGCGTCGCGGAGCACGGCTCGGGCGGCCCCGAGGGCGTGCTCGGCCGGGGGGCGGCTGCCAGTGGGCTCGGCGAGCTCCTCGCCTGCCTCGCGGCCGGCCGCGAGCGCGCGGGACAGCGCCAGGGCGGACACGCGCTGCTCCTCGTCGAGGTAGCGGTTGCGCGAGGACAGCGCAAGCCCGTCGTGCTCACGCACGGTCTCCACGCCGACCACCTCGACGCTCATGCACAGGTCGGCGACCATGCGCCGGATCAGCACGAGCTGCTGGTAGTCCTTCTCGCCGAAGAATGCCAGGTCCGGCCCGACCAGGCCGAACAGCTTGGCGACCACGATCAGCACGCCGCGGAAGTGGGTGGGCCGGCTGGCCCCCTCCAGCACCGTCGCGACCGGGCCGGGCTCGAGGGTGACCTGCGGCTCGCCGTCGGGGTAGACCTCGTCGACCGTCGGCGCGAACACCACGTCGACACCCTCGGCGGCACAGACCTCGAGGTCGGCGTCGAAGGTGCGCGGGTAGCGGTCGAGGTCCTCCCCCGGCCCGAACTGCATCGGGTTGACGAAGATCGACACCACGACCGCGTCGCCGCGCTCGCGCGCGGCCCGCATCAGCGTCGCGTGCCCCTCGTGCAGCGCCCCCATCGTCGGCACGAACGCCACCTTGCCGCCGCGGGTCCGGACGTCGGCCAGCGCTGCGGCCAGGTCGGCCCGGGTGCCCGCGACGACGGGGCGGCGTACGGCGGGCCCGACGACGGCACTGTTCGGCGCGTTCACGCGCCCCGTCCGCCACGGTCAGTGCTGGTCGAGACCCCACCGCTGGTCGAGCCCACCCCGGTGGTCGAGCCCGTCGAGACCCGGCCGCTGGTCGAGCCCGTCGAGACCCCACCGGTGGTCGAGCTTGTCGAGACCTCGCCTCCGACCGCCTCGTCGAGGATCCGGAAGATCTTGGCGCCGCGGATGGGCAGCAGCCGCCCGTCGAGCATCGCCCGCTCCGCGGTGGCGCGCGCCATCGCGACATAGGACTGCAGCGTCGACGGCGAGCTCTCGGCGATGTCGACGAGGTGGGCGCGGACGGTGTTCACGTCGCCGCGCACGATCGGGCCGGTCAGCGCCGCGTCGCCGTACGACAACGCGTTGTCGAGCGCGGCACCGAGCAGCGGGCGGAGCGTCGCGGCGGGGTCCTCGGCCCCGGACTCGCGGAGCAGGTCCATCGCCTGGGAGACGAGCGTGACCAGGTGGTTGGCGCCGTGGGCGAGACCGGCGTGGTAGAGCGCGCGGCGCTCCTCGGGCACCCAGATCGGGGAGCCGCCGAGGTCGGCGACCAGGGTCTCCGCGAGCGCGCGGGTGTCGTCGCCGGCGGTGACGCCGAAGACGCAGCCGGACAGGCGGCCGAGGTCGATCCCGGTGCCGGTGAAGGTCATCGCCGGGTGCATCGCGAGCACGTGCGCGCCGAGGTCGGCGGCCGGCTGCAGCGCGGCGAGCCCGTGCTTGCCGGAGGTGTGCACGACGTACTGCCCCGACCGGATCGCACCGCTCGCGCTCAGCATGTTCACGACGTTCTCGAGCATGTCGTCGGGGACGGTGAGCAGCAGCAGGTCGGCGGCGCGGGACACCGCGGACGGCTTGAGCACCGGGACGCCGGGCAGCAGCGCCTCGATCCGCGCGCGCGACGCCGGCGACTCACCGGCGACGGCCACGATCTCGTGGCCCGCGGCGCGCAGTGCGGCCGCGAGGACGGCGCCGACACGACCGGCGCCCACAACCCCGATACGGGTCATCTCGAACTCACCTTTCGTTCCAGTCCCCAGGTTTCGGGGTACCGGACGGTTTGCTGGGCTCGTGCGCCCTCAACGGTACGTCGCTGGGCGGACCGGGCGATACGTGGCCTCGGTCACAGATCTACCCCCTGTCCCGGTCCGCGTAACCTGACCGGCATGACCGGCCCGATCAGCCTGGGCATCCCGCCGATGCCGCCGCCGACCACCGACCCGCCGTGGAAGACGGCCTGGGACGCGGCGTTGTACGGACCCGGCGGGTTCTTCCGGCGGGAGTCGCCGCGGGCGCACTTCCGCACCTCGGTGCATGCCTCACCGCTGTTCGCCCGGGCGCTGGTCGACCTCGCCCGGCGGGCCGGCCTGGACACGATCGTCGACGTCGGCGCCGGACGCGGCGAGCTGCTCGCCGAGGCGCACCGGATCGACCCGTCGCTGACCCTGCTCGGCGTCGAGGTCGCAGAGCGTCCGGTCGAGCTGCCCGGGTCGATCGACTGGTCCCCGGCCCTGCCCGTGGAGGTCGACGGGCTCGTGGTCGCCAACGAGTGGCTCGACAACATCCCCTGCCACGTCGTCGAGGTGGACCCGGAGGGCGTGCCGCGCGTGGTGCACGTCGACCCCGCGACCGGCCGCGAGACGCTCGGCGCCCGGCTCACCGACCGGGTCGTGCCGGCGGGCCTGGCCGCGTGGTGCGAGCAGTGGTGGCCGCTCGACGGCGCCGAACCCGGCTCCCGGGTCGAGGTCGGCACCACCCGCGACGAGGCCTGGGCCGACGTGGTGAGCCGGGTCACCAACGGGCTCGCCGTCGCCGTGGACTACGGGCACACGGCGGCCGACCGGCCGGTGTTCGGGTCGATGCGCTCCTACCGCGACGGTCGCGAGGTCGACGTACTCCCGAACGGGTCGCGTGACGTGACCGCCGACGTCGCGGTCGACGCGGTCGCGGCGCGGGTCGGCGGGACCGTCGTACGCCAGAGAGACGCGCTGCACCGGCTCGGGGTCGAGGGCCGCCGACCCGACCTGGCGCTGGCCACCAGCGACCCACAGGGCTACGTCCGCGCGCTCTCCGCGGCGGGTGAGGCCGCCGAGCTCACCGACCCGGTCAGCCTCGGCGGGTTCTGGTGGGTGCTGACGGCTGCGGGCGGTCCCGCACGGGGTGCTGTGGGGTGGCTCACGCAGTCGGTTTGAGCCGGTTCCATCCGGGGGACAAAGGGCTTGTGCGCTCGCTCACCCGGAGTGGGCAAGGTAAAGGGAATTCCCGTAACGTCGATGCCCATGCCCTGGACCTACCGGCCTGCTCTCGATGGACTGCGCACCATCGCGGTCTACCTCGTCGTCCTCTTCCACGCCGGCCTGGCCTGGGCCGCCGGCGGGTTCATCGGGGTCGACCTGTTCTTCGTGCTGTCGGGGTTCCTGGTCAGCAGCGTGATCCTCAGCGAGCTCGACCGCACAGGCCGTCTCGACATCGGCCGGTTCTACGCCCGACGCGTCCGCCGGCTGCTGCCCGCGGCGGTCGTGGTGATCGTCGCGACGGCCACGGTCTTCCTGCTGATCACACCGCTGGCCCGCCGGCTGCCGCTGGTCGGTGACGCGCAGAGCGCCCTGCTGTACGTCGCGAACTGGAACTTCCTGTTCAAGCAGCAGGACTACTTCGCCTCCGGAATCGACGAGAGCCCGTTCCTGCACTTCTGGTCCCTGGCGATCGAGGAGCAGTTCTACCTGTTCTTCCCGCTGCTGCTGGTCTTCCTCTTCCGCCGTTCCGCCAAGCACCCCCGGTTGATCCCGGCCGTCGTCGGCGGCCTCCTCGCCGCATCCCTGGTCTCGCAGCTGGTGTGGGCACAGCTCAACGTCAGCTGGGCCTACTACGGCACCGACGCCCGGCTCTACCAGATGCTGGCCGGGGTGCTGCTCGCCCTCGGCATGCGTGCGCTCGCCGCCCGGCCGAGCGTCCGGCCCACCGGCCGGGCAGGTGGCGTGGTCGCGGGCGTCGGGCTCGTCAGCATGCTCGTGCTCGGCAGCGGCCTGCTCGAGCTGACCCCGTCGTGGCGCGGCATCCTCGCCACCGTCGCCTCGGTCGCGCTCGTCGGCGGCATCATGCTCAGCGAGGACGGCTTCCTCTCCCGGCAGCTGTCGCGGCACATCCCGGTCTTCCTCGGCAAGGTCTCCTACGGCACGTACCTCTGGCACTGGCCGGTGATCCTGGTGCTGACCGAGGTGCTCGAGATCAAGCCGCTGACCGTCGCGGCGCTCGCGATCGGCCTCAGCACCGGACTCGCGGCCCTGTCGTTCCAGGTGCTGGAGACCCCGATCCGCAGCGCGCAGGCGCTCCACCCCTTCCGCTGGCAGACCGCCCTGGTCGGCCTCACCAGCAGCGCCGCCGTCGCTGCGCTCGTGGTGCCGGTCGTGCTCAGCTCCGAGCGCACCCCGCGTCTGGCCTCGACCGCCGTCGCCTCGGTGCCGGTCGCCTCGGTGATGCCGGAGCCGAGCGAGGCAGCCCTGCGTGACTCCGACGTCCGCGAGGTCAGCCGCGCCGACCGCAAGGCGCCGGTGCCGAGCGGGATCGACTACGAGAAGCTGATGAAGGAGCCGGACGACTACCCGCCCTGCACCCCCGAGGACCCCGACGCCTGCGTCCTCGTGAAGGGCTCCGGCACGCACATCGCGCTGGTCGGCGACAGCCACGCCGAGATGCTGATCGCGATGTTCAAGAAGCTGGCGCAGGAGCACGACCTGACCCTCTCGGTCAACGCCGTCCGCGGCTGCCCGTGGCAGGCCGGCGTGGTCGACAGCGACTTCGACGAGGAGCGCGCCAGGGAGTGCCTCGACAGCCGCGGGCCCTGGTACGACAAGGTGCTGCCCGAGCTCGACCCCGACGTGGTCGTGCTCTCCGCGATGGCTCGCGAGGACGGTCGCTGGAAGAAGCGGCTGGTCCGCGCCGACGGCTCGACCGAGGACGACGTCCGCGAGCTGGTGTTCAACAGCACCAAGGAGACCGTGGAGCAGATCAGCGCCCAGGGCCGCCGCGTGGTGATGCTCAACAGCCTCCCGCTGACCGGCAACCGCGATCCGCTGGAGTGCCTCTCCGCGGCGGAGACCCTCGAGCAGTGCTCCGTGCCGATCGAGGAGCAACCGGCCAGCGACACCTTCTACGAGACCGTGGCGTCGCTCTCGGACAACGTCTACACCGCCGACGTCGCCGACGTGTTCTGCGACGGCGCGCCGCTGTGCCTGCCGGTCGTCGACGACATCGTGGTGTGGAAGGACAAGCTGCACCTGACCGAGGACATCGTCGTGCACCGCCGCGAGGCCGTGTGGCGCCGCCTCAAGCAGAGCGGCGTCCTGCGCGGCATCTGACCCCCCTCCTCCTCCCTTGTAACGCGGGGTTATGGACGCTCCACACGCGGCATACGCCGTGCGATGCGTCCACAGCGCTGGGGAAGTCGGACCTGTGGCCCTCAGCGCGCGTCGGCGTCGAGCTGCCTGCGCGCCCAGGCGGTCATCGCCACCTCGACGTCGAACAGCCGGCGGGCCTCGGTGGCGTCACGGTGCTTCGCGCGGGCGGTGACGGGGCCGGGCGGGCTGTCCAGGTGTACGTCGGCCAGCCCGAGCCTGCGCTGCAACGGTCCCTGGGTGAGCCGCACCGACTGGGCCCGGGCCTGCGGCACGGCATGGGTACGACGACCCACCCATCCCTCGCGGGCCACGACGAGCTGCTCGTCGGTGCCGACGCCGAGGTACCGGTACCCGATCGGCGCGAACCACCGGGCCCGCCTCGGCACAGGCTTGAGCTCCACCTCGGTCGGCTCCAGGCCCTGCAGGACGTGCCGGGCCAGCGCGTGCACCACGTCCCGCCGACCGACCGGGAGCACTGCCGTCGGAGGTGCGGCCTCGGACTCCACCCCGGTGCCGTAGCCGGCGATCGACACATCGAGCCGGGCCCAGCCGAACCGGCGCCACATCAGCGGCTCGGTCACCACCACGCCCTGCACCCGCTTCAGCGCGATCGTCTGCCGGCTCAGGTCGAACAGGCCGCGCTTGACCTGGAGGCCGGCCGGGGTCTCCGAGACGGTGAACCCGTAGTTCTGGGAGAACCGGCGGAACATCGACACGCCGAACCCCGCCACGACCGGCAGGATCGCCCCGATGCCGACCCACTCGCCGGCCACACCGAACCCGATCAGCAGCCCGACGATCACCACGAGCATGACCACGGTCTCGCCGGAGTACGCGATCGACTTCAGCAGCATCGGCAGCTCGATCCGCGCCACCACTCGCTCGCTCGCCCCGGTGGTCGAGCTTGTCGAGACCCCGCCGGTGGTCGAGCTCGTCGAGACCCCGCCGGTGGTCGAGCCTGTCGAGACCCCGCCGGTGGTCGAGCTCGTCGAGACTCCGCCCCCGGTGGTCGAGCTCGTCGAGACCCCATCCGGCCATCCCAGCCCGGTAGCCAGGCGGACCCCGCTGGTCGAGCCCGCGGTGCCCTGAGCCTGTCGAAGGCGATGTCCTGAGCCCGTCGAAGGGGTCGAGACCCCGCTGGTCGAGCCCGCGGTGCCCTGAGCCTGTCGAAGGGTCGAGACCCCGCTGGCCGAGCCCGTCGAGACCCCGGCGAGCTCCGGCCAGCCCAACCCGGTGGGCCGGCCGATTCCCTGGCTCACCCCACCTGCGGCGGCGGCGAGAATCGCTGCGCTCTGCCCGCCCGTCCCGGTCGCCCCGGCCGGCCCGGCCACGCCCGCTCTCGCGGCGCCGGCGCCCCCGAGCTCCGCGCGACGGTCGAGCAGCAGGTCCTTCAGCCGGGCCGCCTCGGCGAGCGGCAGGTACGCCAGCGAACCCTCGCGCGCGTTGCCGCCTGCCACGTCCATGCGCAGCTCGGCGAGCCCGAACAGCCGCGCGACGAACGGCTGCACGATGTCGACCCCTTGCAGCCGGTCGATCCGGATCCGGCGTGACTGCCGAGAGACCACGCCGGTGTCGACGCGAAGCTCGTCGGCCTCGATCCAGAACGTCGTGCGCAGCCACGACGCGAGGCCGTACACCGCCCCACCGATCAGCACGAGCGCGAACATGACCGCGGCGGGCCCGATCTCGCCCTGCGCGACGTCGCGGAACACCGTCGTGGCGGCGGCGACCAGCACGATGAACCCGCGGACGACCGGGGTCAGCGGGGACAGCCGCTGCGGGGGACGCTCGGTCACAGCCCGGCCGCCTGCGACTCCCCGAGCTCGGTCAGCCGGTCCCGTAGGCGAGCTGCGTCATCGGCGGGCAGGCCGGGGATGCGGGCGCTGGTGCCAGGGCTCGCCGTGTGCAGTCGCACGGTGGCGATGCCGTACAGCTGCTCCAGCGGTCCGGCGGTGATGTCGACGTACTGCATCCGGCCGTAGGGCACCGCCACGAGCTCGCGGAACAGCGCCCCGTGCTTGATGTAGAGGTCCTCGTCGCGCTCGGCGTACCCCCAGTGGTGCACGTTGCGGCCGACCAGCCACCACCCCCAGACCGCGAGCGCGACGACCGCCACCGCGGCGGGCACGGTCACGCCGAGTGGGAGCGAGAACAGCCAGGCGAGCACCAGCAGCGCCACGAGTACGACGCCCGCCCAGCCGGCGAGCACGACACGGCGCAGCCGCCTGAGCTGGGGCGAGACCGGCTGCCAGGTGTTGCCGGGGGGCGCGAAGAGATCGTCCATCGCCGCCAAGGCTAGCGATGGCCCGTTCGGGCGGCTCCGGACTGACCCGTCGGGGGCATCGGCTGCTGCCGAGAGGCCCCCGAACGGGCCCGAGAGGCACCGAAGACACGATTCGGCGAACAGAACGCGGGGCTCGGGGTGATCCTCGTAGTAGTTGGCCCTCGCGGAGATAGCACGTGGGGCTCCTCCATAGGGGGTTCCGGAGCCGATCCCACATCGGCTCCGGAACCGATGGAAGAGCTGCTGTCCCGTCCGAGGGCCGGCGGCGAAACCGGCGCGGTGGGCCCAAACCGGTCACCGCCGTGCCACGATGGGCCGGTGACCGGTCAGCAGCACGAGCAGATCACTGTCGGCATGGGCGCAGGCGCAGCCGGGTTCGGCTACGAACGCGGCGGCGGCCCGGGCATGGCCACCCAGGACATGATCCTCAACATCGGCCCGCAGCACCCCGCCACACACGGCGTGCTCCGGCTGCAGCTGACCCTCGACGGCGAGCGGATCGTCCACGCCGAGCCGATCATCGGCTACATGCACCGCGGCGCGGAGAAGCTGTTCGAGGTCCGCGACTACCGGCAGATCATCGTGCTCGCCAACCGGCACGACTGGCTCTCGGCGTTCTCCAACGAGCTCGGCGTGGTGCTCGCCGTCGAGCGGATGCTCGGCATGGAGGTGCCGGAGCGCGCGGTGTGGCTGCGGACCCTGCTCGCCGAGCTGAACCGGGTGCTGAACCACCTGATGTTCATGGGCTCCTACCCGATCGAGCTCGGTGCGATCACACCGATGTTCTACGCCTTCCGCGAGCGCGAGACGATCCAGCAGGTGATGGAGGAGCTCTCCGGTGGCCGGATGCACTACATGTTCAACCGGGTCGGCGGCCTCAAGGACGACATCCCGGCCGGCTGGCTCGACCGGTGCGGCGAGGCGGTGCGCGCCGTACGCTCCCGGATGCCGCAGATCGAGGACCTGATCTTCGGCAACGAGATCTTCCAGGCCCGCACCCAGAACGTCGGGATCCTGTCCCGGGAGCTGATCGACGCGTACGGCGTCTCCGGGCCGATCGCGCGCGCCTCCGGCGTGGACTTCGACCTGCGCCGCGACGAGCCCTACCTGGCGTACGGCGAGCTGGTCACCGACGGGGTGATGCGCGTGCCGGTGCGCACCGAGGGCGACGGCTACGCGCGCTTCGGCCTGCTGCTGGACCAGGTGCAGGTCTCCCTCGACATCGCCGAGGCGTGCATCGACCGGCTCCGTTCGCTCGACCGCGGCCCGATCAACGTGCGGCTGCCGAAGATCCTCAAGGCACCCGAGGGATCGACGTACGCCTGGACGGAGAACCCGCTCGGCATCAACGGCTACTACCTGGTCTCGCGCGGGGAGAAGACGCCGTGGCGGATGAAGCTGCGCACGGCGTCGTTCAACAACGTGGCCGTGCTGCCCGAGTTGCTGACGGGCTGCGTCGTGGCCGACATGGTGTCGATACTAGGCTCGATGTTCTTCGTAGTCGGTGACGTCGACAAGTAGGAGCATCCCGTGACGGTCCGAGTCCAGCCCACAGCGCAGGTCGCGGAGTCCGCGACGGTCGGCGACGGCACGTCGGTGTGGGAGCTGGCCCAGATCCGCGAGGACGCCCGGCTCGGCGCCGGGTGCGTGATCGGCCGCGGCGCGTACGTCGGACCGGGTGTCGTCATGGGCGACAACGTCAAGCTGCAGAACTACGCGCTGGTGTACGAGCCCGCCGAGCTCGGCGACGGGGTGTTCATCGGCCCGGCCGCGGTGCTGACCAACGACGAGTACCCCCGCTCGGTCGACCCCGACGGCAAGCTCAAGCGTGGCGGCGACTGGGAGGCGGTCGGCGTGAAGATCGGCGAGGGTGCCTCGATCGGGGCCCGCGCGGTGTGTGTCGCACCGGTCCGGATCGGTCGCTGGGCGATGGTCGCCGCGGGTGCCGTGGTGACCCGCGACGTGCCCGACTTCGCGCTGGTGGTCGGTGTGCCCGCCCGCCAGATCGGCTGGGTCGGCCGCGCCGGGATGCGCCTCGAGGCCGCCGACAGCGAGGGCACCTGGACCTGCCCCAAGACCGGCTCGCTGTACCGCGAGGAGCGCGCCCCCGACGGCTCCGTCCAGCTCGTCGAGCCGGGGCGCTAGGGCGCCGGGCCGGGCCCGCACCGCTGGACTCGACAAGCTCGACCAGCAGATGGCGCCCGGGTTTCGACTAGCTCGACCAGCGGAGACCAGCCGGGTCTCGACAAGCTCGACCAGCGGGGGCCGGCCGGAGACGCCACGTGCCCGAGCGGGGCTCTGTCGCCTCCCAGGCACGTCAGAGCTGCCACTCGGGCACGTGAGGGGTCCGGCCTGAGATCAGTGCTCAAGGCCTGGAGAAGCGTCGCCGGCCGGGCTCGACAGGGGTTCCGGGCCCGGTCGGCGACGGTGCGCGTGTGCCCTCCAGGCGGGTGGAGAGCACACGCGCGTCGTGGGGCGCCTCAGTCCTCGGAGTCGGTGTCCTCGGAGGCAGGGCGCTTCTCGGCCGACTTGGCCTGGCCGTCGGTCTTCTGCTCGGCCGACTTCGCCTCGCCGTCGGTGCGCTTCTCGGCCGACTTGGTCTCGCCGGTGGTGGGCTCGTCGTCACCCTCGGTCGGCTCCTCGCCGGACTCGGTGTCGTCGCCGTCCTCGGCGGGCTTGCCCTGCTGGTGGTTCTCACCGGCCTTGCTCTTGCCGCCGGAGGCGTAGCCGGAGACGGCCGCACCCTTCTCGACGCCGGAGGTCTCCTCGCTCTTCGCGAGCTCGCGGACCGCCTCACCCTTGCCGTTCGACTCGACGTCCTCGGAGCCGTCGTCCACGACAGCGGGGGCGTCGACGACGTCCTCGGTGCCCCCGGTGGTGGAGTCGTCCGTGGTCTGGGTGGCCTCGTCGGTGGACTCGGTCTCCTCGGCGTCGTCGGCCGACTTGCCACGCTGGTCGGGGTTGCCGGCGGCGTTCTCGTCGGCACCCGGCACGGTGACACCGACCTTGGTCAGCATCTCGCTGGCCTTGTCCTGGGCGGCACCGGGCAGCGACCCGGTCGCGGCGGCAGCGACGCCGCCGGTGAGCAGGACGCCGGCACCGAGCGCGGCGGCGAGTGCGGTCTTGGCCGGAGTGATGGGGGAACGCAAGAGTGACCTCCCAGTGGTCTGCTGCGACGCACGGAACGCGGCGAGCGCCTCCTCCTCCCCCGGCACGGGGCCGGTCTCGGTGGGGGCGGCTGCAGCCGCGAGCAGCGCGGCCACGCGCTCGTCGAGCGGGTGGTCGTCGTGTGGGCGTCGGTGATTGTTCAACATGTCACTCCGTTACCGATCCGCGCTTCGAATGCGTTACAGCCCCCGCGCCCGAACCGCCGGGTGCGGGCCCGAGCAGCTCGGCGAGCCGCTTGAGGCCGCGGTGTGCGGCGACGCGTACGGCGCCCGGCCGCTTGCCCACGACCTTCGCCGTCGCCGCGACGTCGAGCCCGGCGACGTACCGCAGCAGGACGATCTCCGACTGGTCCTTGGGCAGCCAGCCGACCAGGGCGAGTGCCGCCTCGGTGGAGAACATCTCCTCCACGTCGAGGGCGACGTCGGCGCGGCCGGGGCGGGTCTCCAGCAGCCGGGTGGTGTCAGCGGGCACGGGCGTGCGGACCGCCTTCCGTTGTGCGTCGCGCAGCCGGGCGTGGGCGATTGTGAACACCCAGCTGCGCCAGCAGGCCTCGTCACCCTTGAACCGGGGCAGTCCCTTGAGCACGCTCACCCAGGTCTCGGCCGCCACGTCCTCGGCCAGCGCGCCGCCCAAGGTGCTCAGGTAGCGCAGCAGCGATGGCTGCACGGAGCGGAAGAGCTCGACGAAGCATGCCTCGTCACCGGCCTTCGCCCCTGCGAGTCGCTCGGCGAAATCCGTCGCCATCGGTCACCGCCCAACAACTTTCCCGAGAGACTCAAGTGTGCAAGGCGGACATATACCCCAGGAGGTCCACCCGCTAAACCGACGCATCCGGACTCAGGCCTCGTCGATGGCCTCGTCGATGGCCTCGTCGATGGCCTCGTCGGCGCTCTCTCCGGTGACGTCGTGCGCCCCGCGGTCCTCGAGCGCGAGGCCGCCGAGCGGCTCGGTGGACCAGCGGGCCAGCTCCCAACCGCTCTCGGGATGGCCGTCGAGCACGCTCATCCCGGTGTTCATCAGCCGCAGCTCGGTGGCGACCTCCGGGTCGAGCTTGGCGGCGAGCGCGGTGTAGACCCGGATCGCGGCGCCGTGGCTGAACACCACGACGGTGTCGTCGGCATCGTGCTCCACGGCGATGGTTCGCAGCGCGGCCCCGTAGCGGCCGATGAACTCGTGTCCCGTGGTGCCGCCCGGCAGGCCGTGGTCGAGGTCGCCCTGCATCCAGCGAGCCACGCAGCCGACGTAGGCCTCCACGGCGTCGGTGTCGGATTGCAGCTCGAACGCACCCGCCGGGATCTCCTCGAGCCCGGCCCGCACCGAGACGTCGAGCTCCCGCACCTGCGCGAGGGGCTCCGCGGTGAGCTGCGTGCGGACCAGCGGCGAGGCGTAGATGCCCGCGATCGTCTCGCCGGCGAGCACGTCTGGAATCGCCTTCGCCTGGGCCTGTCCGAGCGCGGTCAGGCCGGCGCCGGGAAAGGCCGTGTCGAGCGCCCCGGCCACGTTGTTCGGGGTCTGTCCATGACGGATGAGAAGCAGGCGCACCGGCCGATCGTACGTGCGCCGGTTTCCCCGCCCACCGGTCGGCTCCGTTCGTACGATGGCGACATGAGTGGCAACAAGAAGTGGAGCGACCTGTCGTCGGGGCAGCGCAAGGCCCTGCTGGCCGGGATGGCGGTCGAGCTGGTCCTGACGACCTGGGCCGCGCGCGACCTCCGGCGCCGGCCGGCAGCAAGCGTCCGTGGCCCGAAGGCACTGTGGGGAGCGCCGTTCGCGGTGCAGCCGTTCGGCCCGCTGGCCTACTTGGCGTTCGGGCGCCGGTGAACTGAGCCCGGCGCCGCTGCGGGGCCCGGAGGGGTCAGCCGGCGCTTCGGCGGAGGCGACGCAGGGCGGCGCGCGCCACGTCGCGCGTCGGCAACGGGCCCACCTCGATCGCCAGTGCCCGACCCTTCGGGACTCGACCGACCCGGACCTCGTGCGGGCGCCCACGGTGCCAGAACCGTGCGGTCTGCTCGTGGGCCGGCGCGGGCAGGCGTACGTCGAACACGCCGGCGTCGAGCTCCCCGCACAGCACCAGCCGCCACGGGCCGGGACCGGATGACGCAACGGCACCGAGGTCGACGACGATGTCGAGGGTGAGCCCGTCGCCGGTCACCTGCACCGGGGTCACCGCGACGGCAGAGGGCGCGGGCGGACCGGCCTTGCCGACGGGGCCGGCCGACCCGAGCCGGCCGGCCTTGCTGACCTGGGCGGCCGAGCCGAGCGGGCCACCTGGCCCCACCGGATCCAGCCGCCCGGAGAACGCCGCAGCGGCATCGGCCCCGGTCACCGGCAGGCGCACCTCGACGTGCAGCTCGTCGTCGTGGACCCGCACGTCCCCGAGCCGGGCGAGCTCACCGAGGCGACCCGAGACACCGACCGGCGCCATCCGGAACAGCCGCTCGGGCAGGTCCGCGCGCCCGAAGCCGGGCAGGACCGCCAGCGCGTGTCCCTCGGCGAGGTGGATCACGTCGGGTGCGGTGCGGCCGTCACGGACCAGCTCGGTGAGCAGGTCGAGATCCTCGCGTCGCGCGGCGGACACGCGCAGCCGCGGCGAGACGGGGAGCTCGTCGAGCATCTCGTCGGTGAGCCACAGGTCGGCCATCCGACGTACACCTGCACACACGGCGCGCTGAGCCGACTCCGGGGAGTCCAGCAGGTCCTGGCGCAGCAGCCGCGGGATCTCCCAGGCGAAGTGTCGGGTGAGCAGGGTGTCGCGGTGCGGACCGGGCGGGACCAGGTCGGCGACGGCCTGCATCATCGCGTGGATGTTGTCGACGCGGTCCTCGTAGGGCGTCTTGTAGGAGATGTTGCTGCGGTCCTCGCGCTGCACGGCGTAGTAGCAGGTGTAGTCGGCGAGCACCGAGATCCGGCGGGCGTGCACGCAGGCGGCGAGCGTGAACGGCTGGTCGCTGCCGAACGGCATGTCCTCGCGGTAGCGGAGCCCGAGTCGCTCGATCAGCTCGCGGCGGAACAGCTTGGTGTTGGCCATCGCCCAGCGCAGCTTGGGGCCGTACACGTCGACGTCGACCTGGTTGCCGTCCGCGAAGAGCCCCTGGTGCACGCCGCGGCCGTTGACGCCGACCATCTTGCCGACCACGACATCGGACTCGTGCTCGTCGGCGAAGGCGACCATCCGCTCGAGCGCCTCGGGCCCGAGGTAGTCGTCGGAGCCGAGGAAGAACACATAGCGTCCGGTCGCGACGTCGAGCGCGCGGTTGCTCGGCGCCGCCGGGCCGCCGGAGTTCGGCTGGTGGATCACCCGGATCACACCCGCGTGCTGCTCGGCGTACTCGTCGAGCACCCGGCCGCTCTCGTCGGTGGACCCGTCGTCGACGGCGACGACCTCGAGCCGGTCGTGGCCGATGCTCTGCTCAAGCAGCGAGTCCAGACACCGCAGCAGGTACGGCATGGTGTTGTAGACCGCGACGACCACGGTCACGTCCGGAGTCGTCATCGGGTCCTTCCGAAAGCGCCGCGGGAGATCCCCGCGCTTGCCTGCCGTCTGGGCGGGTTGATACTAACAGCGAGCCTTTCCCGCACCCTGAGCCTTGAGGAGCCCCCATGCCACCGGCCGAGAACGTCGCCGTGCTCCTCGCCGGCGGGGTCGGCGCGCGCGTGGGACTCGACATCCCCAAGCAGCTGATCAAGATCGCCGGCCGCACGATCCTCGAGCACACGCTCGCGGCGTTCCAGGACCACGACGTGGTCGAGGAGATCGTGATCATGATGGCGCCGGGCCACCTCGACGCGGTGCACGCGATCCTGCGCGACGGCGCGTACCCGAAGGTGACCGCGGTGCTCGAGGGCGCCGAGACCCGCAACGGCACCACGCTGCGTGCGCTGGAGCACCTCGGCGAGCGGGACTGCAAGGTGCTCTTCCACGACGCGGTCCGTCCGCTGGTGACGCCGCGGATCATCGGGGAGTGCTTCGAGGCGCTCGACCGGTACGACGCCGTCGACGTCGCGATCCCCTCGGCGGACACGATCATCGAGGTCGACGAGGCGAACACGATCAGCGCGATCCCGCCGCGGGCCTCGCTGCGCCGCGGGCAGACCCCGCAGGCCTTCCGCGCGTCGGTGATCAAGCGGGCCTACGAGCTCGCCGGCGCCGACCCCGACTTCGCCGCGACCGACGACTGCGGTGTCGTGCTGCGCTACCTGCCCGAGGTGCCGATCTGGGTGGTGCCCGGCGACGAGCGCAACATGAAGGTCACCGAGCCGATCGACGTCTACCTCGCCGACAAGCTCTTCCAGCTGACCACCCAGGACCTCCCGGGCGGGCCGCGCACGGAGGCGGAGTACCAGGCTGCGCTGGCCGGGAAGACCATGGTCGTCTTCGGCGGCAGCTACGGCATCGGCGCGGACATCGTGAAGCTCGCCGCGGAGCACGGCGCGCACGTGCACGCGTTCAGCCGCTCCAGCACCGGCACCCACGTCGAGCGGCGGGCGGACGTCGCCGACGCGCTGGCCGAGGTGCTGGCCGAGCGCGGGTCGGTCGACTTCGTGGTCAACACCGCGGGCGTGCTGCCGCGCGGGGATCTGGTCGACTCCTCGGAGGAGACCGTCTACGCCGCGACCGAGATCAACTACATCGCGCCGATCCTGATCGCCCAGGAGTCCTTCCCCTCGCTCGCGGCGAGCCAGGGCGGCCTGCTGTTCTTCACCTCCAGCTCCTACACCCGCGGGCGCAGCGGCTACAGCCTGTACTCCTCGGCGAAGGCCGGCGTCGTCAACCTCACCCAGGCGCTCGCCGACGAGTGGGCGGGATCGGGCGTGAAGGTGAACTGCCTCAACCCCGAGCGCACGCGCACCCCGATGCGTTCCAAGGCGTTCGGCGAGGAGCCGGCCGAGACGCTTCTCGACTCGGTCGCCGTCGCCCGCTCGGCGCTCGACATCCTGCTCTCCGGGGAGACCGGTCACATCGTCGACTTGCGCAAGACCGACCCGAGCATCTGGGCCGACGAGTAGCCCCTTTCCCCTTGTAACGCGGGGTTATGGACGCTGAACACGCGGCATGACGCTGGTGATGCGTCCACAACGCGTGGGGAGTACGACGCGCAGCCCGGTGCTCGTCGTACCGCTCAGGACCCGGGCGGGGGACCGAAGAACGCCCGGACGACGCGCTCGGTGGCGTGCCCGTCCTGCCAGCGCTGGTAGGTGTCGAGGAAGGTCTCGATCGCCGGCCCGTGCTCGGCGGCGAGTCGGTCCAGGTCTCGCAGCGCGTCGACCACCTCGGCGGCGTCGGACAGCCGCGGCCCGGGCGCGGTGCTCCGGTAGTCGTACAGGAACCCGCGGACCGGACCGGAGTACACGTCGAGGTCGGGCACCAGGAACACCATCGGCCGCCGGGTCAGCGCGAAGTCGAACCGCAGCGAGGAGTAGTCGAGCACCGCGGCGTCGGCGGCGAGGATCAGGTGGTTGACCTCGGGGTAGTCGGTGACGTCGATCAGCCGCCGCGACCGGCCCAGCCGCTGCGCGCCGGAGGAGTGAAACCGGTGCCCGCGCATCAGGAACACATAGTCGGGCCCCAGCGCCTCCGAGGCGGTCTCCAGGTCGAGGTGCTCGGCGAGCTCGGCGGAGCGGTGCGCGGTGGCGAGGTGGTCCCGGAAGGTCGGCGCGTAGAGCACCACCTTCTGGTCCGGAGCGATGCCGAGCCGCTCCCGGGTCTCCCGTCGGACCTGCTCCGCCTCGGGCGAGACCAGCAGGTCGTCGCGCGGGTAGCCCTGGTTGTGGATCGGCCCGTCGTAGGCGTACTGCTCCCGGTAGTGCTCGTCCATCTCCGGCGACGGCGTGAGGATCAGGTCCCACTTGCGCATCGTGCGGTCGAGCTCGGCCTGGATCTTGCGCTCGGGGAACCGCTTGGCCCGCCACTGCACGAGCCCCATCGACTTGGCCGGGTAGCCGTGGAAGGTCTGCAGGAACCTCTGCCCCGGCTGCTTGACGAACCACTTGTCGAACTCGATGTTGTTGACCAGGTACGTCGCCCTGCCGAGCACGTCGTGCCAATCGCGGGTGCGCATCACGACCGGCACCGCACCCTCGGGCAGGTCGACGGAGAGGTCGGCCACGCCCCAGTACAACGTCAGGTGCGGGTAGTGCCGGTGCAGGTGCTCGTGGATCGCCCGCGCGCTGTCGGTGGCCGTCTGACCGGTGTAGGCCTGGAAGTACACGGCGTTGGAGTCCAGCACGTGCTGCTTGGTGAGGTACTCCTCGTGCAGCAGCCGCTGCGCCCGCGGGCCCACCTCGTCGTCGGCCTGCGGCGCCTGGAGGTGCAGCGCGAGCCGGTGTCTCGGGGTCTGCCGCACGCGGATCCTCAGCGTCGGTCCGAGCAGGTTGACCGGGGTGCGGGTGACCAGCTCCTCGTCGGTGCCCACCACCTCGGTCATGCCGTCCGGCGTGGTCAGCGCGAACCGGTAGATCCCGCTCGGCGCGGTGGTGGTGCCGAGGCCCCATTCGTCGCAGGTGGTGGGGATCCGGACGGTGGCGGTCCGGCCCTCCTGTGCGGCGATCGTGCCGGGCAGGGTGACGCGTACGTTGACCAGCGCCAGCGACCAGTCGGTGGGTGGCCGACCCAGCCACCGCAGGTGTACGACGATCTCCTCACCGTCGAGCTCGACGCCGGTGACCACCGCCCGGTGTGCGACCTCGTGCACCGCCGCGTGGCCGTCGCGGGAGCGGCGCCAGGCGACCTCGCCGACGTCGTCGCTGATCCAGCCGTCCGCAGGGGCTGCCGGGAACGCGATCGGGAGTTCCGTCCCGTCCGCCGTGGCTGCCCGCACCTGCCACTCAGGGTCCTCACCGTCACGGTTGCCGAACCCGATGTCCGGCAGCGGCACCTCGAACCCGTTGCTGGTCGAGCCTCCACCGCTGGTCGAGCCCGCCCCGGTGGTCGAGCTCGCGGTGCCCTGAGCCCGTCGAAGGGTCGAGACCTGGACCTCGACCACCTCGCCCGCCCTCGGTCCCTCGAGCCGTCCGCGAACCGTGCGCCCCTCGACTTCCGCATCGGCCAGCACGACCGCCGGCTCGGCGACCTCGATGACGACCCCGTCGCGACCGAGCGGGCTCGGCCCCCACAGCCTGCCGTGCGCGAGCCGGCGTGGCCGCTTCCCCACGACGCCGTTGAGCTCGCGGTGGTTGATCGTCCCGGAGCGCGTGATCCCCTTGTAGGCAAGGGAGATCTCGACCCGCCACCGCGTGGCACCGAGCAGCGAATCGGCCCTCGCGATCAGCGTGAAGCCACCCTGGTCGTGGCCCTGGAACCGCTCACGAGCAAAGCGCGTGACCTCCAGATCCGGTCTGTGCTCTACGTCCAGCGAGACGCGGTCGCCGGCGTCGGAGACGAGAACCGCCGTCAGCTCGGGGCGCTCGCCACCGTCGTCGACCAGGGTGGCGTAGGCGAACACATCCAACGCGAGCGTCTCGGCATCCACGAAGCGGACCATCCGCAGCGAGGCGACCAGGGGTGTCTCGTCCTCGGTGAGCTCCAGCCGGTCCTCCGGCAGTGGGACCGAAGCGTCGCCGTGCGGCCAGACGGTCGCGTACACCCGGCCGCCGCGCACCTCGGTCGGGTGTCCCGGACCCTCCCAGCGCCGGCGGTGCAGGAACTCCTCCAGCCAGTCGCGCCGCCGCTGCTCGACGAACCACAGCTTGGTCCGCGACTCCCACGGCAGGCCGGCGCGATGCTCGGCTCCCTCATCGATCAGCGGACCGAGCGCCTCGCAGAGCGCCTGCCACTGCTCGTCGGTGGCCGACTCCACCGCGTCGACGTAGCTGATCGCCTCGGTCTTGAGGAAGGCCGCCAGCCACGTCCGTCGTACCGGCGCGAGGTCGGGGGCGCGCAGCAGTTGGTCGGTCTCGGCAAGGGAGGCGAGCCAGTGCTCGACGCCGTCCATGACCGTCAGCACCTGCCCGAACGGCAGGCCGGCACCCGGGTCAGCGGCCTCGCAGACGGACCCGGGCAGCAGGTCGATCGCGCTGGCGGTGACGAGTGCGCGCGTGACGACCGCGCCGAGCCCGGCCAGTGGCGCGGCAGGCAGCGACGGGGTGACGGAGTCCCAGAACCCGCGCCGGAACAGCTTGTTGCCCCACGCGGAGTCGGTGACCAGCTCAGGCGTTGCGGCAACAGTTGTGCGGCTGCGGTCGGGGTGGCGTACGCCGGGCAGGTCACCCTCGCGATCCAAGCCGCCGACGGCCAGGTCCGAGCCGGTGGACTCGAGCCGCTCGACCATCGACGCGATCGCGCCGTTGGCGAGGGTCTCGGAGGCCTCGAGGAAGAGGACGCACTCCCCCTCCGCTCGATCCAGCGCGGCGTTTCGGGCCTCGCCGATCGTCTTGAACGCCTCGTCGCGGCCGTACCGCACCACGTGGGTCTCCACGGCGTCGTAGGTCTGCGAGTCGATGCTGCGCAGACACGCCTCGACGAGCTCCCGCTGCTCGTCCGCGACAGTGACGATCACGTCCACGACGGCGCTGGGAGTCGAGCCAGGGAGGCGGCGCAGACCCCGGCGCAGCCGGTCAGCTGCCTTTCCGGTCCACCGCATCGCTGGGTCCTCGCTGTCGCCGTCGGGTCGGGCTGGCCGATCCCGCATGCTACCCGCGTCCGAAGGATGTCAGCTGACGTCGTCGATGGGGCCGACGAAGTACGCGGTCTCGCCGGAGAAGTCGGGGTCACCGCAGCTGGACTCGATGTAGAACTCCTGGTCGGCGTACGCCTTCTCGATGTAGTACTCGTCCACACCGAACTTCGTCGAGCCCGGGAAGATCTTGCCGCCCAGCTCACGGTAGTGGTCGCCCGCCACCGGCGACAGCGCCTCGTCGTCGCTGCCACTCGTGGCGTGCAGCTGTCCGGGGCAGCCCATCGGGTCGAACGGCTCGGAGTACGTCTCGGGGACGGTCACCTCGTACTTCAGCACGAACCGGGTGTCATCGGGGTTGGCCACCCCGCAGCTCCCGTCCCCACAAAAGTCGTCGGTGGCTCCCCAGGGCTCGACCCGCTCGACGCTCATCTTCAGGGTGATGCCCGAGTCCCAGGTGTAGCTGCCCCCGTCGAGAGGCAGGCTCTCGAAACCGCCACCCTCCTCCTCCGCGGGGTCCGTGCCACGTTCGGCTGCGTCCACCTCGGTCGCGGGCGGCTCCTCCCCGGAGGCGACCGCTACCAGGCGGTCGACCGCGACCTCAGCGAGCGAGCCGATCATCGAGGAACCACCGTCGCCGAGGTCACTCACCCCGACCATCGTGAGGTGGTTGTCGACGCGCGCGACGGTGAACCAGAGCCCCATCGGAAGCTCGAAACCTTCGGACTCGATCGACCCCGTGCCAGAGAAGTTGATCTGATCGTCAACGTCGGTGGTGACCTTCGCGTCATCGAGGGTCAGATCCAGGGTCATCGTGGCGCCGTCCTCGTCGGTGTGCTCGATGCGGTCACAGCCCTCCATCTCGGAGCGGAACCGCTCGAACGCATCAGTGAGCTCACCGGTCTTCGCATACGACGAGACAGCGCTGAAGACGACAGGCAGCCCCATCTCATCGTCGAACTCGTAGTCGACCTCCGCCTCCGTGTCGGCTTCCTTCTCCTCGAGGTCGCCGAGGGCGGTGAGACAGCCCATGTCGGTCAGGTCGTCATTGTCATCTTCATCGTCGGGCGCGACGCGATACTGCTCGCCGAGATTCTCCTCGCTGAGCAGCGCCTCCTCGGCCTGCTGTTGTGTGAGGACCTCAACCTCATCGACCTTGCCGCCACTCGAACCTGTGCCGCCACACGCGGCGAGCGAGAGCAGCAGCCCCGCCGACACGGCGGCGGCGGCGCGGCGCCCGAGGGGTCGGACGGTCGTCAACGGTCGAGGCATTGGTCCCCATTCGAGGTGATTCGGACACGGCAAGTCTGCCGGTATCCCCTCGCACGCGGACCATGCCCCACACACGGCGATGCCGGACCGCCACTGTGGGGAGGGCGGCCCGGCACCACGTTCTTCGGTGGTCGAGCTTGTCGAGACCCGACCGGTGGTCGAGCTCGTCGAGACCCGAGCTCGACAAGCTCGACCGACGGGACTACTGGTGGATCCTCAGGTGGGTCCGCAGCAGCGTGGTGTTTCCGGCCATGTCCTTGACCTTCATCACCAGCGTGTAGCGGCCCGGTTCGCAGAGCTTCTTGTCGAGGTCGGTGCCGTTCCAGTACCTGGTCACCAGACCCTTGCCGACGAGCTTCGGACCGAACTGCTTGACCAGCTTGCCCTCGTGCCGGATCAGGAAGGTGGCGAACACCTGCTCGCTGGTCCGCATCCGGAGCATCAACCGGTCGTGGTCACCGAGGTCGAGAACGAACGGTCCCTTGCCCATGCGCCGGTGGATCATCGCCGGCGTGTGGTCGTAGAGCGTCGTCGTGTCGGCCTTGGCCGGCGCCTTCTCGACGTTGCCCGCGACGTCGGTGGCCACCGTGTAGAACTGGTAGACCCCTTCACCCGCGGACGCGGTGTAGCGGAACTTGCCGTCGATCCGGTCGGCACTATCGACCGCGACCTTGCTGTACGACGCCGCACCCGGCGCCTTTACGAACAGCTCGACCTTGGCTAGGCCCGAACCCGCGGACTCGTCCTTGGCGGCGTAGTGCACCCTGAAGGACTCGTGCCGCGCGACCTTCGGCGACCTCGCCTTCGACACCGGAGCGGTCAGGTCGGTGATGACCGGGCCCGCCTTGGTGTACTCGGTCACCGCATCCGGCGTAGCCGGAACGGCCTCGATGTTCCCGGACTTGTCGGTCGCCACCGTGTAGAAGGCGTAGTCACCTTCCACGCCACCGGAGTCGAACGCGAACTTCCCGTCCAGGCTCGTGGTGTCGACGCCCGCGGAGACGTAGGTCGTCGCGCCGGGCTTCTTCACGAAGAGCTCGACCTTGCCCACACCCGAGGAGTTGTCGGTCGCGGTGTAGGTGACCTGCCAGGTCGCCGCGGTCGAGACCGCCGGGGCCGACGCCTTCGAAACCGGAGCCGTCGTGTCCGACGGAGACGGCGGAGGCGGAGGCACGGCCTTCGCGGTGAGCTTGATGAGCTCCCAGCCACCCTCGGGGTAGGCATCGGTCTTGTCGGTCATCAGGTTCATCGGGTTGGCGGAGCCGATGTAGAGAGCATCGGAGTCGCCCAGCATCGTGCGCACGCCGTAGTTGAGGTAGTTGCCCACACCCTCGAGGCTCTCGGGCACTGCCTTGCTGCCCGGGGCCGGGAAGCGCCACAGGTCCGCACCGGACTTGATCATCGGGATGGACGCGATCAGGTTCGCCAGCGTCGGGAAGAGGTTGTCGCTCTCCTGCAGCGCGGTCACCTCAGGCTGAGGCTCGTCGAGCATGTCCTCGATCAGGTAGGTGTAGTCCATCGTGCCGACGAACATCTGCCCGTTGTAGACGCTCATCGTCCAGGTGTAGTTGTTGAACGGAGTCCCGAACCCGGACGCGCCGTACGAGCCGCCGCCGGTCGGGGTGCCCGCGTGGCCACCGGTCGGCTTCTGCGACCAGGTGCCGGTCTCACCGTCGAACGCCCACTCCTGCGCGTCCCCGTAGAGAACCTCGATCGGGGTGTCGGTCTTGCCGTCGGTGAAGTTGTCGCCGCGGAAAATCACGATCGCCCGGTTGGCCCGGATGTAGGCCTCGACACCCATCTCGTCGGGGTACTCCTCGCCGTAGGTGGCGCTGAGCTCGGCGAGCGCGGTGCCCGGGACGTGCATGGTGCCCCAGTACAGCTGGCCGCCGTAGGAGACCAGCGCGCCGCCGCCGTAGTGGCTGCCGATGATCGGGTCAGGGTCGTAGTCGGCCGTCGACCAAACCTTCGTCCAACCGTTGAGGTCCGCAGCCTTGAGCATGTGGTCGCTGCCGAACAGCGGGCTCATCCACACGCCTGCGGGGGCCTCGTCGGTCACAGTCTCGGACTCGCAGCACGGCCAGGTCGCGACGAACAGCCGTCCGTCGTGCTCGGCCAGCTCCGCGCCCTCACCGTCGATGTAGCCGACGTTCTCGAACTGGAACGGGTCCGTTCTCGAGCCCGTCCAGCGCATGATCATGCCGCCGCCCTTGGGGTGCTCCGTGCTCGGCTTCACCGCGACGCCGGTGTAGAGCTCGCCGTTGACGAGGACCCACTTCCGGATGTTGGTGTACTGCGCGAAGCTCGTCGAGCCGAGGTACGCGCCGGTGGTGTCGTCGAAGGCGAAGATGTTGATCCCGCCGGTGTACGCCGGCCCCGCGAAGAAGACGACGCCGTCAGCCGCGCCGGCGGAGCGGATACCGAGCGTCCCGCCGAACTTCGTGGCATCTGCTGTGGAGACCCGGCTGTTCAGCTTGGTCTGGACACCGGTCACCTCGTCGTACATGAAGATGTCCGGAGGCACGAAGTTCTGGTCGGGGTCACAGACGTAGGAACTGGTCTCGACCGGGTTGTTCTGGCCGAGATAGCCCGACATCACCAGGCAGTGGATGTTCGGGCCGGTGCCCCACCACAGCCGGTGGTTCGCGGACTTCGCGAGGCCCCAGACGTAGGCCTGGTTGACCTTCAGTGTGCCCTCACGGGTCACGGTAGTCTCGCCAACGGTGAACGTCTTGGTCGGGCAGGTGCCGTCGGGGTCGATGGCCCCCATCGGCACGTCGGTGCCGTAGTAGCAGCGGTCCGGCGTCGCCTTGGCGAGCACATTGCGCTGGAGCGTCTGCACGCTCTCGCTAGCCGGGTCCCGGAGCGGGTCCGGCGTCAGATCTGCCTGGGCGAGGCCGGCGCTTCCGAGCACCAGCGTCCCAGAACACACGACGACCGCGGCCCGTCTGACCCGGATTCGCAGGTAGGTGTGCGGCTCGCCGGGGTGTGAACGCAACAGATGCCTTTCAGA